>RFYK01000113.1 GCA_009925585.1 Betaproteobacteria bacterium | reverse complement strand
TCCCAGCGCGTTTTTTTTGCCCTGATCGCTTCATCGCAATCAGTTTTCACCCTGCCAAGGGACATGTCGAGGAACACCATGTACAAAAACCTCATCGCCGCGCTGTTCGCGTTGGCTTTGTCATCTCACCCCGTTTGGGGTCAATCCAAACCAACAACTACCGACCCCTTGAAAGTCGGTTTTGTGTATGTCACCCCCAGATTGCCTGCGGGTTGGGTGCATCAACATGAATTGGGACGTTTGGCGCTTGAAGCCAATTTGAAAAAGCAAGGCATTCAAGTGCGCACGCAGTTTGTCGAGAACGTGTCCGAGGGTTCGGATGCCGAACGGGTCATTCGAGATTTGGCACAACAAGGCGCAAGTCTGATATTCACACCAAGTTTTGGTTACATGGAGCCCACGCTCAAGGTGGCTGCAGATTTTCCTGACGTGAAATTTGAATCGATCACTGGGTACAAGACAGCTCCCAATGTGTCCACCGCCAATGCGCGTTATTACGAAGGCCGATTTCTTGCGGGCATTGCCGCAGGGCGGGTCAGTAAAACCGGTATTGCGGGTTATGTGGCAAGTTTTCCCATTCCTGAAGTCATTCAAGGCATCAATGCGTTTGCGTTGGGCATGCGCTCAGTCAACCCGAACGCGTCGGTCAAATTGATTTGGTTGGACACCTGGTTTGACCCGGCGCGTGAGCGTGAAGCAGCCATCACTTTGATGAACCAAAAAGCCGATGTGTTGGCTTTTCACACGGCCTCTGATGCGGTGATGGTGGCCGCGCAAGAAAAAGGAAAACTGGCGATTGCCTATCACTCTGACATGCGGCATGTGGCGCCGCAAGCGCAGTTGCTGGCGATCACGCACGTGTGGGGCGACTACTACAGCCGCCGTGCGCTGGACGTCATCCGTGGCAGTTGGCAAAGCACGCAAACATGGGGCGGGGTGCGCGAAGGCATGATCAAGGTCGAAGCATTTGGTCCGCGCTTGCCCAAGCGGGTTCAAACAGAAATTTTGCGTCTACAGCGTGCCATGGCCAAAGGCAGTTTGCAGGCATTCACCGGCCCGATATTCGATAACCAAGATGGGGTCGTGTTGGCGCAAGGCCAGGTGATGAGCGATGAACAAATTGCCAAGATGCGATTTTTGGTGAAAGGGGTGGTGGGCAGCTTGCCCTGAACCCATGCAGGCAGGTTGCCAAACTACAATCTGATCATCACGCAAAGGCAGTTTATGAGTATCAAAAGCGACAAATGGATACGCCGCATGGCAGAGCAGCACGGCATGATCGAGCCATTCGAGCCCGGCCAAATACGGGTCAATGCAGCAGGTGAAAAAATTGTCAGCTATGGCACCAGCAGTTACGGTTACGACATCCGTTGCGCACCCGAGTTCAAGGTGTTTACCAACATTTACAGCACGGTGGTCGACCCGAAAAATTTTGACGAAAAAAGTTTTGTCGACATTCATTCCGAAGTGTGCATCATCCCCCCCAACAGTTTTGCATTGGCGCGCACCGTGGAATATTTCCGCATTCCGCGCAATGTATTGACCATTTGTTTGGGCAAAAGCACTTACGCACGCTGCGGCATCATCGTGAATGTCACGCCGTTTGAGCCCGAATGGGAAGGCTATGTGACGCTCGAATTCAGCAACACCACGCCGTTGCCCGCGAAAATTTACGCGGGAGAAGGATGCGCGCAAGTGCTGTTCTTTGAAAGCGACGAAGTTTGCGAAACCAGTTACAAAGACCGTGGCGGTAAATACCAAGGGCAGGTAGGCGTGACTTTGCCCAAGGCCTGAAGCCCTCGGCCAAGCTGATTTGTCGGGGTTTCATGGCGTCTGGTGCAGAGTGCGACAATAGGCGCTATCTATGAATTCATTCTCCCAATTACAGTTAGCTCCAAACTTGGCGAAAGCCGTTGCCGAAATGGGTTACGAATCCATGACGCCAATCCAGGCGCAGGCCATACCGGTGGTTTTATCTGGCCAAGATGTGATGGGCGCCGCCCAAACCGGCACTGGCAAAACAGCGGCGTTCTCTCTGCCTTTGTTGCAACGCATGCTCAAACACGAGAATGCTTCCACCTCACCGGCCAGACACCCCGTGCGTGCCTTGGTGTTGCTGCCCACTCGCGAGTTGGCAGACCAAGTGGCGCAACAAGTCAAGATGTACGCCAAATACACCCAGCTGCGTTGTGCCGTGGTGTTTGGTGGCATGGACATGAAGCCGCAAACCTTGGAGCTCAAAAAAGGCGTTGAAGTGTTGGTGGCAACGCCCGGGCGATTGTTGGACCACATTGAAGCCAAAACCGCGGTACTCAACCAAGTGGAATACGTGGTGCGGTCACGATTGAAGTGGCTCGCCCCAACCAAACCGCGTCCACGGTCACACAATTGTTCTATAGCGTGCCGGATGATGACAAGCGCCGTGCTTTGAAACAAATCGTCAAGCAGCGCGGTATTTCTCAGGCGTTTGTGTTTGTCAACAGCAAGCTGGGTTGCGCCAGATTGGCCCGTTCTCTCGAGCGTGAAGGTTTGAAAACCACAGCATTGCACGGCGACAAAAGCCAAGATGAACGTTTGAAAGCCTTGGAGGCGTTCAAAAAAGGTGAGGTGGATTTGTTGGTGTGTACCGATGTCGCTGCCCGAGGCTTGGACATCAAAGATGTACCCGCGGTGTTCAATTTCGACATTCCTTACAACGCTGAAGATTACATTCACCGCATCGGACGAACCGGTCGTGCAGGCGCAGAAGGCTTGGCAGTCAGTTTTGCTTCCCCCACCGACACGCGCTTGGTGACTGACATCGAAAAATTGACCAAGCAAAAAATTGAATTGTTGGGGTTCGAGTTTGATGACGATCGACCCAGCGGACGCATCAACAATGGCAGACGTCATTGGAACGATGACGACGCATCAGCAGAGGTGTCTTCAGACCATCCGCCAGCGGCGCGCAGTCGCTTCGTACCACCGCCGAAAGTGCACGACCCGTTTTTTGATCAACCCTACCAACCTGCGGATCAACCGCCAGACGCTGCACCGAAGACCGAGCAAGTGCTGTCCCATTCGCGAAGCATCTCGCCCAATATCAAGCCCAAACGCACGGTGGCGGCGTTGTTCAAAACGACTGCGACTGACTAATTTGTCGAAGCCGCGGCGTCGCATTTGACTTGCAGTCGCTGTCGTTGACCCGTGGCGGGGTTCACTTGCAAGGCACTCAGGCAACCGCCCCACACACAACCCGTGTCGAGTTCAATCACATCGGCCCGGTTCAATGCTTTCAGTGAAGACCAGTGGCCAAACGCCACCGTCGTTTCTTGGGTCTGTCGGTTGGGCACATCGAACCACGGCATGAAACCCGTCGGGGCTTGTGAGGCATCACGGTGATGCGCAAATTCCATTTGACCCAGTGGGGTGCAAAACCGCAAACGTGTCATTGCATTGACAATCACGCGCAGTCGTTCATGGCCTGTCAATTCGTCATGCCACTGGTCGGGTTGGTTGCCATACATGTGCGTGATGAACGTTGTCCAATCGTTGCTTTGCAACACGGTTTGAACTTCTGTAGCCAGTGCCAAGGTTTGCGCGACAGACCATTGCGGCAAAACACCAGCGTGCACCATCAGAATACCGGCCTCGTGCATGGCCAATGACTGCATGCGCAACCAGTCAATCAACTGCTGTCGGTCAGGCGCTTGCAAGATTCGCAGCCTTGCACATCGCCAATCAGGTACATTGCCATGGCATGATTGTCATTGATTCACCTACTGCGCGCCTTGGGCGTTGAAACTCCGTTTTATGGATGTCTTGCTGATCGTTTTATTGACCTTGCTGAATGCCTTGTTTGCCATGTCCGAGATGGCCTTGTCGTCCAGTCGGCGCGCATTGTTGGTCTCGATGGCCGAGGACAACATGACAGGCGCACAAGCCGCGTTGGACTTGCAGCGCAGACCCACCGAGTTTTTGTCCACCATCCAAATTGGCATCACCACTCTGGGCATGCTCAACGGCATCATTGGTGAGGCTGCTTTCAGCGAGCAAGTCTCGCTTTGGTTTGAGGGCTTGGGTGCCACCCCTGTGCTGTCAGGTGTTTTGGCCACTGCGACTGTGGTGACGTTGATCACGCTCAGCACAATTTTGTTTGGCGAGCTCGTGCCCAAACGCATCGGTCAGATCTACCCTGAAACGGCAGCCCGCATGACCGCGCCCGCGATGCTGGCTTTGTCGTGGATGGCCAGACCGTTGGTCAACGCCTTGTCATGGTGTACCGCTGCGGTGTTGCGCTTGTTGCGAATTGATTTGGAAAAAGTCAGGCAGGTGACCGAGGAGGAAATCACCGCCAGTCTGGTCGAAGGTGTGGACGCGGGTTTGATTGAACACCATGAACACCAAATGGTGAAAAACGTGTTCCATTTAGACGAGCGCAATTTGGCATCTTTGATGGTGCCCAGAACAGACATCGTCTGGTTGGAATGCGCATGGACGGTTCAGCAAGCCTTGGGTCACATGCAAGGCGAGGCAGCCCATTCGTGGTATCCGCTGTGCCGCAATGGCTTGGACGAAGTGGTCGGTGTGGTCAGCATGTCCCAGATGCTTTTGCATGTCGATTCTGATTTGCCGCTGGAGACGTGGTCTACGCCCGCGTCATTTGTGCCTGAAACGTTGAGTGGCTTGGATTTGTTGTCGCAATTTCGCAGGCCGCATTCGGTGGACAAACCGAAAACTCCGGCGCTCAGCACGCGCATGGTGTTGGTGGTGGATGAATATGGGGTGGTTCAAGGCTTGGTGACGCCGCGCGATTTGCTCGAGGCCATCACTGGTGAACTGGTTCAAACCACATCGCCACAAGACGCATGGGCAGTTCAGCGCAACGATGGCAGTTGGTTGCTTGACGGCATGATGCCGATTCAAGAACTCAAATCCCGATTGGAGATCGATGAGTTACCTTCCGAAGAAAAAGGCATCTACAACACGTTGGCAGGGTTGATTTTGGTCTTGACTGGCGACTTGCCAAAAGAGGGCGAGTCGGTCGAATCCATGGGCTGGCGCTTAGAAGTGGTTGACCTCGATGGCCGGCGCATTGACAAGGTGCTGGCGAGCAAGATACCGGGCCATTCGCAGGACGAAGATCAAACAGGTTGAACCTGCTTCAGAGTTTGTTCTCTGGTTTTTTTTCTTCCAGCTCATCCAACAAATGGTTGATGCCGGACACGGTTTTTTTCAACGCCTCCACGCGCCCGTGGAACTCACCCATTTTTCGTGCTTTTTCCAGCTTGGAGGCTTCCAGTTGTTCGGCTTCTGCTGAAAGCGCTGCTTTGGAAACAGCCGTTGCTTTGCCTGAACTTTTGCCCTTGGGTGGTTTGGTTTGCGCAGTGTCAGAACCTGAGCGGGTTGATGGGTTTGGGGCTGTGGGTTTGGGGCCGTCTTTGAGTTGAGTGGATTGATCTGGCAAGGTCACCACATGGTCTTGCACATGTTCTTTGTCAGTGTCTGCTGATCGATCTGCCAGGGCTTCATTCGGCAAACCCTGCGTGTTGTCGTTCAATGCTTGGTTGTCTAGCCCTTGGTGGTTGTCTTCAAGTGATTCATTTTGCAGCGCTTGCTTATTGCTGCGTACACCAGGGTTGTCAATCGCTTGCAGGTTGTCCTCTGACGCGTCGTCGGACAAACCTTGTAAGTTGTCTTCGATCGCATCATTGCCCACATCAGCTTGCCTGTCATTCAGCGGACTGACGGCTTCACCTGCGGTTCTGTCTTGGACAGGATCCACTGCTGCACCAACTTTTCTGTCCTTCAAGCTTTCTTTGGGCAGACCCTGAGAATGGGATGCGAGCGCGTCCTGGGGGACAGCTGCCAAGTTGTCAGACACATGTTCTTTGTCAATGCCAACATCACGGTTCTCTAAACCATCTTGTGGCACAGCTTGCAAGTTGTCTTTGATGGCTGCTGCACCGGGCACGTCTTGCAAATTGTCTTTGAGTGCACCTGCGCTTGGCACGGCTTGCAAATTGTCATTTAACGCATCATCAGCCACAGACTGAATGTTGTCTTTCAGTGCTTCAGTCTCTATACCCGCAGCGTGTTTGGCAATCGCCGATGCAGCTTCACCGGCGTATCTGTCTTTCAGGGGGGAGTTGGCAGCGCCTCCTGCAGCTTGGTCAGCGAAAGCCTGAGCGGCAACGATGGGCCCTTGTCGTGAAGCGGCTTGCTCAGTGGCGGGCAGCCCCACTTGATGGTCTTTCAAAGTGTCATCACTCACACTTTGCACATTCTCTGTCGCATGTTGATCGTCATGCGCCAAATGGGGTGCATTCAATGAGGCACCTTCTTTCACATTGATCTTCTCCAGAGTCAAAGCATCTTCATGATGCGCAGACCTGTTCGTGATATCGGACGCTGCTTCATGGTGTATCTCTGGCAACAAGGCAGCATCACTTGTTTTGAAGTCAGATTTTTTGCCTTTGAGTTGCAGTTCATCGCTGCCCACGACATCGCTGCGCCTGGATTTGGCGCTGTTCGAGCCTTCGGGAATTTCGACCGAAAACGGCTTGGAACTGCGAATGAGAGGAGGGGGCGTTGCCATGAATTTCAGTTTAACGCGGGTTTCCCACGAAGAATGCTTATCTGCGCAATGCCTGTATCAAACACACCTGATTTGTTTGTGTGGCATTGCATTCATTGAGTGTTCTCTGCTCGAACCTCAAAGCATGGTTTTATTTCATATATCGATCAAAATTTAGCTAAAAATAATAAATTTATTTTATTTATTCTTATAATTGTTTTCTTAAATACTCTTTCTTCGTCATTT
>RFYK01000112.1 GCA_009925585.1 Betaproteobacteria bacterium | reverse complement strand
CGATGCCTTGCAGCGCCATGCGCAAGTCGCAGGCCAGCACCAAGTCGGTGGCGCCGCCATAGACACTGCCGTTCAATGCGCACACGGTGATCGGTCGCAAGTCCGCCCATGCTTGCGCCACAGTTTCAAATGCACTGGAGCCTTGTGCGTTGTGTTGAAAGCCACCGATGTCATAGCCCGCGCAAAACACCGGTTTGGGTTGACCTGTGGTGTTCGCAGTCAGCACGGCCACCCGCACCTGTGGGTCGCTGTTGATGAGCTCGAACTGTTTCAGCAAAGTGCCCAGGTCCGCGTTCTCCAACCGGTTGCGCTGAAGCGGACGGTTGAGCGTGATGCGCGCCACACCGTCAGCGATGTCCAATGAAGGGGGTGTGGCATCTGGTTGATTGTTCATGGCGGCCACCCTGTTCTCGGCCAAAGAGGTTGGTTTCAATGCACCACCACCGGCACCTCGGTCGCAGGCGGCGTGTTGCGTGAACGCATGCAACGCACCAACCCGTCGATCATCACCATGCCGATGCCGGGGATGTCACCGAGTTGCACGCTCTCCAGCAATGTTTTGCCAGCGGTGTGTTGCGCGCGGTCCATGAACACGAAATCGGCGGCGCGCCCGACTTCAATCAAGCCGCAGTTCAGCTGCCGTATGCGTGCCGTGTTGCCCGTGGCGAAGCAAAACACCATCTCTGCGGGAATGTTTGCCAAGCTCGACAAGAGCGCCACCATGCGCAACATGCCCAGCGGTTGCACGCCTGAACCTGCGGGGCCGTCGGTCCCCAAAATGACGCGGTGCGGGCACTTGAGTTCCAGCGCGGCTTTGGCTGCTGCAATCGCCACACGCTCGTTGCCGTTGTGAACAATTTCAATCGCGCGGCTGGACTTCTCGCACAGCTCACACACGTGCGCTTCGCTCAAAGAGGTGTGGCCGCCGTTGATGTGACCGATGACGTCGGCGTCGGCTTCGAGCACCACGTCTTTGTCGATCAAGCCCGAACCGGGAATGGACGGCCCCCCAGTATGTATGGTGCTTTGGATGCCGTGCTTGCGTGCCCATGCCACCATTTCTTTGGCTTCGTAGCCGGCTTTCACCGAGCCCAAACCCACTTCGCCCAGCAAGGTCACGCCTGCCGAGGCGAGTTCGGCAAAGTCGTGTTCGGTCATGCCTTTTTCGATGATGGGTGCACCCGCAATCACTTTGACACCGCCAGGGCGGAAATTGCTGAACGCACGTTGCGCGGTGATGGCCAGTGCTTTCAAACCCACGATGTCTTTGGGGCGGCCCGGCAAATGCACTTCGCCCGCCGACACCATGGTGGTGACGCCGCCGTGCATGGTCGAGTCGATCCAACCCAGTTGGTTTTGACGCGGTGTCCAGTCCCCAAACACAGGGTGCACATGGCTGTCGATCAAGCCCGGTGCAACGCAGGTTTGTCGCACATCGATGGTGGTTTTGGCGCCCTCGGTGTCCAAGTCTTTGAAGCGACCCACCGCGCTGATGATGCCGTCCATCACCACGATGGTGTCGGCTTGCAGAATCGGTTGGTCTATGTCACCGGACAACAACAAGCCGATGTTTTTGATAACGACCTTGCCTGAGGCTTCCTCGATCGTGGTGGTGGCCATGGGACTTCTCCTGAATGCTTTCTTTTGAATTTCTAACCGCCTGAGCCCACAGCATAATGCGTCAAAGACTTTGCCTCGCCCAGCCACGTCAAATCACGCATGCACACACCCAGCACCACCCACACCGACGGTTTACCTGCCACTGAACACGGTTTGCCCTTGGGCCTGCAACGGGTCGAGCCCAAACACGGGCCGGTGCGCGAAGGCAAGGTGGAATGCAATGCGTGTCCGGTGTTGTGTCAAATTTCCGAGGGACGCGTGGGTGCTTGCGACCGCTATGCCAACCAAGCGGGTGTATTGGTGCGATTGGATGCGGTGGTTTGGTTGAACCGACAAGCGGCGCTGGATCAAACCACGCAAGACCTGTTGCCGCGCTCGGACGCCGACACCTTGCCCCAGCCCTTGTCCGCCAGCGATGAGCCAGAGCGAGGGCTGTTTGTCACAGGCATCGGTGCGTCCACCACCTACCCAGATTACAAACCTGCACCCTTCATCGTGGCCTCGCGTTCCAACGGCGTGGACATGGTGACCGTGGTCACCGAGGGCATCTTCAGTTATTGCAGTCTCAAGGTCAAGATCGATACCGATCGTTACCTGGGTGACGAACGCGCTGCGGTGTTGTACGAGGGCGAAGAGGTCGGCCATGTCACCACAGCGGAATACGGATCGCAAATGCTCAGCTTGGGCGGTGTGCACCATTTGACAGGTGGCAGCAAAAAACAAGGCCGCATGGCATTGCAGTTGATGCATTGGTTGGGTAACCACCAAGCGGTGCAAGTGCAAATTGAAAACGGTGCCCAACTGGTGTTGCAAGCGGGTCAAGCCCCCATCGTTGACGGTGTCACCGAGCAACGCATGCGGGTGGGTTGTGGCTCGGCAGCGATTGGCATGTTTGCCCGTCAGTGGCTGGGCGTGTGCGACGAGGTGGTGGTGGTCGATGACCACATCACAGGCGTATTGACTGAACACCAAGCGGGGCGATGTTTGCACATGAAGCCCAGTGGCATCGTCATCAAAGGGCGCAAGTCCACGCCGGGGCGTTACTTTCAAGTGGCGCAACCCGGGACCGGTTGGGGCGGCACCAGCATCACCGACCCGTTGTCTATCTTGGGTGAATGGAACCCGCAAGAAGCTTGGCCGGGTTTGCGTTTGTTGATGACCTCAACCACGGGCGAGCATGCGGCTTGGTTCGTGCTGGATGACGCATTGCAGCCTCAACCTGCAGAGATGCCAATCGAAGTGCGACGCGTGGTTGAGCGCATCGGCGAAAACTGCGAACCCTCGTTGGTCTCGGTGCTGTTTTTGGGCGGCGCCGGCGGCAGTTTGCGCTCTGGCGTCACTGACAACCCGATTCAACTCACGCGTGCGGTCAAGAACGCCTTGGTCAATGTCAGTTGCGGTGGCGCACCGGCGTATGTTTGGCCGGGCGGCGGTATCACGTTGATGGTGGATGTGATGCGCATGCCAGCCAACAGTTTTGGCACGGTGCCAACGCCTGCCATCGTCGCACCCATCGAGTTCAGCATGCGTTTGAGTGATTACCAAGCCTTGGGCGGTCACATGGGTTTTGTTCGTACCTTGGACGACAGCCTTCGCAACGGTGCATGGCACAACGACGGCGCGCCCACGCAGTTGCGTTGGCAAGCACCTGCAGCCAATGCAACACCGTGGCCGCTGGACGCGCCACCCATGTTGGGTTGATGCCCATGCATGCACAGCGCCGTTCATTGCAAGATGGCCGCTGGCATTTTCAGCACGGGCCGATCGATTTGGTATTGCAATGCGATGGCCAACCCGCAGCGTGCGCTCAGGCGATCGACACCGCTTGGCATCGGTTCACGCAGGTGTTGCCAGCCTTGGTCAGCGAATTGAATTGGCTCAGGCAACCCGTGTCAGCGTTACACAACCATGTGTTTCAAGACCCGGTGGCGCGGCGCATGCACCACGCCGCCCGTGCGGCGGCCGTGGCTGCGCCTGACGGGTTTGTCACGCCGATGGCGGCTGTCGCGGGTGCGGTGGCGCAAGAGATGGTGGCGTGTTTGTCGCTCGCCGGTGTGGACCGGGCTTATGTGAACAACGGGGGCGACATCGCGGTGTATTTGCAAGACAAGATGCAGTGGCGAGTTGGCGTGGTCACCGATCTGTCCAATGCATTGCAACGCTTGGCCACACAGACGCTGTCAGACCCCGACACGGTCGTGGTGGATGGCGCTTTGGTGTTGGATGCGGCCATGCCTGTTCGAGGTGTGGCCACCAGTGGTTGGCAAGGGCGCAGTTTTTCATTGGGCATTGCCGACAGCGTGACCGTGCTGGCGCAAACCGCAGCGCAAGCGGATGTGGCTGCCACGTTGATTGCGAATGCGGTGAATTTGGAGGACCCCCGCATTCAGCGTCGCCCCGCCAACAGTTTGCGCGACGACACCGATTTGGGTGCGCGGTTGGTGACGGTGGATGTGCCGCCCTTGGGCGACAGCGTGGTCAAGCCAGCGTTGCAACTCGGGCTAGACTGTGCCCGTGGCATGCAGGCGTTGGGCCTGATCCATGCCGCGTATTTATGTTGTCAAGGCCATGTCTTGGTGGCCGAACCCTTGGAATGTTGGGCGCAATGATGAGTGAACTGATCGAACTTCGACGGGTCTTCACCCATGTGGAAGAAATACACCACGAGTTCGGGTCGCCTGCGCCACAGCCCTTGTGCCGAGGCGCGATTGCGGCGGTGTTGCGCAACCCGTATGCGGGCAGCTACCACGCTGACATCTTGCCGATGATGGACGCGTTGAACCCCTTGGGTGTCGAGCTGGCCAAGACCTTGTGCGATGCCATGGGTGTCAAGCCCGAGCGCATTCAAGGCTATGGCAAAGGTGCCATCGTGGGTGCCGCTGGTGAACTGGAACATGGCGCGTTGTGGCATGTGCCCGGTGGTTATGCCATGCGAGAGTTGTTGGGCTGGAAAGGCGAGCGTGCGTCTTACACGCAAGGTGGCGGCGGGGACAAACCCACAGGTCAGCCGGGCAATGCGCTGGCGATTGTGTCGTCGACCAAAAAAGTGGGTCCACCCGGTGCGGCGTTGGATGTGCCGATGACGCACATCAACGCCAGTTATGTGCGCAGCCATTTTGATGCGATCGAAATGCGTGTGCCCGGTGCGCCGCATGCCGATGAACTCATTGTCATTTTGGCCATGAGCACCGGTGCCAGGGTGCATGCGCGCGTCGGTGGACTCAAGGCCGAGGACATCAGTCAATGGAACGGTTTGCGTTGAACGCGCAGGAGAAAACATGAAAGCGAAGATCCGCAAAATCATTGTGCAAGTCGATGAAATTCACCAAGACGGCGGCAAACCAGTCAACCCGCCGACACGCCGTGCATTGGCGATGGCCGTGATTGCCAACCCGTACGCGGGACGGTTCAGCGACAACTTGGATGAACTGATTGACATCGGTGAAGAGCTCGGTGGTTTGTTGGGACAGCGTTGCGTGCAAGCCTTGGGCATGGCGCCAGAGCAAGCGCAGAGCTACGGCAAAGCCGCGGTGGTCGGCGAAGGCGGTGAGCTCGAACACGCCGCCGCGTTGCTGCATCCCAAGTTGGGCGCGCCATTGCGTTTGGCGGTCAGTAAAGGGGCGGCCTTGGTGCCATCGGCCAAAAAACAAGGCACGCTGGGCACGGCGATCGATGTCCCGTTGGGTCACAAAGACGCGGCGTTTGTGCGCAGCCATTTCGACGCCATGGAAGCGCGGGTGGCCGATGCACCACGTGCGAATGAAATCGTGGTGGCTGTGGTGGTCACCGACAGTGGCCGACCGCATCCGCGCGTTGGCGGATTGCAAGCACATGAGATCGTGGGCCAAGACGGTTTGCGGTAAGTCAGTGTTGAGCCAGTATCCCTACGCACGGGTTGTGCGGTTTTTTTGTTTGGAGATGCAAGATGAAAGCAGATCGTAGAAAACTTCTGACCGCGTTGGGCACCATGGGTGCATTGGGTGCGGTAGCGCCTTGGGCCTGGTCGGCTGCAAAAGTCAAACCCGGTGAAGACTCGGTGTTGATCGTGGTTGATGTGCAAAATTGTTTCATCGAAGGCGGCACCTTGCCTGTGGCCAAAGGCTCTGAAGTGGTTCCCGTCATCAACCGCATCTCCAAAGCGTTTGACAACATCGTGGTCACGCAAGACTGGCATACCCAAGGCCATGCCTCATTTGCCTCTGCTTATGCGGGCAAAAAACCGTTTGAAACCACCAAACTCAGCTATGGCACCCAAGTGCTGTGGCCTGACCACTGCGTACAAGGCACCAAGGACGCAGAGTTGCACAAAGACTTGGCCTTGCCTTCTGCACAGTTGATCATTCGCAAGGGCTACCACCCCAAGGTCGACAGCTATTCTGCTTTCATGGAAGCCGACGGCAAAACTGCCACTGGCTTGTCTGGCTACCTGAAACAACGTGGCATCAAGACGGTGTTTGTCACCGGTTTGGCCACCGATTTTTGCGTGGCATGGACTGCCATGGATGCGCGTGCCGCTGGCTTTGAGGTGTCGGTGGTCGAAGACGCCTGCCGTGCGATTGACCTCAACGGTTCGCTGGAAGCTGCATGGAAAAACATGGCAGCCAAAGGCGTCAAGCGCATTCAGTCGGGCGACATCCAAGTCTGATTCACACGCCCACACCACTGCCGCACATGAAGCCATTGCGATCAGTGGACGTGCAACTCAAGGTCAATCAACAAACGGTTGATCTGACCTTGAGTGATGCCGCCACCTTGTTACATGTGTTGCGCAATGACTTGGGGCTCAATGGCCCGAAATACGGTTGTGGATTGGGTGAGTGCGGCGCATGCACGGTGCTGGTGGATGACATGCCCGCCAGAGCCTGTGTCATTCCTGCGATGGAAATGCAAGGCCGCGACATCACCACGCTGGAGGGCTTAGGTAACGCCAGTTCACCGCACCCAGTGCAGCAAGCATTCATCGACACACAGGCCGCGCAATGCGGCTATTGTTTGAATGGCATGTTGATGATGACCGTGGCGTTGTTGCGCAAGCACCCCCAACCCACTGACACACAGATTCGACAGGCGTTGTCAGCCAACCTGTGCCGCTGTGGCACACACATCGAAATCATCGCGGCGGTGCACCGGGCTGCTGTGTTGATGAACGTTCATACCGCTTGACCATGCGAGCGGCCAACGTTCAACACCGCGCAGACATGTTTCAGGCACAAGGCGTGTTGCGCATTGTTCGCGCGCCGCTGCCAGTTGC
>RFYK01000111.1 GCA_009925585.1 Betaproteobacteria bacterium | reverse complement strand
GTGGATTCTTTAGAGCGCAACTTGATCCATGCTTATGTGATGGCGCATGGGTGTCTGCCGCATTTGAAAGCCAGTCGTGGTGCGATCGTCAATGTGTCTTCTAAAACGGCGGTGACAGGCCAAGGCCAGGCCAGTGGATATTGCGCTGCCAAAGGCGCGCTCTTGTCATTGACGCGAGAGTGGGCCGCGTCGTTGTTGGCCGATGGTGTGCGTGTCAATGCGGTCATCCCTGCAGAGGTCATGACGCCGCTCTACCAAAATTGGCTGGCGCAGTTTGACCATCCTTGTGAAAAATTGGCAGACATCACTCGAAGAATTCCGCTGGGTCAGCGCATGACCACGCCGCAGGAAATCGCTAAAACATGTGTGTTTTTGCTGTCAGAGGCGGCTTCTCACACCACGGGTCAATGGCTGTTCGTGGATGGCGGGTACACCCACTTGGACAGAGCATTGCCAGTTTGATGTTTCCTCTTTTTTAAACCATGCGATTTGCCTTGGCGTTAGATTTGGTGAACGATGCTGACAGCATTGCCGCTTACGAAAAAGCCCATGAACAGGTTTGGCCTGAAGTGCGCGACCACCTTCTGGCACACGGCGTGGTGGGCATGCAGATCTACAGGATAGGCAACCGCCTTTTCATGTGCATGGAGGTGAACCCAAAGTTGTATGACCCGTCGGTCATGGCAGCAGCTTCGCTGGCCAACCCTGTCATTGCGCAATGGGAAGCGTGGATGTGGCAATTTCAACAGCCCACTCCTTGGACACCCGCAGGGAAAAAATGGGTCGAAATGGATTGCATTTTTAACTTGGCCAGCCAATTTTGATTGCTTTGGTAGATAGTTGTGGTGCATCCCAAGTCATGCGGGCTTGAGAGGACGCGATCAGGCTTTATTTGGCTGCCAACCAGCCAGTTGCTTTGACAGACATAATGGCGGCAAATTTGACATTACATCCATGCCACATATGCGTCACTCTTTTGATTTCAGTCACATCGAAGCAGTCATGGTGGACTTGGACGGCACCATGGTTGACACCATGGGTGACTTTGAAGCCGCGCTCAACTTGTGTTTGGCCGATATCGATTTGCCCAAAGTCTCTCCCTCGGTGGTCAACATTGCGGTTGGCAAAGGCTCCGAGCATTTGATTCGCACGGTATTGCGACACCAACTGGATTTGCCCGAGGTCAAGGCCTCAGGCATGGTGTGTGACAACACGGGCGTTGAAAATTTGTTTGAACCTGCGTTTGCGCGTTACCAGCACCATTACGAACGGGTCAACGGAACATTTGCACAGACCTACCCCGGTGTACTGCCCGGGTTGCAGCAATTGCATGCGCGCGGGTTGAAGATGGCTTGTTTGACCAACAAACCCACCGCGTTTGCCAAAGCCTTGTTGGCCGACAAAGGATTGGCTGGGTTTTTCAGTCATGTGTTTGGAGGCGATGCGTTTGCTCGCAAGAAGCCAGACCCCATGCCTTTGTTAGAAACCTGCAAAGCCCTGGGCACAACGCCTGCGCGCACGTTGATGATCGGAGATTCCCAAAACGATGCGTTGGCTGCGCGTGCGGCGGCCTGTCCGGTGATCTTGGTGACTTATGGGTACAACCATGGCGAGCCGATCCAAGGCGTCGAGTGCGATGGTTTCATCGACCGTATTGACGAATTGCATGCTTGAATACGGTGCTTTGTTACACTTTGCGACATGTTCATGCACTTAAATATTCTCACTGGGTCCAATGGCCGAGGAGCTTGGCCTTGGCGTCGCCCGTCCTGCACGGCGTGACTTGGATGCATTGATCAGTTACGCCTCCTGATTGGCCGGGTTTCACCCACCCCTTTTCCTTATTTGTGGCCCTGTAGGGCTGAGCTGTGGAGGCTCTTCGTGATCTCTGAACTTGAATTCAAAAGCCTGGCGGCACAAGGCTATAACCGCATACCTTTGATGGCCGAGGCGTTTGCTGATTTGGAAACGCCGCTGTCGTTGTATTTGAAATTGGCATTCACCCATGATGGTGGCAAATACAGTTTTTTATTGGAATCGGTGGTGGGTGGTGAGCGTTTCGGACGCTACAGTTTCATCGGTTTGCCAGCCAACACCTTTTTGCGCGCACAAGGCTTTGGCGAACACGCGCACACCGAGGTGGTGACCCACGGGGTGGTGGTTGAAACCCACCACGGCAATCCACTGGATTTCATCGCGGCATACCAAGCGCGTTTCAAAGTGGCACTGCGCCCCGGCATGCCAAGGTTTTGTGGTGGCCTGGCGGGCTACTTTGGTTACGACACGGTGCGCCATATCGAGAAAAAATTGCTGCACACCTGCCCGCCAGACACCTTGGGTTGCCCAGACATCATGTTGTTGCAAACCGAAGAACTGGCGGTGATCGACAACCTGTCGGGCAAGCTGTATTTGTTGGTGTATGCCGACCCGCACGCGCCCGAGGCATATACCCGCGCCAAAACCCGGTTGAGAGAACTCAAGGGATTGTTGAAATACTCGGTCAGTGCGCCAGTGGTCAAGCCCACGCAAAGTCATCCACCCGAGCGTGAATTTGCCAAAGCCGATTATTTGAAAGCGGTCGAGCGCGCCAAAGGCTTGATTGAAGCCGGAGACTTCATGCAAGTGCAGGTGGGTCAACGCATCAAAAAACGTTTCACAGAAAGCCCGCTGTCTCTGTACCGTGCATTGCGCTCACTCAACCCCAGTCCGTACATGTATTTCTATCACATGGGCGAATTTCAAGTGGTCGGCGCTTCTCCGGAAATCTTGGTGCGACAGGAAACCACGCCGGATGGCAACAAAGTCACCATCCGGCCGTTGGCTGGCACACGACCCCGCGGTGCCACCCCAGAAGATGACAAAGCCACCGAAGTGGAGTTGATCAACGACCCGAAAGAGCGCGCCGAACACGTCATGTTGATTGACTTGGCGCGCAACGACATCGGGCGGATTGCCAAAACCGGCAGCGTCAAAGTGACCGAGGCGTTTGCAGTGGAGCGTTACAGCCACGTGATGCACATCGTCAGCAATGTGGAGGGCATGCTCAAAGACGGCATGCGCAGCATGGATGTGTTGCGTGCCACGTTTCCCGCTGGCACCTTGACCGGTGCGCCCAAGGTACATGCCATGGAGTTGATTGATCAACTCGAACCGGTCAAGCGCGGTATTTACGGCGGCGCTTGCGGTTACCTGAGTTTTGCTGGTGACATGGACGTGGCGATTGCCATTCGCACAGGCATCATCAAGAACGACACCTTGTATGTGCAAGCAGCCGCGGGTGTGGTGGCCGATTCCATCCCTGAAATGGAATGGCAGGAAACCGAACACAAAGCACGCGCCTTGCTTCGCGCCAGTGAATTGGTCGAGGAGGGGTTGGAATGAAACTCTTGATGATCGACAACTACGACAGCTTTACTTACAACTTGGTGCAGTACTTTGGCGAACTGGGTGCGGATATCGAGGTCTGTCGAAATGATGAAATCTCGATGGAAGACATCCAAGCCATGGCGCCGAGTCACTTGGTGGTGTCCCCCGGTCCGTGCTCTCCCGCAGAGGCTGGCATTTCCGTGGCAGCCATTCAACAGTTCGCGGGCAAGCTGCCCATCCTCGGCGTGTGTCTGGGGCACCAGAGCATCGGCGCGGCGTTTGGCGGGCGCATCATTCGTGCACAACAGTTGATGCACGGCAAAACCAGTGACATCCATACGCTGCAACAGGGCGTGTTCGCTGGCTTACCACCCACATTCACCGTCAACCGATACCACTCATTGGCGATTGAGCGAAGCAGTTTGCCGGCCGAACTCGAAATCACCGCTTGGACCGATGACGGTGAAATCATGGGTGTGCGACACCGGACGTTGCCGATCGAGGGGGTGCAATTCCATCCGGAGTCGGTGTTGACGCAACACGGACACGACTTGTTGAAAAACTTTTTGCATCTCAAGGCATGAAGACACTGGAGCCCACATGACCATCACCGCCAGCGAGGCCCTACAGCGGACCATCGAGCACCGTGAAATTTTTCACGATGAAATGCTGCATCTCATGCGCATGATCATGGGTGGCGACATCACCCCGTTGATGACAGCCGCCATCCTCACCGGCTTGCGTGTGAAAAAAGAAACCATCGGGGAAATCACCGCAGCCGCGCAAGTCATGCGCGAGTTCTCCACCAAAGTGGACGTGGCAGACCGCACCCATTTGGTTGACATCGTCGGCACCGGCGGCGATGGGTCCCACACGTTCAATATTTCAACCTGCGCCATGTTTGTGGCGGCGGCGGCAGGCGCCCGTGTCAGCAAGCACGGTGGTCGCAGCGTCAGCAGCAAAAGCGGCAGTGCCGATGTATTGGAAAGCTTGGGCGCCAACATCAACCTCAGCCCTGCAGCCATCGCCGATTGCATTGCACAAACGGGCATCGGCTTCATGTTTGCGCCCAACCACCATCCAGCGATGAAAAACGTGGCGCCGGTTCGCAAAGAATTGGGCGTGCGAACGCTGTTCAATATCTTGGGACCCTTGACCAACCCCGCATCTGCACCCCATATTTTGATGGGGGTTTTTCATCCCGACCTGGTGGGTATTCAAATTCGTGCATTGCAAAGGCTCGGTGCAGACCATGCATTGGTGGTGTACGGGCGAGATGGCATGGACGAGGTCAGTTTGGGCGCGGCCACCTTGGTGGGCGAATTGAAGCATGGCGAGATCACCGAGTACGACATCCACCCGGAAGATTTCGGTTTGACCATGGCCAGTCACCGCGCATTGCAGGTGGACACCCCACAAGATTCACAAGCGATGCTCGAGGCGGTGCTGGACAACCAACCCGGACCGGCGCGCGACATCGTGGCGCTGAATGCAGGGGTGGCCCTGTATGCCGCCAACGTCGCCCCCACCATGGCGAAAGGTTTGGCATTGGCGCAGCAGGCGCTTGCGAGTGGATCAGCCAAGGCCAAGTTGGCGCAGTTTGTCCAGTACACACATCGCCCTGTGGCGGCTTGACCAAAGGATTTGCAGTGAGCGACATACTTCAACAAATTGTCCAAACCAAGCACGACGAAGTGGCTTTGCGCAAACGCAAAATTCCCTTAGAGGCGATGCGTGCAGATGCGCAAAGCCGTGTCATGACGCGCGGTTTCGAAACGGCGTTGCGAGCCAAAATCAGCAAAGGGCAAGCGGCGGTGATTGCTGAAATCAAAAAGGCCAGCCCGTCCAAAGGTTTGTTGCGTGAAAATTTCATACCCGCTGACATTGCGCAAAGTTACGCGTGGGGCGATGGCAAAGTCAGCGCCGCTTGCCTGTCGGTGTTGACCGATGAGCAGTACTTCCAAGGGGCGACCGATTATTTGAAACAGGCTCGGGCTTCTTGCGATTTGCCCGTGCTTCGCAAAGACTTCATGGTCGATATCTACCAAATTTACGAATCGCGTGCCATGGGGGCGGATTGCGTGTTGTTGATTGCCGCGTGTTTAGATGATGCGCAGATGATCGAATTTGAAGCGGTTGCCCACAGTTTGAACATGTCGGTGTTGGTAGAGGTGCATGACCAGGAGGAAATGCAACGCGCTTTGCGTTTGAAAACTTCATTGCTTGGCGTCAACAACCGCAATTTGCGCACTTTCGAGGTGTCGTTGGACACCACCTTGTCTATGCTGCAAGACCTGCCCTCGGACCGGTTGCTCGTCACCGAAAGCGGCATCGCCACGTCTGACGATGTGTTGCGTTTACGCGCGGCAGGTGTGCAGGCATTTTTGGTCGGAGAAGCGTTCATGCGTGCCGATGAACCGGGCGAGGCCTTGGCCCAGTTGTTTGCAGACTGAAGCCGCATGCAGTTGCAGCATGCCAACCCCAGCGAGTGGGCAGTTCATTCGTCATGGCAACCTTGGGTGTCGGCGTTTTGGCGCAGTCAAGCGGGGCAACAGCTGACGGCTTTTTTATCCGAACGCATCAGCCAAGGCGCACGCATATTTCCACCACAACCCTTGCGCGCGCTGCAACTCACGCCATTGACCGATGTTCGCGTGGTGATCCTGGGGCAAGACCCTTATCACGGCCCGGGCCAGGCCGAGGGCTTGTCTTTTTCGGTGGCTGAAGGCGTTGCCATGCCACCCTCACTGCGAAATATATTCAAAGAATGGCAGACAGACACGGGTTTGCAGCCGCCCATGAGCGGTTCGCTGGTGCCATGGGCCAAGCGTGGTGTGTTGTTGCTCAATGCGTGTTTGACGGTGGAAGAAGGGCAGGCTGCTTCTCACGCCAAGCAAGGCTGGGAGGCGTTGACCGACAGCCTCATCAGTGCCGTGGCGCAGCAGAACCAACCGGCGGTGTTCATGCTTTGGGGCGCGCATGCCCAGGCCAAGCGGGCTTTGATCGACCCTATTCAAGGCGGCCCGAAGTTACTGCTGCAAGCCAATCACCCGTCACCCCTATCGGCTTTGCGCGGCCCCACACCCTTCATCGGTTGCCGCCATTTCTCTCAAGCACAAGATTGGCTGAACACAAAACACCTCGATTTCAATTGGAAATTAGAAAAATAGCATGTGCTGATAGCGTGCCCGAGTGGCTAAAGGGGGCAGACTGTAAATCTGTTGGCTTACGCCTACGCTGGTTCGAATCCAGCCTCCTCCACCACACTGCTTGGGTGAACTGCGACAACGTAGAGAGCCTTGCCGCGTGGGCGTTGGGGACCTTGCGGGAGTAGTTCAATGGTAGAACCTTAGCCTTCCAAGCTAATGACACGGGTTCGATTCCCGTCTCCCGCTCCAGGCGGTGTTGGTGATTCGGCGAAGCGTTTTTCGCCCATGTGGCTCAGTGGTAGAGCACTCCCTTGGTAAGGGAGAGGTCGCGGGTCCGATTCCCGCCATGGGCACCAGATCTGGTTTTTCTTGGCATTAACTGTCAGTTTTTTTTCGGAGTCGAAGAATGGCAAAAGGCAAATTTGAGCGGACGAAACCGCACGTGAACGTGGGCACGAT
>RFYK01000012.1 GCA_009925585.1 Betaproteobacteria bacterium | reverse complement strand
ACAATCCATCCCTTGGTGCCCGCATGTGTGACCGGCACGCGAAAAGGTGCGGCAAAGCCCTTTGAGGTCATGGGCGCCACCATCACGGTTCGAAGATGTTGGTTCAATTCGGGGGGTGACACGACGACACAAGGACGTGTCTTTTTGATTTCGGTGCCGACCGTGGGGTCAAGGTTCACCAACCAAATCTCGCCGCGCTTCACCAGCGCAACTCCGCATCTTCTGCATTTCCAAATTCGCCCATCAGTAAGTCGTCCTCACCCTGCGCTGAAACTTCAGCCGCCGCCTCGGCCCAGCCCGCACGCAGTGGTTTACTTGGTTTGGAAAGAACGATTGAACCGTTCTCGACCTGAACCAAGGCGGTGGACTCACCTTCCAAGCCCGCTTGAGCGAGCAACGGCTTGGGAAGCACCACCCCTTTGCTGTTTCCTATGTTACGAATGGCAATTTCCATTTCTGCTCCTGTTGCAACAATGTTAAATTGATCTTACATGCGCGTCAACGGCCAAGGCTTCATTTATTCCAGATCGAAACTGTTTCCACAAGTTCTAAACTCTGCTATCAAACACCATTTCCCACCCCCATGCTCCACTACGAAACCATCCCCGTCACCGCTTTCCAACAAAACTGTTCTTTGGTCTGGGAGGACGAGGGCATGACCGCTGCCGTCATCGACCCTGGCGGCGATTTGGATGTGTTGCTCGCCGCTTGCAAGCAGTTAGGCATCACGCTCAAATACATCTGGATCACGCACGGGCATTTAGACCACGCGGGTGCCACGGCTGATCTGGCCGAGCAACTCGGTTTGCCCATCATCGGGCCGCACCCGGGCGATCAGTTTTGGATTGACGGTTTGCCCATGGCCGCCTCGACCTATGGTTTTCCAGCGGCGCGTCCTTTCAAGCCCACGCGATGGCTGGCCGACGGCGACACCGTGACCTTGGGCAAACACACCTTGTCGGTGAGGCATTGCCCGGGTCACACGCCGGGGCACGTGGTGTTTTATTCGGCTGAAATGAACCGCGCGTTTGTCGGCGATGTGCTGTTCGCGGGCAGCATTGGTCGCACCGATTTCCCGCAAGGCAATCACCAGCATTTGATTGACAGCATCACGCAACGCCTGTGGCCCATGGGCGACGACACGGTGTTCATTCCCGGCCACGGCCCTGAAAGCACCTTCGGGCGCGAACGCAGAACCAACCCCTACGTCGGCGGCACCTGAAATGCCAGAAGAGTTGCACATTCACGCCCATGGCGTCGACTTTGTGTGCCTCGCCCAAGGCAGCGGGCCTCTGGTGTTGTTGGTGCATGGGTTTCCAGACATTCCACACACCTGGTCCTCGCAAATGCAGGCGCTGTCAGACGCGGGTTACCGCGTCATCGCGCCTTACTTGCCCGGCTATTTGCCCTCGCGCGTGGCCGACAACGCCTACTTTGACAAAGCCAGTTTGGTGCATGGCATCGCCGGTTTGATTGAAGCCATGTCACCTGGCCAGAAACTGCACTACATCGGCCAAGACTGGGGCGCCATCATCGGCTATGCGCTGTGTGCCGCCCGCCCCGACTTGTTGCACAGCGCCGTGCTCATGGCGGTGCCGCATCCACAGATCGTGAACAACCATTTGCTGGTGCCCAAGCACATTCAACGTTCATTCCATTGGTGGTTTTTTCAACAAGCTGAATTGCCAGAGCAAGCCTTGCTGGCCAACGACATGGCGTTCATCGATTACCTGTGGCAGTACTGGTCGGTGCCGGGTTATGAGGACCATGCGCACATTGCACAGGTCAAACAATGCTTGCGTCAACCCGGTGTGTTGACAACCGCGCTGGCGTATTACCGCGCCATGTTCGACCCGGCCAAAGCAGACCCGGCCTTACACGCACTTCGCGCGGCCATGCAACACCCCATCACGGTTCCAACGCTGGCTTTGTGCGGGGCACAAGACATGCGCGCTGAGTTGATGCGCGAGCAAGCGGCTTGTTTCAGTGGGCCTTATGAATACCGCGAAGTGCCCGATGCTGGACACTTTTTGCAACGCGAACAAAGCGCCGCAGTGAATGCGTTGTTGCTCGATTGGCTAAAGCGCTTCGCCTGACGCACCAACTACGGTTTGGCCTGCGCAGACCTTTCGTACAAGGGCATCACCTTGGGCAAATTGCTTTCGATCTCTTTGATGCGGGTGGCGCCTGAAGGATGGGTGCTGAGCCACTGCGGCGGCGCCCCTTTGTTCGCGGCGCTCATTTTTTGCCACAAGGTCACGCCAGAACGTGGGTCGTAGCCGGCACGCGCGGCCAATTCCATGCCCACCAAATCGGCTTCGGTTTCGTCTTCGCGGCTGAATTTCAAGGTCAGCAAATTGGCCCCTTGTCTGGCCACGGTATCGGTCAAACTCGGGTCTACCTTGAAATACGCAGACGCCAACGCGCTGCCGATGCTGGCCAGCGCATTGGTGGCTTCGCTTTTGCCTATGCGTTCACGGGCGTGCTCACGCAGCGCGTGGGCAATTTCATGGCCCATCACCATGGCCACTTCGTCATCTGTGAGTTGCAGTTTGTCGAGGATGCCGTGGAAAAACGCGATCTTGCCGCCTGGCATGCAAAACGCATTGATTTGCGCTGAGCCAATCAGGTTGATTTCCCACTTCCATTCGCGGGCACGCGGGTTCCATTCATAGCTGTAAGGAATGAGTTTTTGCGAAATGGCGCGCAAGCGAATGACTTGCGGGTGGTCATCCGGTGCCAAAGCGTTTTTTTCTTTGGCTTGTTTGAGCAATTGCGCGTATTGCTGGTTGGCAGAACCTTCGACCTGCGCAGCAGGCACCAATTTGGTAAAGCCCGAGGTCTTGCCTACTTCGACGCCTTCACGTGCCCACAAGGGAAGGGCCGATAAACCCAACGCGCAACCAGCGCAACGGTGAATCAATTGTCTTTTCGTCAGCATATCTCTCCACAGGTGCCAAGCACATCACAATACAAGGTATGAACGATAACCCAACTGTCAAGCCCGCGCCATTGCGATGGCGGGATTCCATGCTGATTTACCTCAGCCCCGCGAGCCTGCGCATGTTGACCTTGGGCTTTGCTGCTGGCCTGCCTTTGTTGTTGGTCTTGGGGACGTTGAGTTTTCGTTTGCGTGAAGCCGGCATTGACCGCGCCACCATCGGTTTTCTCAGTTGGGTCGGGTTGGCCTACGGCTTCAAATGGGCGTGGGCGCCGTTGGTGGACCGCTTGCCGTTGCCGTTGCTCACCGCTTGGTTGGGGCGGCGGCGCAGTTGGTTGCTGGTGGCGCAAGGCTGTGTCATCGCTGGACTGCTGGGCATGGCCATGAGCAACCCGCAACAGTCATTGACACCGCTGGTGGGCTTTGCACTGTTGACCGCATTCGGTTCGGCCACGCAAGACATTGCCTTGGACGCATTTCGCATCGAGTCTGCACAAGCCCGTCTGCAAGCGGTGTTGGCCGCCAGTTACCAAACCGGTTACCGTTTGGCCATGATTTGGGCCGGTGCCGGCGTGTTTTGGATCGCCGCCAAGGCAGAGGCCAGTGGTTTGCCTGCTGGCACCTACCAAGACCAGGCATGGGCCGTCGCTTACGTGGCCATGGCCTTGTCCATGGCGGTCGGCATGGTCACCGTGTTGTTTTCCAAAGAACCCGCGCCAGTGGCATTGCCCCCAGCACACAACCTGCGCGAGTGGTTGCAGGTCGCCGTGGTCGAACCGTTTTCAGAATTCATTCGCCGCTACCGCTGGCACGCGGTGTTGTTGTTGGCGCTCATCGGCACTTACCGCATCAGCGACATCGTGATGGGCATCATGGCCAACCCGTTTTATGTCGACATGGGTTACACCAAAGAAGAAGTGGCGATGGTGACCAAGTTGTACGGCGTGGTGATGACTTTGGTGGGTGCGTTTGTCGGCGGCAGCATGGTGTTGCGCTGGGGTGTGATGCGGGTGTTGATGCTGGGCGCAGTGTTGAGTGCCGCCACCAATTTGCTGTTTGCGTGGTTGGCTTTGCACGGGCATGATGTGTACATGCTGATCGCGGTGGTGTCCGCTGACAACCTCGGCAGTGGCATTGCTTCTGCCGCGTTCATTGCGTATTTGTCGTCGCTGACCAACGTGCAGTACTCGGCCACACAATACGCCTTGTTCAGTTCGCTGATGTTGCTCGCACCCAAGTTGCTGGCAGGCTTTTCGGGCTTGGCCGTGGATGCCGCGGGTTACGCTTGGTTTTTCACAGGCACGGCTTTGCTCGGCGTGCCGGTGCTGGGGTTGGTGTGGTTGGCCAGCCGGTTACATGTTGAAGGAGACACTGCATGACATACATACCCTCGTTTTCGCGCCAAACCCCGCTCGCGTCGGTTCACCCCAGCCAACGGGCGCCAACACCTTGGCGCAGCTTGTCGCTGTTGGTTGGTGCGACGTTACTGCACAGTGGACTGTCTTGGTCGCAGGCATTGCCTGTGGCCAGCCCCGAGTCGGTGGGCATGTCAACGCAACGCTTGGAAAAAATCAGCGCGGCCATGCAAGCAGAGATCGAGCAAAAACGCTTGCCTGGCGCCGTGGTGATGGTGGCTCGCAAAGGCAAGTTGGTCTACAGCAAAGCCTTCGGTGGTTTGAACAATGACACCAACGCCCCCGCACAAACCGATTCGGTGTTTCGCATTTACTCGATGACCAAGCCCATGGTGTCGGTGGCCTTGATGATGTTGGTCGAAGACGGCAAAGTGCAATTGACCGACCCTGTCTCGAAATACCTGCCTTCGTTCAAACAACCCATGGTCAGCGTGGCCACGCACGACCCGCTCTACAACGGCGTCAGCTTCAAACTGGTGCCCGCCCACAAAGAACCGACCCTGCAAGACTTGCTTCGGCACACCTCAGGCTTGGCGTATGGCGAACTGACCAAAAACACCTTGGTCAAACAGGCTTACACCGAGGCAGGCATCTACAGCACAGCACGCGACTTTGATGCGCGCAACCTCAGCGGCGCAGACATGGCCGAACGCTTGGGCAAAGCGCCCTTGGCCCAACAACCGGGCACCGTCTGGGAATACAGCTTGTCGGTCGATGTGCAAGGCCGCATCATCGAAGCCGTCACAGGACAACGCTTGAACGATTTCATGCAACAACGGTTGTTCAAACCCCTCAAGATGAACGACACCGCGTTTGACGTACCCGCTGCCAAGAAAGCGCGCTTGGCCGAGCCATTTGCGATCGATCCGTTGACCAGCTTGCCCAACAAATTGATCGATGTCAGCCAAACACCGGGCAATGACTCGGGTGGCGCAGGCGGTGTCAGCACCGCGCCCGACTACTTGCGTTTTTGCCAAGCCCTGTTGAATGGCGGTCAGTTGGACGGCGCGCGCATTCTGTCGCGCTCTACGGTGCAATTGATGACCGCCGACCACTTGGGTCACACCATCGCCACGCCTGTGAGTCCCGGACAACTGCTGTTGGGTGCGCCCGGCTACACCTTCGGGTTGGGCTTTTTGGTGCGCCAAGCCGATGGCATTGCCGGTGTCCATGGCAACGCCGGTGAATTCATGTGGGCGGGCTACGCAGGCACGTATTTTTGGGCCGATCCCAAAGACCAAATTTGTGCGGTCTACATGACCCAAGCGCCCAGCCCACTCAGGGCACATTACCGCCGCATGCTCAAAGCATTGGTGGCACAGGCGCTGGTGGATTAACTGCGGGTCACAGGGAATTCACCCACCAAAAATTGCGTTTGCAGTTGCTCTACTTCGGCAAACCCGATGAACTGTTTGAAATCGTTCATCTGGGTGACAGGCAGCGGCAAGTGCTGGGTGCTGTGCTGCTGATGCAGTGCTTTGAAGTTTTGCCGCAGACTGTGGGTGGCGGTCATCAAGCCGACCAACGGATACACCGCCAAACCCGCCACCGATTCAATCTCTGACGCGGTCAGGTCTTTTTCCAGCCACCCCAAGACTTGCAATGACAGTGGCACACCGCAGGCTTGGCGCAACCGTTGCAAATCGGCCAAGTTGGTGAAGCAGCGACTGATGGGCTGAATCAAGTCTGCGCCCGCCGCCACATAGGCACGGGCCCGTGCGATGGCATCATCAACATCTATCGCGTCTGTGCGCGCCACGATCACCAAATTCGGGTCTTGTCTGGCATGAACCGCCGCGCGAATTTTGGCTGCGCTTTCATTGACCGGCAGAACACTCAAGGTGGCGGCCACCGCCGGGCAACGTTTGGGCACTTCTTGGTCTTCAAAAATCACCGCACTGGCGCCAGCATGTTCAAACTCGCGCACGGTACGCATCACATTGATCGCATTGCCATAGCCTGTGTCGGTGTCAGCCACCACCGGCACCTTGACAGCATTGGCCACATTGCGGACCACGCCCAGGTTTTCGGTCATGGTGTAGAGCTCGACATCCGGCAAACCCAACAATGACGCTGACACGGCAAAGCCGGAGGTCATGACAGCCTTGAAGCCGGCCTCCTCTGCCAATTTTGCGGACAACGCGTCGTACACACCGGCGGTCCACACGGTCTGTCCCGCGCGAACCGCGTTGGCGAAAGCTGCTCTGTCTTGGCTCATGCTGAATCCTTTGTGCGCAAATGTTTCAAGTAACCCATGATGCCGCCCGCAGCGAGCATTTCTCGGTCCGCTTGCGAATACACCTCGAACGGCAACGCCGTGTGTTGTGTGTGGTTGACCAATTGATGCTGCGACCAATCGATTTCGATCTCGTCCCACCGACGCACCGCTTGCAACACCCCCGGACAAGCGATTTGGGCAAACCCCATGGCGATTTCACCGCGCCAATATCCCGGCGAAAAACTCTCTGCGATCACCGCAGAAATACCCAAGTGGCGCATGGCAATCATCGGCGGGTAATGCGGGTGGCCGTAACCAAAATTGGTTGCGCCCACCAGCACATCGCCTTGTTTGACTTGTTGTGCAAATTGCGGGTCGTAGCTTTGCATGGCCACCGACGCCAATTCAGCAGGGTCGCGCAGTTTGATGTTTTTCACGCCAATGATTTGGTCGACATCGAAATCGACTTCTTCAAACACAAACGCCACGCGTCCGCGAATCGCAGGCAACGACAAACCGGTCATAGGTAATCTCGCGGGTCGGCAATGCGTCCTTCAATGGCTGCGGCTGCAACCGCCATGGCGTTGACGATGTAAATTTCCGAGTCGGTACTGCCCATGCGACCTTTGACATTCAAGGTGCCGGTTGACACCGCGCGCTGACCGGCAGTCATCACGCCAATGCGGCCAAAGCAATAGTCGCAAGAGGGCGAGCTGACAAACGCACCGGCCGCGATCAAGTCGGTCAACAGACCTTCTTCTGCGGCTTGCCGCATGATCTCTTGGCTGGTGGGCACGACATGCAATTGAAATCCGGGATGCACTTGCCGCCCGCGCAAAACCTGCGCAGCGGCGCGCAAATCTTCGATGCGCCCCGAGGCGCATGAACCCAAATACCCGACTTGCACTGGCAACCCGAGATGCTCTGACAAATCGCGGGTGTTGGCTGGGCTCGGCGGCACCACGACCACAGGCTGCAACCCGCTGATGTCGATGGTGTGTCGCGCGGCATACACCGCATTGGCATCGGAGTACACCGGTTCGATGTCGAGTCGCGCGCGCGCTTTGGCATACGGCAGTGTGATGTCATCGGGCGCGATGATGGCGCTGATGGCGCCGGTGAACATCGCCAAACAGGTCAAGGTTTGGCGCGCATCGATGCCCATGCGTTGCACCGCTTCACCACCGAACTCCAACACTTGAAAACGACAACTGGCCGCGCCCAACACCCTGACGATGTGGTGAAACACATCGCGCGCCATGACGCCGTGCGGCATCTCACCGACCAAATCAATGCGCGTGGTGTGCGGCACGGGTAAACGAATGTGGTCGTTGACAAACGCCTCGAGCAAATGGCGTCGCACGCCCAGCGCCAACGTACCAAAGGTGCCCAATTGCGAGATGTGCCCGTCGAAATGCACCACCAGTGCGCCGGGTGTGGCATAGCCCAACTCGGCAGCCACTTGGTGGCCGATGCCTTTGCGTTCATACACCGGCACTTGGTTGGCAGCACCCCAGTCGCGCGTGTTTTGGTGCAAGTCTTCTTCCTGTGTGGTGATGGCAGGCACCATGTGATCGATGAACAGCGCAAAGCGTTCAGGTTCAGCGACGTGAGTGATACCGAAATCGTTTTTCATTTGCTGAAAAATCACATCGGTATAGCCAGGAAAGTCATAGGCCACGACAAAGTCCGGCTTGGCTTGGATGTTGTCGCCCGCCCGCACACGTGCACTGCCGCTGGTGCGCGCCAGGATTTTTTCCACCATCGTCAAACCCACCACCGCTCCTCGACTGTTTTTTCTCAAGCCATCGTAGTGTCCACTCCAAGACAGGCCTTAAGTGTTTACCCGATGCGCTGTCTTGTGAGCCCAAGCCCACAATAGATTTCTACCCCGCCGTTCAGGCCCTGCGTGCCTGTGTTTTTCTGATGCACAACCGGACATATCCCATGCGTTTTTTCAATGGCTTGCTTTCTGGCTTGGCTTTGTTGCTCTGTGCTTTGTTGTGCGCATCACCTGCGTGGTCGCAAGCCAAGCCACCGGTGCGCATCGCCGCCGTCAACCCGTTGTCAGGTGCGGGTGCGTTCGATGGCCAGTTGGCACTCGAAGGCATGCAAGCCATGGTCGCGATCATCAATGCGCAAGGCGGTGTGCTGGGCGGTCGCATGCTCGAATTGATCACCTATGACGACAAAGGCTCACCTGAAGAAGGTGTGTCAGCGGCCAAGCGCGCCATCGAACAAGACAAAGTGGATTTGCTGGTGGGCGGCTGGTTCAGCGCCGTGGCCTTGGGGCAAAAAGAAGTCACCCGCGACAAAATCATCCATGTCGTGACGTCGTCTCAGCACCCAAAGGTCACCGAAGAAGGCCACAAGTGGTTGTTTCGGCTCAACGCCACCTCGAACATGATGTCCGAGCGTTATTCCAAATTCATCTGTGAACACATCAAGCCCAAGTCGGTCGCCTTCATCACCATCAGCGATGACTATGGCCGATTGGAATATGAAAACTATGCGCGGCTGCTAGGTGCTTGCGGCATACAAATCAAGGGCAATGAATACTACAACCGCACCGACAACGAGTTCACCACCGCGCTCACCAAAATCAAAAGCATGGGCGCAGACGCGGTTTATGTGTCGGCCATCAACACCTCGCAAGGCGCCAGCATTTACCGACAACTCAAACAAGTGGGTCACCGTGGTGCGGTGATAGCCTCGGCGGGCAACATGAACCCTAAGTTGGTGGAACTGTCCGGGGCGTCGATTGAAGGCGTTTACTCGGTGTCACTGTTTGCCCCAGACAGCCAGCGCCCGATGGCACGCAAATGGATGACGCAATACGCTCAGATGTTCAAAAACGAACCGTCGTTCATTGGGGCACTGGGCGCACAGTCGATTGAGTTGCTTGCTGCCGCTGTCAACAAAGCCGGTGACGCCCGCAACTACGCCAAGATCGCGACCGTGTTGCGCTCGCAAAAATGGGACACGCTGCTGGGCGACATTGGGTTTGATGACAAGGGTCAGGCTGCGCAAGCCATTTACTTGGTGCAAGTCAAAGACAAAAAAATCATCGGCGTGAAATAAACCACCGCCATGCTTTTCTTGCAGCAGTTGATCAATGGGTTGGCCAATGGCATGGGCTATGTTTTGATCGCTGTCGGTCTCACGCTGGTGTTTGGCGTGTTGCGCATCGTCAATTTCGCCCACGGTGAGTTCTACATGCTGGGTGCGTATGCGACTTATTACGCGATGAGCTTGTTGGGGTTGGGTTACATCCCCGCCCTGTTGTGCGCCACTTTGTTGATGGCTGTGTTGGGCGTGTTGGCGAATCGGTTCTTTTTCGCCCCGCTGCAAAAGGAACATGAATTCACCATTTTGCTCAGCAGCCTGGGTTTGGCGCTGCTGCTCGCGCACGCGGCCGAAGCGGTGTTTGGTGCCGACCCCAAATACCTCGACACCCCGTTTTCAGACGCCACCTTTGAGTGGGGTGACATCACCGTCACCCAACAACGGTTGTTGGTGATTGGCGTGGCCGTGTGTTTGATTGTGTTGGTGTATGCGTTCATCCGTTTCACACGCATGGGACAAATGATGCAAGCCACGGCACAACACCCCGAGGGGGCTGCGCTCACCGGCATCGACACACGGTTTGTTCACAGCTACACGTTTGCATTGGCCTGTGCATTGGCCGCGTTGTCTGGCGCCTTGGTCGGGCCGACCACCATGCTCTTTCCGACCGTGGGCGACTGGGCGGTGCTCAAAGGGTTCATTGTGGTGGTGATGGGCGGCCTGGGCAGTATCAGTGGCGCGTTGCTTGGCGGCTTGATCCTCGGCGTCGCCGAAGCCTTGGGCGGCAGTTACATCTCCATGGGTTTCAAGGACGCCATTGGTTACGCCATCATCATTGCCGTGCTGCTGTGGCGTCCCCACGGCTTGTTTCAACCGGGGGCGCAACGGTGAACCGCTGGCAGCAAGCCGCCCTGCCTTTGGGCTTGCTCTGCTTGGCACCGCTCGCCCTAGGCAACGACTATGTTTTGCACATGTTGTGTTTGTGGGCGCTTTACAGTTTGCTCGCGCTCAGCCTGAACATCGTGGTGGGGTTTTTGGGCGAACTCACTTTTGGTCACGCGGCTTTTTTTGGCGTTGGCGCCTACACCTCGGCCTTGCTCGTGATGCAAGCCGGTTGGCCACTGTGGCTCGCGCCGTTGGCGGGTGCGGTGTTGGCCGGTGCCTTGGGTTGGGTGATTGGCCACGTCTCTTTGCGCATCATCGGCCCACAATTCGCCATCCTCACGCTCGGCTTTGGCGCGATCACTTTGACCATCACCAATTACTGGGTGGATGTGACGCGCGGTCCAATGGGGTTGTCGCAAATTCCTGCGTTTGCCGTGCCTGCGCTGGGCTGGGATTTTTCCCGCGCGGCGCACATGTACCCACTGGCATTGCTGTTGCTAGGCTTGGTGCTGTACGGTTGCCATGCCTTGCAACACAGCCGCAGTGGCCGTGCATTTGTGGCTTTGCGTGAGAACCCGGCACTGGCCGCGTCCATTGGCATCGATGTGTTCCGCACCAAGCTCTTGGGGTTTGTCGCGGCCACGGCTTTGGCCGGGTTCAGCGGTGCGTTGTATGCCCATTACCTGCGCGTGATCACGCCTGAGTTGATGTCGCTGTCCTACATGTCAGCCATGTTGATCATGGTGGTGATCGGCGGCAAAGGCAGTCTGATCGGCCCGGTGCTTGGCGCCTTGCTCTACACCTTCATGCTCGAAGCATTGCGCTCCACCGGGTCTTGGCGCATGGTGGTGTTTGCCGCGTTGCTGATTGCTTGCGTGGTGTTCTTGCCAGGCGGTTTGGTCAGCTTGTGGCGACGGCGCCCCGCACAAGGCAAGCCATGAGCACACCCGCGTTGTTACAAGCCATCGGCATCAGCAAACGCTTTGGCGGTTTGCAAGCGGTGCTGGATGTGGATTTGTCGGTCATGCCGGGCGAAGTGGTCGGCTTGATCGGACCCAATGGCGCAGGCAAAACCACTTTGTTCAACATGCTGGCAGGCAGCATGCCGCCGAGCGCGGGTCGTTTGTGGTTTGGAGGGGAAGACTGCACTGGTGCATCCGCACACCACATGGCACAGCGCGGCATGGCTCGCACATTTCAAATCACCAGCGTGTTTCCTGCATTGACCGTCTGGGACAACGTGTGTGCGGCGACCCATCGGCATCAACGCACCGATTGGCTGGGTGCGGTTTGGCGCAGCCGCGCTTACCGCGACGAACAAACCCAAATGAGCGAACGCGCAACACACGCATTGCAGCAAGCAGGTCTGTGGCACAGGCGACATGATGTGGGCAGTGAACTGCCTTATGGTGAACAACGCAAATTGGAAATTGCGATTGCACTGGCGACCGCGCCGCGCTTGTTGTTGCTGGATGAACCGGCCGCCGGCATGAACCCGGAAGAGGCGGGCAAATTGGTGCTGTTGATTCAACAGTTGCGCGACCAAGGCATGGCGGTGTTGTTGGTGGAACACCATATGCGTGTGGTCATGGGAGCGTGCGATCGCGTGGTGGTGCTCAGCAGCGGTGAAAAAATCGCCGAAGGCACACCCAAGGAAGTGGTCAGCAACCCCGAAGTGGTTCGCGTCTACTTGGGGCGGGAGACGGTGCATGCTTGAGTTGCGACACACAGAGGTCCGCTACGGCAAACGCACCAGTGTGAGCGACCTGAGTTTGCAAGTTCATGCGGGCGAAATCGTCACCTTGGTGGGTGGCAATGGTGCTGGCAAAACCACCACGCTCAAAGCCATTTCTGGATTGCAGCCCGTGGCCCGAGGCGAAATTTGGTTCTGTGGTGAACGCATTGATGCGCTGGCACCGCATCAGATTCTGGCCAAAGGGTTGGCGCATGTACCCGAAGGCCGAATGTTGTTCAAAGACATGAGTGTGCAGGCGCATCTGGAACTCGGCAGTGTGCGAGCGAGCGCCCATGCACTGAGCTTCAACGACACCTTGGCGTGGGTGTTCGACTTGTTTCCGGTGTTGAAAGAACGCAGCAAACAACTTGCGGGCACCTTGTCTGGGGGTCAACAACAAATGCTGGCGATCGCACGCGGCTTGATGTCTCAACCCCGCTTGTTGATGCTTGATGAACCTTCACTGGGACTCGCGCCGATCGTGGTCGACACCTTGGCCGACATCATTCGCACATTGCATGCGAACGGCTTATCGATATTGTTGGTCGAGCAGCGTGTCGACCTGGCGTTGCAATTGGCGCAACGCGCTTATGTGATGGAAAGCGGCCAAGTCACGCTCAGCGGTGCTGCAGCAGACTTGGCTCGCGATCCTCAGGTGAGACAGGCTTACCTGGGTTTGAGTTTGTAAACACCGCTGTCACGGTCGGCACTGAAATACACCGTGCCATCCGCAGCCACAGCGACACCCGTGGTCAGGTATGGCGGGGGCAGACCCGGGCCACCTTCGAACCCAATCGGCAAATCGGTCGCAATCACCCGCTTGTTGCCATTGGCCGGATCGACTTCAGTCAACTGACGCTTGGCAGTTTCTGCCACGATGAATTTGCCTGAGGGTGTTTCGGCCAGTCCTTCGGGCGCAGCCAAACCTTCGGCAATGGTTTTTTGGCTCCAATCAGCTGGGTTCACGCGGATCAAACGACCTGACAACTCGGTGATGTACAAACCACCGTCTTTGCCAATCACCATTTGCGTGGGACCTTGCATGCCAGTCACCACTTGTTTTTTATCGTGCAAATCGGCGCCGCTCAATTCGGTCAATGCGCCAGCCGCCAACTCCAATACCAGCACTTTGCCGTCAGCCAACTCCACCGCGTCCATCGGTGCGGCCAAACCGTGCGCGGTGGCTTTGATGCTTTTGTCTTTGCGTGACATCACCTGCACCGTGCCCGTGAACCAGCTGGACAAGAGGTAATGGTTTTTTGACAAACCCACTGCAAATGGGTACTCGATCGGGTCACCTTGCATGCGGCCAATGTCGGTCAATGCGCCAGAGCCTGTGTCCACCGCACGGAATCCAAACAAGTGCGCCACATACAAGGTTTTGCCGTCTTCCGACAGTTTGATGCCGCCGGGCGCAGACATGCCGCCCTTGGTGATTTGCGTGACCTTGCCTGATTTGGCATCCACTTGTTGCACACCGTTGTCGACCATGTTGGAGACAAAAATGTTGTCATCTTTGTCCAATGCCAAGTTGTCCAAGCCTGTCGACAACTGCGCGACCCGTTGGCGCTTGCCACTGGCCGGATCGATGCGATACAGCTCACCGGTTTTGGTGTCGATGGTCCAGATGTTGCCTTTGGAATCGTAGTTGGCAGCGGCCGGTGTTTTGAACTCGCTGTTGACGATTTTCATGTCGCCGTTTTCAGGGTTGATTTTGACAATCTGCCCTTTGAACCACAGCGGCCCCATGACCCATCCATCGGCGCCGACTTCAAAACCATTCAAACCGCCCATGTCTTTTTTGATCAAACGTGGGGGTGCCACGCCTGCGACATCGATTTCCCACAGCGCATCGCCCAAAAACACTTGCGACGCATAGAGCTTGCCTGTCTTCATGTCGAATGCCAAGGAATTGATGCCGGGCAGGTCTTTGGCCAAGATGCGGATCGGTGCGTTGTCGTTATCTCGAATTCGCAAAATGCCTTGCAAAAAAGAGGTGTACGCCATTTCCCCCTTGGGGCCGATCGCAATGTCGTCGGCCTGACCTTCGGGTGAAGCGATCAACGTGGTGCCCTTGCCGGTTTTGATATCGACCTGCGTGATGGAAGCCCCCACCACGCTGCCCACCAGCAATCGGCCTTGCTTGTCTACGGTCAACCCATTCGGCCCTTTGAAGGCGGAAGGGGGAACCAAGACTTGGGGGGGGCCATAGTTCTGCGCCCATGCAGCCGAGGTCAACAGACCTGCGGCCAGCGCCAAACTCGAAATTGAGAACCATTTTGGGGTGGAAAAACGCATGGAAAGTGTCTCCTTTGAAGCTCATCAAAAAGACCCGCGTGCGCTGCGACGATGGCCCACAGTCCGGGTGTGTCAGCGCGGTCATACATCGACCGCGTGTTTTTCACTGTATGCCTGTTGCAGCTGGTTGAAGCATGGGTTTTCCCGCGTATTCACTCAGAACTTGTCCAGCTTGCGACAGCGGCCGTCAGCGCTAGCCAGCGCTTATTCTGAAGATACTGGCACCCGATGTGCGAGGGCGCACATCAATTCGTAGCCTACGGTGCCTGCCGCTGCCGCCACCTCGTCGATGCACAGCACTTGCCCGCTGGCGGCGCTGCCCCACAAGGTCACTTCGTCGCCAATGCCAGCCTGCGGCACGCGAGACAAGTCGACACAGAGCATGTCCATGCTGACCCGCCCCAACGTACGGGTGCGAACACCGTTCACCAACACCGGTGTGCCGGTGGGCGCATGGCGCGGGTAGCCATCGGCATAACCGCAAGCCACCACGCCCACTCGCATGTCGCGGTCGGCCACAAACGCGCCGCCGTAACCCACGCTGTCTCCTGCGGCGAGCGACTGCACAGCAATCAACCGGCTGCGCAAACTCATGGCCGGTTGCAGCTGCCAATGCGCCGCGTCATGCACGCCATGGTCGGGTGAACTGCCATACAACGCGATACCGGGGCGCACCCAGTCGGCGGTCACGGCGTCTGACGGGCTGTGACGCAACAAGGCCGCGCTGTTGGCCAGACTGCGCTCACCGGGCAAGTCGCTGCTGTGCTGCGCGAACACCTCCAACTGCGCGGTCACGCCTGGCTCGCCATCGGCATGTGCGAAATGCGTCATCAAAGAAATTTCATCCACCTGTGGCAAGGCGTTCAATCGGGTCCACGCCGATTTGAAAGCCTGCGGTGCAAACCCCAGCCGGTTCATGCCGCTGTTCATTTTCAAAAAGACACGTTGCGGCACTTGCGTTTTATGGCGGCTGAGCATGTCAATTTGGCCTTCGTGGTGCACCACATGCCACAAGTCCAAGCGAGAGCAGCGTTCCAAATCGCGTTGTTCGAACACGCCTTCGAGCAACAGCAAAGGACCGCGCCAGCCCAAATCGCGCAAGGTTTGCGCTTCGTTCACATCCAACAAGGCAAAGCCATCGGCGCCGCGCAGTGACTCGTATGCCCTGGCCAAGCCATGGCCATAGGCGTTGGCTTTCACCACTGCCCATATCCGCGCGTCGCCACTGGCTTGGCGCAACCGAGCAAGGTTGTGGCGCAAGGCTTGGGCATGGATGACAGCATGAATCGGGCGCGGCATGGGTGGATTGTCGCAGGGGCGCAAGGCCTGTAAATGCCGTGATATAACCGACGCGCATTGAGGCCTGTCTCTTGACTTTTGACGATTACCTGACCCCAACACGCCGCTCACTCACCAGGCCACACCATTTATGAAACGCGGTTTTTACACCATCATGGCGGCGCAATTTTTCAGCTCATTGGCTGACAACGCGTTGTTTGTGGCGGCGGTTGAAATGATCAAGGCCTCCGGCGGCGCTGAATGGCAACGTGCGGCATTGGTCCCGATGTTTGCCTTGTTTTATGTGGTGCTCGCGCCGTTTGTCGGCGCATTTGCCGACTCTCGACCCAAAGGCGAGGTCATGTTCATCAGCAATGGCATCAAGGTGTTGGGCTGCCTCATGATGCTGTTCGGTTCGCATCCGCTGTTGTCATACGCGATCGTGGGTTTGGGTGCGGCCGCGTACTCGCCCGCCAAATACGGCATCCTCACTGAACTGCTGCCGCCATCGTTGTTGGTCAAGGCCAATGGTTGGATCGAGGGCTTGACCATCGGTTCGATCATCCTTGGGGTGTTGATTGGCGGACAGTTGATCGGCCCGGTGGCCGCGTCTTACTTATTGGGTTTTGATCTGCCATTGATCGAGACCGGCATTGACACACCGCCTGAAGCAGCAATCAGCGTGATCGTGTTGCTCTACGGTCTGGCCGCTTGGTTCAACACACGCATTCCACAAACCGGCGTGGCGATGGTGCCTTTGCGCAGCGATCCAGCGCATCACCTGTTGCGCAATCTGTTGGCATTGGCGCCTGACTTCTGGCGTTGCAACTTGCTGTTGTGGCGCGACAAGCTGGGTCAAATTTCGCTGGCCACCACCACCTTGTTCTGGGGGGCCAGCGGCAACCTTCGTTACATCGTGCTGGCTTGGAGTTCGGTGGCGCTGGGCTACTCCACCACCCAAGCATCTTCACTGGTGGGCGTGGTGGCCATCGGCACAGCGGCGGGCGCGGTGATTGCCTCTGTGCGCATGAAGTTGATCGACGCGCCAAGGGTGATGGGCTTGGGCATCGCCATGGGCTTGTTGATTTTGGTGATGAACTTCATCAACAACGTCTGGTTGGCCGCCCCGTTTTTCATTTTGCTCGGTGGTTTGGGCGGGTTTTTGGTGGTGCCCATGAACGCCTTGTTACAGCACCGTGGCCACAACCTGATGGGCGCGGGCCGTTCCATTGCCGTGCAAAATTTCAACGAGCAGGCGTGCATTTTGGCGCTCGGTGGTTTGTACGCGCTGGCCACGGGTTTGGGTCTGAGCGCATTTGCGGCCATCGTTTGTTTTGGTTTGTTTGTGGCGGGCAACATGTGGTTGATTCAACGCTGGCATGCCCATAACTGCCGTCACCACAGCGCCGAAGTCGAACGCCTGATGGACATTGCCCGTCAAGACCCCGGACACTGACCCATGCCTCTGAACACCTGGGGCCCGGTACTGGGCTTGCTTGCCAATGCCCTGGTGTTTGGCCTGAGCTGGTGGCCGTTTCGCGAGATGTCAGCTCGCGGTTTGCATCCGCTGTGGGCCACCGCCCTGATGTACGGTTTGTCTTTCGTCGTCATCAGCCTGTTCCATCCCCAGTGGTTTCGCCATCTTCGTTCACACCCGCAGCTCTGGTGGTTGTTCATCGGCTCAGGCCTGACCAACCTGGGTTTTAACTGGGCGGTCACCTTGGGCGATGTGGTGCGGGTGGTGCTGTTGTTCTACACCATGCCGGCATGGTCGGTGTTGTTTGCATGGTGGTTGTTGGGTGAGCGCCCCACGCGCATGTCAATGCTGCGTTTGCTGTTGGCATTGGTGGGCGTGGCGCTGGTGCTCAAAACGCCTGACACGCCGTGGCCCGTGCCCAGCAGTGCCACCGATTATTTGGCCTTGCTCGGCGGCGCGAGTTTTGCGCTGAACAACGCCATGTTGCGCAAGTTGGCAGATTTGCCCGAGAGTGTTCGCATGGGCGCCATGTTTGGCGGAGGCATGTTCCTCACCGCTGGTGCGGCCTTGGCGTTGCTGCCAAGCGGTCAAGTCGGTATGCCTGCTGACGTGGGTTGGTGGCCTTATGCCTTGGGTTTCGCACTGTGTCTGCTGTTTTCCAATTTGAGTTTGCAATATGGTGCGGCCCGCTTGAGTGCCAACACCACTTCGCTGGTCATGTTGTCAGAAATATTGTTTGCTGCCGCGTCCTCGGTGGCCTTGGGAGTGTCGGAACTGAGTACCCGAAAACTGATCGGGGGTTTGCTGATTGTGTTTGCCGCGGTCTTGGCGACAATCCAACATCAACCCAAGGAGCCCACATGAATGCCGCCACAGTTTGCGACTTTGAAGCCACCCGCATTGACGGCACGCCCTTGCGCCTCGCCGATTGCCGGGGCAAAGTGCTGTTGATCGTCAACACCGCCAGTGCTTGCGGGTTCACACCGCAATTCAGCGGTTTGCAGCAATTGCATGACGCCTATGCCGAACGTGGCTTGGTGGTGCTGGGTTTCCCTTGCAACCAATTTGGGGCACAAGACCCCGGCAGCAACACCGAAATCGGCGCGTTTTGCCAAAAGAACTACGGCGTGACTTTCGGCATGATGGAAAAAATCGATGTCAACGGAAACACGGCCCACCCGCTGTTTCAATGGCTCAAATCTCAAGCGCCCGGCGTGCTGGGCAGCGAGGGCATCAAATGGAACTTCACCAAGTTTTTGGTCGCACGAGATGGCGTGAGTGTCAAACGCTACGGCTCGATGGACAAGCCTGCCGCGCTGGTCGCTGACATCGAACACGCATTGGCCGGGCAGTAAGTTTTCACGGCCATGCAGGCGCACATCCACCGGCTGCTGGACCGATACCGCGGGCTGCCTGCGGACCGTCTCCTGGAACAGCCGGTGATGCTGGCGTTTTTCGTGTGCATCATTTTGGCCAATCTGGTGCTGTTCCTGCTGCTGTCGCAGCCGTTTGCGTTTGAAAACGCACTGTGGTTGGCCTTCGCCAGCGTCAGTTTGACCGGCCTGGCGCACACGTTTTTCCAATGGACCTTGCAGCGCACCACGCATTTGTTGTTGGCGCAAACGTATGCGTTGCTGCTCTACAGCATCTGGGTCACCGGGGGGTTGTTCTCTTCCAGCACGATGTGGATGATGATCCTGCCGGTACCCGCTGTGTATTTGCTCGGCTGGCGCGAATCCTTGCGCTGGGTGGTGCTGGTGCAGCTCACGTTGTTGGCACTGGTGCCCCTGACCGAACACGGCTGGCTGCCCGTGAGCTATGTGTATGGCCCACGCCATGTGTGGTGGTCGCTGGGCAACCATGTGTTCACTGCCATCAGTTTGCTGGGTGGCTTGATGGTCTACCAACGCATCTACAACCACCAATTGAACGAGATCACGCGCCGCAACAAGGAACTCAGCGCCAACCGCGCGGCTTTGTTGCAAGCCGAATCGTACAAAGACCAATTTCTGGCATCGGTCAGCCACGAATTACGCACACCGATGAACGCCATTCTTGGTTTCAACGATGTCATACGCGCCGAATTGCAAACCGCAGGCCATTCGCTGCAAACCGTGGACTTGGTGCGCGAATCCACCGAACATTTGTTGAAGTTGGTCAACCAAATTTTGGATTTCACCCAAATCCAAGCGGGACGCTTGCAACTTCAACCGGCACCAACCCGCTTGGCCGATGCGTTTGCTGAATGCACGCAAACCTATGCCCGCCAAACCCATGACCCGGTGCAGTTTCACGCACAACTTGATCCGTCGTTGCCCGAATGGGTGATGACCGACGCCAAGCGCTTGAAAGAGGTGCTGTGCCATTTGCTTGACAACGCGTTCAAGTTCACGCCCAGTGGTGTGGTCAATTTGGCGATCCGCAAAGACGGTGAACGCATGCTGTTTGAAGTGCAAGACTCTGGCGTGGGGATTGCCGATGCACAGCAAACCTTCATCTTCAACCGGTTTGAACATGCCGACTTGCAAACCCACACCCGGTTTGGCGGCACGGGTTTGGGGCTGGCCATTTGCAAAGGCTTGGTGCAATTGTTTGACGGTGACATCGGTTTACACAGCGAGGCCAACGTGGGCTCGCGGTTTTGGTTTCGCATTCCTTTGCACCCGTGTGATGCACCCACACCACCCAGCTTCACTGCCCCGCAGACCCACCATGGCTTGCGCTTTACCTTGCTGCTGGTGGATGACAACCCGGTGAACTTGAAAGTGGCTGAACTGATGTGCAAACAACTCTGGCCAACGGCCCGGGTGCAAAGCGTCAACAGCGGCGAAGCTTGTTTGCAATGGCTACAAACGCACCACGTGGACTTGGTGCTGATGGATTTGGTCATGCCGGGCATGGATGGTTTGGAAACCACCCGCGCGATCCGACAGTCTGTTGCACCGCTGAGTGACTTGACCGTGATCGGATTGACCGCCAGCAGCCACCCGCAAGACCATGCCGCTTGTTTGCAAGCTGGCATGAACGATGTGCTGCTCAAGCCCTTGGGCCGCGATCAACTGCAGCGCGGTGTGCAAGCACAACTCATGCGTCAAGGGGCCACCGATGCCTGATACGCGCGCTTGGCGTTTGACTTTGGCGCGGCTCAAGCAGCGGCTTCCCGCCGTTTGGTTGACGCCGCAAGCTCAGTTTTACGTGCTCTTCACTTTGTTTTTGGCTTTGATGAGTTATGTGCTGGGCAGCTTGTCACCCAACCCGCAAGTGCAATTGCAAGCCGCCATTTTGAGCGTGGTGATTTTGTCCTTGATGTGGTTGTACGCATTGGGATTGCCTTTGCGTTGGGTGATTTACCTCGGGTTGGCCTATGGGTTTTTCCATTTGCTGCGTGAAGCCGTGTGGAGCGGCGGCATTTTTGCCAACGTTCTCAAATGGGTGGTGATTCTGCCCATGGTCCCCATGTTTTTGCTGGGCTTGGCAGATGGCGTGTTTTGGCTGGGTGTTTGTGTCTTGTGTTTGTTGGGCATGGCCGCAGGCACTTGGTTGGGTTGGTTGTCGCCGGTCTATGTGGCCACGCCGCAGTTACTTCACATGAATGCCTGGAGCGATGTCGCCATCAGCATGTTTTTACTGGCGCTGCCCTTGATTTACCAACGCTTGTACTTGCGTGTCCGCCATGTCAGCGAAAAACGGCAAGCCAATTTGCTGCAAACACGCACCCGGCTGTTGCGCGCGCAAACCATCAAAGACAACTTCATCGCTTTGCTCAGCCACGAATTGCGCACGCCCATGAACGCCATCATCGGGTTCAGCGATTTGCTTCGACAAGACGTGCGGCAATTGCCGCGCGCCCTTGAACTGGCGGATTTGGTGAAACAGTCCAGCGACCATTTGCTGACCGTGATCAACGATGTGCTCGACTTCTCCTTGTTGCAACGCGGGCAATTGAAAGTGCAACCCGCACCGTTTGAATTGATGGGCACGGTGCGCGCCGCATTCAACCTGTTTTTGCAACGTGTCAACAGCATGCAAATTGAATACACATTGCAAGCGGCTGATGACTTGCCTCACTGGGTGGTCAGCGATCGGCACCGATTGATGCAGGTGCTGGTCAACCTGCTGGGCAATGCCATCAAATTCACACACCAAGGCTCGGTGGTGTTGCAAGTCTCACGCGAAGCAGACCACCTGTGGTTCAGGGTCAGCGACACGGGCATTGGCATTGCGCCAGAGCGATTGCCACACATCTTCGAACCTTTTGAGCAAGCCAGCGTGGCCACCGCCAGCGTCTACGGCGGCAATGGTTTGGGTTTGTCCATCAGTCGCCAATTGGTGCAATTGTTGGGCGGTGAGATCGGTGTCCACAGCACGCCAGGGCAAGGGTCTGATTTCTGGGTGCGCTTGCCTTTGGTGGTGGCGAGCGTGCCGGCCTCGGTGTCGCAGACCGAACTGGGCATGACCCGATTGCAATCCTTCCCGGTGCGTTTTTTGGTGGTGGACGACAGTTCGGTCAACCGCTTGCTGGCATGTCAAGTGGTGAAGTCGCATTGGCCCAACGCGGTGTTGGTGCAAGCGGGCAACGGCCAAGAGGCATTGGACATCCTCCAGCATGAGCCGTTTGACATGGTGTTGATGGACATGTTGATGCCGGTGATGGACGGCATTGAAGCCACCCGACGCTTGCGCACCGAATGGCCATTGCCACAGCGCGATGTGCCCGTGTTGGCGTTGACCGCCAACGTCAACACCGCCGATCACCAACGGTGTAGCGATGTGGGCATGAACGGCTTGGCTCTCAAGCCTTTCGAGCGGCAAACACTGTGTGCCTTGATGGAAGAGCAGTTGCTGTTGTCACCAGCGTTCATGCAACGCTTGAATGCGCCGCCGAAGTAAGCAAGGCCGCGTCCACCATTTCCACCCAATGCCGCACGGGCAAATCGGTACCGCTTTGCAAATGCGTGATGCAACCGATGTTGGCACTCAAGATGGCTTGCGGTTGTATCTCTTGCAAATGCCCCAGTTTGCGGTCACGCAATTGGGTGGCAATGGTGGGCTGCAACACGCTGTACGTGCCTGCCGATCCACAACACAAATGCGCCTCGTTGTTGGCCACGCGCAGCTTGAAGCCCAGCGCATTCAACTGGGTTTCGACGCCGCCTTTTAACTGTTGGCCGTGCTGCAAGGTGCAAGGCGGGTGAAACGCCATCACGCCTTGCGACTGGGCTTGCTGCGGTGAAATGCGTTGCTGCAGTTGGGGCATCAAGCCGGGCAACAACTCGCTCAGGTCTTTGGTGAGTTCGCTGATGCGCGCCGCTTTGTGCGCGTAATTGGTGTCATGGCGCAAGATGTGGCCGTAATCTTTGACCGTCACGCCACAACCGGAGGCGTTCATCACAATCGCTTCAACGCCTTGTTCCACATGCGGCCACCAAGCGTCGATGTTGGTTTTCATTTGCACGATGGCTGCGTCTTGGTCATTCAAATGGAATTTCACGCCGCCGCAACAACCCGCCAAGGGTTCAACCACGGTTTGAATGCCGCAGGCATCGAGCACGCGCGCGGTGGCGGTGTTGATGTTCGGGCTCATGGCCGGTTGCACACAACCCGCGAGCATCAACACTTTGCGTGCATGGGTGGCGCTGGGCCAAGCGCCGGGGTGACGCGCTGCGGGCACTTTCGCTTTGAGCGCACCGGGGAGCAAACCGCGCACGGTTTGACCCAATTTCATGGCAGGTGCAAACAAGGGCGAGTTCAAGCCTTCTTTCAACGCCCAACGCACCGCTTGTTCACTTGCCGGGCGGGGCACTTTTTCGTCCACCAGTTTGCGACCGATGTCGACCAAATGGCCATATTGCACACCGCTGGGGCAAGTGGTTTCGCAATTGCGGCAAGTCAAGCATCGGTCCAAATGCAATTGCGTGTCGCGGGTCGGGGTTTCGCCTTCCAGCACTTGTTTGATCAAATAAATGCGGCCGCGCGGTCCGTCAAGCTCGTCGCCCAACAGTTGGTAAGTGGGGCAGGTCGCCGTGCAAAAACCACAGTGCACACACTTGCGCAAAATGGCTTCGGCTTCTTGGCCGTCTGCGGTGTGCTGGTATTCAGGAGAGAGATGGGTTTGCATGGCGACTCAAATACCCAAACGGCCCGTGTTGAACACGCCGTGCGGGTCAAACTGTTGTTGCAATTCACGCTGAATGCGCTGCTGCACTTCAGACAAAGGAGAAAACACCGGCAGGTTCACCGCCGCGGCTTGCGGCTGACGAAACACCGTGGCATGGCCGCCGAGCGCGTGCGCGGTTTGGCGAATGGTGGTGGCCGCAGACACCGGGGCCCATAACCAACGCAAGCCGCCGTGCCATTCGATGTACACCGGGTAAGGCAGGTTCAACACCGGCGCGGTTTGCGGCAAGCTCAGTCGCCACAAACACCTGTCCGGTGAAGGCGACTTGAAAAAAGGCAGGGTGAGTTCGCGTCCCGCTTGCCAATCGCGCATGGCTTGTTCGTTGTCCATGCGGTGTGCCGTGCCACCGAGCGCTTGCACATCGGCAACCATGCGAGGACAGGCGGCTTGCACCGCCGCCACCGCACCGCGCAGCCGCACAAACAAACGCTCACCCGCAGGCTGGCTTTGGTCGTCATGCAACCACGCGCTGGCATTCAATGGCAACGCTTGTGCGCCCCACCGGTGCAACAGATCGAGCGCCTGCGCTTGGTTCACATGGCATTCCAATGTGGCCTCGGCGGGCGCGACAGGCAGAACCTTGAGCGACACCTCGGTGATCACACCCAGCGTTCCCATGCTGCCCGCCAACAAGCGCGACACGTCATAGCCTGCGACGTTTTTCATGACTTGGCCACCAAAGGTCAATTCCTCGCCCAAGCCGTTGATCAATTTGGCACCCAAAACATGGTCGCGAACCCCGCCCACATTGGCGCGTGACGGGCCTGCCAACCCAGCAGCCACCATGCCGCCGACAGTGGCCGACGCACCGAAATGTGGTGGCTCGTACGCCAAGCATTGGCCTTCTTTGGCCAACAGGTCTTCCAACACTTGCAACGGCGTGCCGCAACGCGCGGTCACCACCAGTTCGCTGGGCTCGTAACTGACCACTCCGGTGTGCTCACGCACATCCAACACCTCATGGGCGTTGGTCTGTTCGCCATAAAAATGTTTGGTGTGGCCCGCTTGAATGCGCAATGTCCGGCGATCGCTGGCGGCCTGACGAATGCGCGTTTGAAAATTGGAAACTGTCACCTGCGAATTATTTGGCAATCACACGAACCATCTCGAGGCACTTGTTCGAATAACCCCATTCGTTGTCATACCAGCTGACCACTTTGACGAAGGTGCTGTCCAAAGCGATGCCCGCGTCTGCGTCAAACACCGAGGTGCAGGGCTCGCCACGGAAATCGGTGGCCACCACTTTGTCTTCGGTGTAGCCCAACACGCCTTTCAACGCGCCCAGGCTTTGTGCTTTCATTTCAGCGCAGATCTCGGCGTAGCTGGCGGGTTTTTCCAACTCGACGGTCAAGTCAACGACTGACACATCAGAGGTCGGCACGCGAAACGACATGCCCGTGAGTTTTTTGTTCAACGCGGGGATGACCACGCCAACGGCTTTGGCAGCACCTGTGCTGCTGGGAATGATGTTTTCCAAAATGCCACGGCCTCCGCGCCAGTCTTTGTTGGACGGTCCGTCAACGGTTTTTTGGGTGGCGGTCGCTGCGTGCACCGTGGTCATGAGACCGCGTTTGATGCCCCATTTGTCGTTCAACACTTTGGCGACGGGGGCCAAACAGTTGGTGGTGCACGATGCGTTAGACACAATCGTTTGTCCGGCATACGTGGCGTGGTTGACGCCAAACACAAACATCGGTGTGTCGTCTTTGGACGGCGCAGACAACAACACTTTTTTGGCGCCAGCGGCCAAATGCTTTTCTGCGGTGGGTTTGTCCAAAAACAAACCAGTGGCTTCGATCACGATGTCTGCACCGACCTCGTTCCACTTCAGGGCTGCGGGGTCACGCTCTTGGGTCAAACGGATTTTTTTGCCATTGACGACCAACATGCCGTTGTCGATCGACACATCACCTTTGAAGCGGCCATGCACGCTGTCGTACTTCAGCATGTAAGCCAAGTAATCGGGTTCCAACAAGTCGTTGATGGCGACGATTTCAATGTCGTTGAAGTTTTGGATGGCGGCACGAAACACCATGCGTCCGATGCGACCGAATCCGTTGATACCTACTTTGATAGCCATGGATGCTCTTTCTGTTTAAAAACGGGTGAGAGATGCGCTGGCCCTGCACTGCGCGGGGCCAGTCAAAACTTTCAGGCGCGCTGCAACACGGCGCGCACCGTGTCAGCGACGTTTTCCGGCGTGAAGCCGAAATGCTTGAACAAGACCGGGGCCGGTGCGCTTTCGCCATAGGTGTCGATGCCGACCACCGCTGACACACCGTATTTCCACCAACCATCGGTGCTGCCCATTTCAACCGCGATGCGGGGCACACCGGCGGGCAACACCGCCGATTTGTAGGCCACGCTTTGGCGATCAAACGTGGTCGTGCTGGGCATGGACACCACGCGCACCGCGACTTTGTGTTGCGCCAGCAATGCTTGCGCTTTGAGCGCGAGTTGTACTTCGGAACCCGTGGCGATGATGACGGCTTGCGCTTTTTTGTTCATGCCCACTTCAGACGGTTCGGCCAAGACATAGGCCCCTTTGTTGATGGCGTCGAGTCCGCTCGCGTCTTTGGCCGCGCTGTCACCTTTGGGCAAATACGGCAGGTTTTGGCGACTCAACAACAGCGCGGTCGGGCGGTGCGCATTTTGCAAAGCCACGGCCCAGGCCACTGTGGTTTCGGCGGTGTCAGCGGGGCGCCACACATCCAAGCCGGGGATCAATCGCAATGACGCGGCGTGTTCGATGGACTGGTGGGTTGGGCCGTCTTCACCCAAACCGATGGAGTCGTGGGTGAACACATGCACCACCCGTTGCTTCATCAACGCGGCCATGCGGATGGCATTGCGCGAGTAATCGGAGAACGTGAGGAAGGTGCCGCCATAAGGGATGAAGCCGCCATGCAACGCCACGCCATTCATGATCGCCGCCATGCCAAATTCGCGCACGCCGTAGTTGATGTGACGTCCGGGCTGTCCGTGTTCATTTTTGACCATGCGCCCGGCCAAATCGACACGCATGTTTGGTGTGTGTGAAGTGTTGGTCAAGTTAGAGCCGGTCAAATCGGCGCTGCCGCCCAACAACTCGGGGATGGCGCCGGTGAATGCTTCCAAGGCCAATTGACTGGCTTTGCGGCTGGCAACGGTTTCAGCCTTGCTGTTGGCGGCCACCACGGCATCGACCACGGTTTGGTGAAAGTGTTTGGGCAGTTCACCCGCCATGCGGCGTGTGTATTCAGCGGCAAGTTGGGGGTGTGCATTGGCGTAGGCGTTGAACACGTTTTGCCATTGCTGCTCGAGGGACGCGCCTTTGCTTTTGGCATCCCAGTCCGCGTAAACATCGGCGGGCACATGGAAAGGTTCGTGGGGCCATTGGATGGCAGCGCGGGTGAGCGCAATTTCTTCGGCGCCCAACGGTTCGCCATGGGCTTTGGCCGTGTCAACCCGGTTCGGGCTGCCTTGACCGATATGCGTTTTGCAAGCGATGAGCGTGGGCTTGTCGCCACTGAGTTGGGCGCTGGCGATGGCGCGACTGACCGCTTGCACATCGTGACCATCGACGCTCAACACATTCCAACCGTAGGCTTTGAAACGTGCCTGCGTGTCGTCGATGAACCAAGGTGTGACCTTGCCATCGATAGAAATGCCGTTGTCGTCATACAAGGCAATCAGCTTGTTCAATTTCCACGCGCCGGCCAACGCACAGGCCTCGTGGCTGATGCCCTCCATCATGCAACCGTCGCCCAAAAACACGTAAGTGTGGTGGTCAACAATGTCATGTCCGGGGCGATTGAACTCGGCGGCCAACAGCTTTTCAGCCAAGGCCATGCCAACGGCATTGGTGATGCCTTGACCTAACGGTCCGGTGGTGGTTTCCACGCCAGGGGTGATGCCAACCTCAGGGTGACCGGCGGTTTTGCTGTGCAGTTGGCGGAAGTTTTTCAGCTCGTTCATCGGCAGGTCGTAGCCTGTGAGATGCAACAGCGCGTAAATCAACATAGAGCCGTGACCATTGGACAGCACAAACCGGTCACGGTTAGACCAATGCGGGTTGGTCGGGTTGTGTTTCAAATGCTCTCCCCACAACGCCACGGCAATGTCAGCCATGCCCATGGGCGCCCCCGGATGGCCCGAGTTGGCAAGTTGAACCGCGTCCATTGCCAATGCGCGAATCGCACTGGCCATTTGTTGGTGGTTGGCCATGGGTGGCTCCGTAAAAAGGGGATTGGTAAAGGGGAACCGGTCATTTTAACCAAACCGGTTTGCCGGACCACAGCCCCATGGCCCAAGGGCCGCCTTGGTGCATTTGGCGTGTCCGGACGTGCCTGTGACACGGCCATCTCAAGGCCGTGTTTCATCGACTGGCTAAACTCGTCGATTGTGTCGCGCCCCTCTCTCACATCGTCCAATCCGTCCCTTGCCACCGCCATGTTGTTGGCGGCCGGACGGGGTGATCGCATGCGGCCGTTGACCGATGTGACCCCCAAGCCTTTGCTGACCGTGCACGGACACGCGCTGTTGAGTTATCCGCTGAAAGCCTTGGCAGCCTCTGGCGTTCGCCGCGTGTTGATCAACACCGCTTGGTTGGGCGAACAAATTCCTGCCGCGTTGGGCACGCGGTTTGAAGCGGGTGAGCGCTCGTCAGTGGACTTGGTGTATTCGCATGAAGGCGTCGATTTTGGCGGCGCGTTGGAAACGGCGGGCGGCATCGTTCGGGCGTTGCCCCAGTTGGATGAGGTGTTTTGGGTGGCGGCGGGCGATGTGTATGCGCCAGATTTCGCGTTTCCTGCGCAAACCTTCGCTTCGTTCAAAGCCAGCGACTTGCTGGCGCACATTTGGCTGGTACCCAACCCGGCGCACAACCCGGGCGGAGATTTTGGCTTGTCGAACACGGGGTTGGCGCTCAACTTGCCCAAGTCGCCAGTGGCGACAGGCGCCACGTCGGCTGATCGTGTCGCTCAGGCAAGCTACACCTTCAGCACCATGGCTCTCTACAAACGGGCTTTTTTTGAAGCTGATTGGTGCCCCATTCCCCCTGGCAACCCCGCAGCGCATCCTTGTATGAAGGTGTGTGGGTGGATGTGGGGACACCTGAGCGGTTGGCGCAACTCAACGCGATTTAAAAATACCAACCGACGCGTCTGCTTTTAAAGCGTCGTACTTTCACCCACAACGGCAAGGTGGGGTTGAAATCTATTTGACATCCCAATTTACCGTAGCTACATTAAATGAACATCGAGTTTGATCCACTCAAAGACCAAGCCAATGCCAGAAAACATGGCGTATCGCTTCGATTGGCACATGAACTTGATTGGGATGCGGCTTTGGTTTGGGTGGATCATCGGCATGAATATGGTGAATTGCGAATGATTGCGCTTGCCCCTCAACCGCCTGTTTTGTTTTATGTCGCTTTTGTTGATCGCGGCGATGTCCGACGCATCATCAGTCTTCGTCGAGCCAACCAAAGAGAGGCTAAACACTATGTCATCAACATCTGAGGCCCGCATCAACATCCGCATTCCCTCCGCGAAAGAAGACAAGGCCATCACGGCTGCTGCCTTGTCTGACCCGGATGCACTTCCGCTGTCAGCTCAGCAATTGAATGCCATGGTTCCCGTGCGCAATTTGCGTGGACGCCCTCCAAGTGAACGAAAAAAGTTGCTTATTTCGGTCAGATACAGCCCTGAAGTCATCGAGTATTTCAAGTCGACGGGTGAGGGTTGGCAATCCCGCATGGACAGCGTGCTGCGTCAATTCGTTTTTGAACAGACACACACGGCTGTGCCGCCTCCTACAATCCCGCCATGACTTCTAATTACGCGCAACGCCGCGCTGCATTGGCTGCCCAATTGGGCGCGGGCGGGGTGGCCATCATTCCCACGGCGCCTGAGCGCGCGCGCAACCGAGACGCGGATTTTCCTTACCGCCATGACAGCTATTTTTATTACCTGACCGGTTTCACCGAACCCAACGCCTGGCTGGTGATCAATGCCAATGGCCACAGCACCTTGTTTTGCCAACCCAAAGACTTGGAGCGCGAAATATGGGACGGCATTCGTTTGGGCCCGGCAGCCGCGCCCGCGGTATTGGGCGTCAGCCAAGCGCATTCGGTCGGCGAATTGAACAAAGAACTGCCCACGTTGTTGGAAAACCAGTCGACCCTTTGGTTTCCGTTTGCCACCCACGACAACCTGTCCTCACAAATTGACCAATGGCTCAGCCACGTGCGTGCACGTGTGCGCATGGGCGTGTCCTGCCCGTCCTCGCAACAGGACTTGTGCACTTTGCTTGACGAAATGCGCTTGGTCAAAGACGCGCATGAACAAGACACCATGCGGCGTGCCGCGCGCATCAGCGCAGGTGCCCATGTGCGCGCCATGCAATTGAGTGCGCGCATGTTGCGTCAAGGTCAGGAGGTGCGGGAATACCATTTGGAAGCTGAACTCTTGCACGAATTTCGACTGCATGGCGCACAGTTTCCTGCCTACACCTCGATCGTCGCCGCAGGCGCCAACGCCTGTGTGCTGCATTACCGCGCCGATACCGCGCCGGTACGCGCAGGCGATTTGGTGTTGATCGATGCGGGTTGCGAACT
>RFYK01000110.1 GCA_009925585.1 Betaproteobacteria bacterium | reverse complement strand
CCCCAAGCCTGGCTTCGTGTGAAGCTGCAACGCTCCTTGGGATGGCAAGATTTTAACTGCAAGTCATTTGGCTAGTTGCGTGGTTCACATTGAAATGATGCAACGTTTTCTCTGTGCGTTGAACCGCTGCTTCTTCTTGACCCACCGTGTCATGCATCACCCAATCGGCCAAGCAACTGCCCCAAAACGTGTCACCTGCGCCGACGGTGTCCACCACTTGCACTTTGGGCGCGGCGGCTTGGGCATGGTGGTCGCCGATGTGCAACGACGCACCTTGTTCGCCAAAGGTCAGCGCCACGCGTTGGCAACCCAGTGCTTGCCATTTCTTGGCCAACACTTGGGCGTGATCCCCATGCACATCTGACCAACCCAATAGCTGCATGTCCTCGTCACTGGCTTTGAGCCAATCGGCCAACGCAGCCATGTCGTTGACCGCCTGCAAGTACGCAGGCAAATCGTCTGCGACCTTGGTTCTCAAATTCACATCGATGCTGATGGTCCATCCCAAGGCCTTGGCAAACTGAATCACATGCATGACTTTGCGGTGTTCTGGTGGCATGGCCATCAATGAGCCGGTGTGCAACACCCCAGGCGGGTGGTTTTTCAATTGGGTGACGATGTCTTCGGCAAGGTAATCGCGGTCTGCAATGCCTTCTCTGTAAAAGCCATAACTGGGTTGTCCCGCTTGCAAATTCACCACGGCCAAGGAGGTGGGTTTGCGCGACGTTTTGCCCAATGCCTTGGCGCCTGTTTGCGCCAACCTGGTCGCCAATGCATGTCCAAACACATCGTTTGAAAACGGACTCAAGTAACCCACGTCCACGCCTTGCAAAGCCACGGCGCATGCCAAATTGAACGGGCTGCCGCCGATCAACGGTTGCAAACTGCCGTCGTCTTGCGCCACACAGTCCATCAACGCTTCACCCAACACCCACACTGACACACTCATTTTTTCAACATCCGTTGGCGTCTGAGCACGTCGATCCACACCGCGATGATCACCACCGCGCCGATCGCCATCATTTGTTTGAACTGCGAAATCTCCAACAGGTTCATGCCGTTTCTGACCATGGTGATCAATATCGCGCCCAACAAGCTGCCCCAAATCGAGCCGCGCCCGCCAAACAATGACGTGCCGCCCAAAATCACAGCTGCGATGGCGTCAAGCTCAAACATTTGCGCCATCTTGCCGCTGCTTGAGTCCATGCGCGCCATGAGCACGATGGCACCCAAGGCACAACTTAATCCACACACCACGTAAACCGCCAATTTGTAGGCCTTGATGTTGATACCGACTTGACGCGCGCCCATTTCGTTCGAACCCATGGCGTACACATAGCGACCGAGTTTGGTGCTGGACAACACGAAGGCCATGACCACAAAATACACACCTGAAATCACGATCGGCATCGGCACACCCAACACCTCGCCATAGCCGATGAACGGCAGGGGTTCTGGCATGCCTGCGTTGTCAAAGCCCCCAGTGGATTCAAACGCCAAGCCGCGCCACAGCGTCAACCCGCCCAAGGTGACGATGAACGAGGGAATGCCCACAAACGCCACCAAATAACCGTTGAACAAACCCACAGCCGCACCGATGGCCACCGCAACCAACAGTGACACGCCCACGGGCATGCCCAGCTTGATCATCATGTGCCCGGCAACTGCGCCACACAACGCCGTGAGCGCACCGACAGCCAGATCCACACCGCCGGTCAAGATGACAAACGTTTGCCCGCCAGCCAACAGCGCAATCACCGAGGCTTGAACCAAGATGTTCGATAAATTGCCTGTGGTTAAAAAATAAGGCGATGCGATGCTCAGCAGCAGGCTGAGCAACAGCACCGCGACGATCGCCCCAAACCAGTCTTGCTGGGAGATCGGTTTCATGGGGTCACTTGACCTTCATGAACTGGGCGACGCCCGAGTCCTTGGCGAACTGATCGACGTTCGATGGCAAGACCAAGAACGAACCGGTATCGATGCGATCGGATACTTTTTTGCCTTGCGCTGCAGCAATGGCTGTTTCCACACCAACTTGACCGATCTTGGCCAACATTTGCGCGGCATTCGCTTGTTGCCAACCTTGTTTCATCATGTCCAAACCGCCGGGTGAGCCGTCAAATCCCGCGATCTTCACGTCGCCCGCTTTTTTACCTGCGGCCATCAACGCCGCTTTGGCACCAAGCGCACCCCCGTCCCAGGCACAGGCAATCACCTTGGCGCCGGGGTTGGCACGCAACGCGGCTTCCACGCCGTTTTGAGCCATGGTCTGGTCCCAAGTGGTGGGCACTTCAACGACTTTCACGCCTTTGCGCTTGGCGTTCAACCCATCCAAAAAGCCTTTTTTGCGCTCTTGGCCCGTGGATTGGCCCAAGTCGCCGGTGATGTAGATCACGGTGTCGCCGTCTTTGATTTGCTCTGCGGCCCAGTTGCCTTGCACCATGGCCGCTTTGATGTTGTCGGTTGCCACATATGAAGTGATTTTGGCGCCGCTGATGCCGGTGTCCACCGCAATCACAGGGATGCCCGCTGCCAATGCTTTGTTCACCGCGGGTGCAATGCCTTTGCTGTCCACAGGTGCAATCGCGATGGCGTTCACCTTGCGTGTGATCATGTCTTCAACGATCGCCAATTGCTTGGACAACTCGCCTTTTTCCGCTGCAAGTTCGATGAATTTGACGCCGGCGGCAGCGCCTGCTTTTTTCGCGCCACCGTTGATCAAAGTCCAACCTTCGTTGGTGTTGCCATTGGTGATGTAAGCAATGGTGGTTTCTGCATGCGCCAACGCCATGCAGCCGGCCGCGGTCAGCGCCAAGGCCAAGCGGCCCAAGTTACGAGTCAATGTCATGGAATCTCCTGTCTTGAAAGGGCAAGCGCGTCGCAGGCCCTTCCCGCAATGCGTTCTTGTGGGCAAATTAAAACAGAAACATCGACTAAATAAACCTAGTAGATTTACCTATTCCGCTTTTCCCTTGTATGCTTCATGCTTCTGGCTCCACTTATCCATTTATGAGCACTTTATGACTGCTTCCTCACCCGTTTTGCGTGTTCAAGGCCTGACCCGGCACTACGGCGGGGTCAAAGCCTTGACCGACGCCCAATTTGAGTTGTTACCGGGAGAACACGCCGCCATCGTGGGCGACAACGGCGCGGGAAAAAGCACCTTTGTGCGTCTGCTCACCGGCGTGGAACAGCCTGGCTCGGGCAGCATCCAACTCGACGGTGTCGAGGTGCAATTCAATTCACCGCTCGACGCCCGCGAACAAGGCATGGAAACGGTTTACCAAACACTGGCGCTGGCCGAAGACTTGGACGTGCCAGCCAATATTTTTTTGGGACGCGAAATCACGCGCCTGAACCTTGGGCCCTTGTCGGTGCTGAACCACCGTGCCATGCGCCAGCAATCGGTCGACATGTTGGCCACGACCGGCGTGCGTATCCAAGATTTGTCGGCACCATTGCGCGGCATGTCCGGTGGGCAGCGCCAATGCGTGGCCATTGCGCGTGCGGCAGGGTTTGCCAAAAAACTCATCATCTTGGATGAACCCACGGCGGCACTCGGGGTGCAAGAAACCGCACGTGTCGAAGAGATCATCAAAGGCTTGAAACAGCGCGGCGTGCCGTTGATCATCATCAGCCACAACCTGCGTCAAGTATTCGATTTGGTTGACCGCATCTGGGTGTTTCGCCAAGGTCGCATCATTTGCCACCGGCGCACGCAAGACACCACACCGCAAGAAATCGTCGGATTGATCACTGGTGCCATCGACCCGGCCAGCCTGCCTTCGCACGAGGAGGCCTTGTGCTGAAAGGCATCGATCCCGTTCTGAGCCCTGAGCTGCTGATGCACTTGAGTGCGATGGGCCACGGGGAGTGGGTGGCGGTGGTAGACGCCAATTTCACCGCGGACCATTTGCGCAACGGCAAACCCTTGGTGCGCTTGCCCGGACTGAGTCTGGCTCGGGTGTCGCAAGCGGTGCTGTCGGTGTTTCCTTTGGCAGAAGATGTATCTCATCCGGCAGCGTACATGCAAGTCAGTGGCAGCGCCATGGGTCACCGCACAGACGCACAGCAAGCCGTGGTTAACTTGTTGGCGCATGCTGGTGTGTCTGAATCACAGGTGCAAGCGGTAGAGCGATTTGCGTTTTACGAAAAAGTCAAACAAGCGAGCCTGCTGGTGCAAACCGGTGAAGGCACCGCCTATGGCAACGCCATGTTTTGCAAAGGGGTGATTTTGTGTTGAAAGCCATGCGTGGTTCCAACCACAATGGCATGCGCCAATTCAACGAGCGAATTGTGTTGCGTGCCATTCGCCATGCAGGGGCCATCCCCAAAGCCGATTTGGCGCGCTTGACCCAACTCTCCACGCAAACGGTGTCCATCATCGTCAACCGTTTGCTTGACGATGGGTTGTTACTGAAACAAGACCGCATTCGCGGTCGCATCGGCCAGCCGTCTGTGCCTCTCAGCTTGAACCCGGACGGCGCCTACAGCATCGGCTTGCAAGTGGGACGCCGCAATTTGGAAGTGGTGGTCACCGACTTTGTCGGACACATCCGCCACACTTGGCAACACCATTACCCGTTTCCTTCGCCCACTGAAGTCATTCCCAAAATGGCCGAAGGTTTGGCACACATGCAGCAACGCATGGGCGCAGATTGGTCGCGAGTGGTTGGCATAGGGTTGAGTGCGCCACTGTCATTGCACGCTTGGGGCGATTTGATGGGCGCACAAGCCTCGCTGGCCATGGCGGATTGGGAGCAAATTGACCTGTTGCAAACCTTGCAACAGATGACGCCGTTGCCCGTCGAGTTTGCCAAAGACACCACCGCCGCGTGTGTGGCTGAGTTGGTGCAAGGACGCGGCCGTGAGTTACCCCATTTTTTGTATGTGTTCATTGGCACGTTCATCGGCGGCGGCTTGGTGTTGGATGGCCACATCGTCAATGGGCCGCGCGGCAATGCCGGTGCCATCGGCTCTTTTCCCTTGGCCAGTGCCGAGCATGCATCCACGACGCAACTGCTGGCACGCGCCTCCGGCTGGCAACTCGAGCAAGACTTGATCAGCGCTCAGCTGGACCCCTTGCTGGTCGCGAGCGACGACATCATGGGCGAGGCCTATCAAGCCATGCGACAAGCTTGGCTGAACACCGCCGCCGAAGCTTTGGCGCTGTGTGTGACAAGTGCCAGCGCCTTGTTGGATTTGGATGCCGTGGTGATTGACGGCTCTGTCAGTCCTGCGTTGCTCGCCACCTTGATTGAGCACACGCAAGTCCAGATGGACCGCATCCGTTTTGATGGCATTCACCGCCCCACATTGGTCGCTGGCATGGTGGGCGCTTCGGCGCGCGCACTCGGCGGTTCATTGCTGCCATTGCATGCCCAATTTTTCCCAGACAAAGACATCTTTTTGAAACAAGACCTTTAATTCCGAAACGCAGAACATGACCCTTTCCTCACCTGACGCACCTGACTTGGATGTCATCATTTTTGGCGGCGCAGGCGACTTGTCATTTCGCAAATTGCTGCCCGCGTTGTACATGGCGCATGTGCATGACAAATTGTCTGAACACACCCGCATCATTGCACTGGGCCGACAAGCCTGGTCGCGCGACGACTATTTGCAATTCATACGCGAGCACTCGCTGGCTTTCATTGATGCGCAGGCGTTTGATGCCAACGACTGGCAACGGTTTTTACAACGGCTTTGGTATGTCTGCGCCGACGTCACCCTGGCCGATGACTACGCGGCGCTGACCGCCCTGTGCAACACGCCACGACAGCGCGTGTTTTATTTGGCCACTGCGCCGCAATTGTTCAGCCACATTTGTGCCCATCTGGACACGGCAGGGTTGATCGATGCGCAATCGCGTGTGGTGTTGGAAAAACCCCTTGGCACCGATTTAGAGTCAGCCCGCGCGATCAACCAAGAAGTTGCCCGGCATTTCCAGGAAACACAAATCTACCGAATCGACCATTACTTGGGCAAAGAGACGGTGCAAAACCTGATGGTGCTGCGTTTTGGCAATGCGATTTTCGAGCCGCTTTGGCGCGCACCCTATATCAAGAGCGTGCAAATCACGGTGGCTGAAAGTGTGGGCGTGGGCAGCCGGGCTGGTTTCTACGATGGCGCCGGTGCATTGCGTGACATGGTGCAAAACCACTTGCTGCAATTGCTGTGCATCGTGGCAATGGAGCCACCGATCTCTTTGGACGCGAATGATGTTCGCGATGAAAAGCTCAAAGTTCTGCGCTCGCTGAAAAAAATGACACCCGCCGATGTCAAACGCGACACGGTTCGCGGGCAATACACCGCCGGAGTGAGCGATGGCAAACCCGTCACGGGCTATTTGCAAGAAGGGCAAGTGCCTGCCGACAGCCGCACCGAGACCTTTGTGGCCTTGCGCACTTACATCAACAATGCACGGTGGGCGCAAGTGCCGTTCTTTTTACGCACAGGCAAACGTTTGCAACAACGCCAATCGGAAATCATCATCGAATTCGCGCCACAAGCGTTTTCCGTGTTTGGCCAAAACACCCACAGCGAACCCAACCGCATGATCATCAGCCTGCAACCGCAAGAGTCGATTCAATTGGGCATGATGGTGAAAGAACCGGGCTCAGGCATGCGCATGCAACCGGTGCGACTGGGTTTGGATTTGCAACTGTCATCCGACAAACGCCGCGCCGAGGCCTATGAACGGTTGTTGATGGATGTGATCAAAGGGCGGTTGACGCATTTCATGCGACGTGATGAACTCGAAGCGGCATGGACTTGGACCGACCCGATCTTGCAAGCTTGGCAAGACATGGATGACAAGCCGCGTCCCTATCCCGCAGGCAGTTGGGGGCCCGCCGCATCGTCAGCATTGATGGCGCGCGATGGTTTGACCTGGTTTGAAGAAAGTTAACGCATGCATCCCGTACTGACCGCCGTCACCGAACGCATCGAACACCGCAGTGCCGATCTGCGGGCGGCCTATTTGGCGCATTTGCAA
>RFYK01000109.1 GCA_009925585.1 Betaproteobacteria bacterium | reverse complement strand
GTATTCATCGTCCGTGCAAAATCCCATCACACGCTCCACACCTGCTCTGTTGTACCAACTGCGGTCAAACAACACAATTTCACCCGCTGCGGGTAAATGCGTCACGTATCGCTGAAAGTACCACTGTGTTCTTTCACGGTCATTCGGCGCGGGAAGCGCTGTGACCCGACAAACGCGTGGGTTCAAACGCTGCGTGATGCGTTTGATGACACCACCTTTGCCTGCTGCATCTCGTCCCTCAAACAAAATCACGACTTTTTGTTTGGTCGCCACGACCCAGTCTTGCAATTTCACGAGTTCACCTTGCAAGCGCAACAATTCTCGGAAATACAAAACCCTTGATCTTTTTTCTTCATCGCTGACATCGACACTGTTTTCATTGATGCCGTCATCGATGGTCATTTCTAACTCTTCATCGATCGAGTCCAACAGATCTTCGCGAATCTTTTTCAACTGATCCGCATCAAGTGGGCTGGTGGTGTTCATCAGGTTCTTTCATGTGAATGTTAAAAATCTCATGCCAACCAAGCAGCGTGTGCATTGAACATACTCAGCAGATGGATTTTTGACTGTGTTTGAAAGCAAACAAGTATTGAGCGCCGTCTGAACCACATTGAATCTCAAAACCATCTTGACCATCGATGAAAAATATTTCATGTTTTGAATAGGTTTTGTGTGATTGCTCTGTCACAAGTTTCAATTCGCCATCCAGTAGGTAGCCAAATATTTCTTGGTTACTCGAAGGCCTTTTCAATTTTTCGTGAGGCGCCAATGTGGTCAACATGGGTGACACAAACCCTTGCTGATCCAGCGATCTTTTGAATACTTGAAGTGAATCAGGCAGGTTTTCCATGGGCAATTCCTGTTTTGATGGGCTCAGTGGCGGTTGAATCACGGCGTGCAGTAGGCCTGCGTGTAAAGCATCTCGGGGCTGTCTTGGGTCAACACCACCAGATACCCTCCTTGCTGGTCTGAAGTGACCAACAAGCCGTACTCTTTCAGTTGGTGTTTGAGCGCTGATTCAGAAGCCACAGCCCACACGTTAGTCAAATTTTGTGTACGTACTGTGACATTCCCAAAGCTGTCAGTGTTGATGCCAGGCTTTAGCCTGACCAAGTGAACATGCAATTGATTTTGAGACCGCCTTGATGGGGGATTGACTGCAAGTGCAATCTCATTCGTGTCTAACCTCTGGCGAGCAATGTCCCAAGCAAATTGCCATATCGCCTCGGTACGCTTGGGGTCTTCGATGCCAGTGACGCGCGCTTTGGGCAACACCAACCCATGCACAAATTGCTTTGGACAACCGCACATTTTGATGTCACGCATGACGCACATGGCTTGCCTTTGCGGCGCAAGACATTTTTCGCAATACCCTGGTTTTTGTGTGTTCGTGCATTCTTCAACGATGTGCAGCAGCATGTCGCTCCTGGCCACTTCAAGCGCTTTTGCGCTTTGAAGAGGCGCTGCGAGCACCAGCAAAGTCAACAACACTGACTTTAGAAAATTCATGCCAATGCATTCAAATTCATTGGTGTTTTTGCACAAACCGAAAAATGACCGCTGCCAACACAAGCCCCGCAACTTCAGCTGCCATGAACCCTAAAGCGCTCTCTGGCGCGATCCCCGCGAATGAATTGCTCATCATCCTGCCAAACACCGCCGCAGGGTTTGCAAACGACGTGCTTGCTGTGAACCAATAAGCTGCCCCAATGTAAGAAGCCACCAAGCTGGCCACTTTATGCGCGGGTGAAAGCACAATCACGCCCAACAAACCTGCAGTCGCCACGGATTCAGCAAGCCATTGCCCTGGACCCGTTCTGATTTTGTTTGACCACTGAAACAGGTCCAGGTCAAACATGGCATGCGCCAGCCAAGCCCCGCATGCCGCGCCCGCTAACTGTGCCAACACATACGCCAATGACAGCAACACAGGCCACTGATCTTTCCAAGCCACAAAACATGTCACGCATGGGTTGAAATGTGCACCACTGATGGGTGCCAAGGTTTCAATCAACACATAGAGCGCAAATACCGTGGCTAACGTATTGCCCAACAGCGCGATCGCCGCATTGCCTTGTGACAATTGCTCTGCCATGATGCCCGAACCGATGACCACACACAGCAACAAAGCTGTGCCTGCCCATTCAGCCAATAAACGCTGCCAGGCTTTCACTGCGACGCCAATCCTCTGGCGGTTTTTTCCAAAGTCAGCTTTTCCAAACTGGCTGCCGGCAAGCTGACAAACAACTCTAAACGTCGGCGGATCATGTGCAATGTGGTGAGAAATGCGATGCGTTTTTCGTCTGGCGAGCCGTTGCCTTGCGAAGGATCGGCATAACCCCAGTGGGCGGTCACAGGTTGTCCGGGCCAATAGGGACAGACTTCACCCGCTGCGTTGTCACACACGGTGATTACTAAATCCATGTGCGGTGCGTCAGGCAATGCAAACACATCCCAACTTTTGCTGTGCAAACCAGTTGTGGAAATGCCTTCTTTTTCCAATACCTCTAACGCCAACGGGTTGGGTTGCTGGTTTTCACGCGGACTGCTGCCCGCAGAAAACGCTTTGAATCGGCCTTGTCCCAAGTGGTTCAACAGGGCTTCAGCCAAAATGCTGCGGGCCGAGTTGTGTGTGCATAAAAAAAGCACGTTCAGTGGCGCTTGATCAGTCATGACATCCCCGCTCATTTTTTTTTTGAGTCTAAGTGGGTTTGATGACACTTGGATGACTGATGTGTCAGTGGCGTGTCAAGCCCTCACAATCGGTTCGCCATTGGCATATTTGCCATGAAAGCGAAACCAATCTTCAGCAGACATTGCATCTGGCACCACCTTTTTGAATGCTTCTGGCGTACCTTTGGGGCCTTTTTGTACTTCGTAATAGAGAAACATGTGGTGCAAATCTTTCAAGAACCACTTGCGTAAAAAAATCGGCATTGCCAATTTTGCTTTCACGGGCACACCGCTGACTTTTGCCAACGCTTCGGCCACTTGTGCAAGATCGCCCTGCCAACCAATGACATCCAGAGTGTGCCCCAGCCATGTGTCTGGATGTTTGAACATGATGGCAGCGGCCTTGCCAATGTCGTAGGTTGCACAGTATTTGCATGTTTGCAATGACAAGAACTTGACCACGCCTTTTTTCAGAGGATTGAAATTGGCTGTGTCATCCAAGTTTTCAAAAAATGCACAGGGCCGCAAAATGGAATAAGGCACATTGGCGGTTTGCAAATAAGCCTCTAGCGCAACTTTGGCTTTCAAGTGGGTGACATGTTCATCGAAGTATTCGGCATCTGCCACGCTCATGAATACCAAATGGTCTGCGCCAGCCAATTTGGCCGCATCGATCGCGGCCTTGCCTTGTTCAAATTCTGTGTCCGCGCTTTTCTTGGCGGCCCCAAAGTAATCTGTGATGACAAACACTTTTTTGGCGCCACTTTGGGCAAAGGCTTTGTCCAAATCGGATCGCACGGTGTAATTGCAAACCACTGGCGTCACGCCAAAGCTGGCCAAGTCGCTGCGAGAAGAACGGGTGGTGCCAAACACCGAGAACCCCGCTTCTTTCAAAGCCCGGCAGACATTTCGTCCCACTTTGCCGGTGGCATTCAGCACCAACACATGTTCATTTTGAGTCATAAAGTTTCTCCTGTCGTGACGGAGGTATTCTGTATGCTGCCAGAAAAGACATAAAGACAAGAAACAGCACTTCACTGATCCATTGGCGGAATAATTAATCGATGTCTATCTTTCAAAACATGCAGCTGTTTGTGGCAGTGGCGCAGGCCAGCAGTTTCCGTCAAGCAGCCGAGTCACTGGGCTTACCGAATTCGTCGGTGTCGCGGCGGATTGCAGCATTGGAAAACGAATTGGGTTTGCGTTTGTTCAATCGAACCACAAGACGTGTTGAATTGACTGACGCAGGAAATTTGTATTTTCAAAATTGCAAACGCATTGTCAAAGAAGCTGAACTGGCGCACATTGAATTGAGCCATTTGCAAACCCATCCGCAGGGGGTCATCCGCGCCTCAGTTCCAGTCGATTTCAGTGTCATCTACCTGAGTCCTCTGATGGGTGAGTTTTCAAAGCTGTACCCAGGTATCCGTTTTGAACTTGACCTGACACCAAACCAAGCGGATTTGATGACAGACCGAGTTGACTTTGCCATTCGCATGGGCATACCCCAGGACCAGCAATTGATTGCAAGACCCATAGCCAAACTTGAAACCATGCTGGTGGCTTCGCCCACTTACCTAAGTCAACAGGGTGTGCCCTTGACTCCTCAAGACCTCACACAACACGCTTGCTTGCGCATGAACGACAAGCCTTGGGTCCTGACCCATGATTCGGGGCAAACACAAAGCGTGAATGTCGATGGACCCTTTCTTGCAAATAACCGTGGCTTTTTGTATCAATTGGCGATAGATGGTCACGGGATTGCACAATCGGCCAGCACATGGGTTGCGAAAGATATAGAAGCTGACCGATTGGTTCCAGTCCTTCCTGATTGGGTCACACCTACGGCGGTGGCTTACGCTGTGACCACCACCCGTTTGCTGCCTGCAAAAGTTCGAGTGTTTCTAGACTTTCTGTCATCACGTCTTGCACTTCAAGCACCTGCTCATTCACCCTTGCGCTGAGGCCGCCAGTGCCGGGATCATGTTGGATTGATTTGACCCTTCAAGCTTCAATGTTTTATCGAAATGGCATAAATCACGCACAATGTTCTCAGTGAGCGCCGTGCAAGGGCTTGCCAGCATCTCGCATCAACGCATTGCATAGGATCCCCATGTTGCTCACACACACCACAGTTTCACCATTTCGCACTGTCAGACGCTGCACACCCGTGTTTTCAATTTTCTCCATGGTTTTGATTGGCCTATTGATGTCAACCAACAGCATGGCCCAAACCGAGGCTGATGTGTGGGGGAAAATCAAAAACGGCGCCAAGCTCGTTTGCAAACCGGATGAGCCCAATTTTTGTTTGAATGTGCACGTCTCATGCGCAGGCAAAACCAATTACCAAGCATTTGCTTTCGGGCTGAAAACGACATCAAACAAGGGTTCGCTGTCCGTGACCAAAGAGTTTGATCAATTCAGCGAGCTATATGCGTCGGCCAATGTGGAATGGGCTGCTGACAACAGCTACATACTGATCAGCCCTGCCAACGGCAAAGGCTATATCAAGATGTTTCAAAACGGCAAATATGTATTCAGGTACTACCCGCCTAACCAAGAAGGCATCATGTCGCTGGGCGTGTGTGAATGATGGTTAACCATTTGATCGATTGATGGGTTTTCCGTGAGAATTTTGAATTTGAGTTTGCACTTGTGGTTGACAGCCACTTTAGGCATCACCTCACTTACTCTCGCTCACGCCCAATCTGAACCCGATGTAGATGGCGGACAAAAACCGCTGTGGGAAGCTGGTGTAGCGGGTTTTGGACTGACTGGTCCAGCCTATCCTGGTGCGGACGATGACGTTAGCCGTGCACTTGTATTGCCTTGGTTGATTTACCGTGGCCCGATTTGGCGCGCTGCAGATGGGACATTTGGCGCACGCGTCGTCAACAACCCTTTTGCAGAATTTGACGTTGGTCTGGGCGGCGCGCTTCGTGCCTCGAGTGATGATGTGAAGGCACGAGATGGCATGCCTGACTTGGGCTTCTTGTTGGAGTTTGGGCCGCGGGTCAAACTGAATTTGATGCGCCCAAGCAATGATTCAGTGGTGCGAATGGAATTGCCGCTGCGAGGTGTGTTTGAATTCAACAGTGGCGTTCATTACAGAGGCTTGGCCTTTGAACCCAAATTCACCTATGACAAGCAAAATCTTGGTCGAGGTTGGGGGTTTTCCGGCAGCTTTGGGCTGATTTATGGTGACCAACAATTCAACCAATACCTCTACGGGGTGCCCACCGAATACGCCACCGCTTCGCGCAGCGCTTACACCGCAAAAGCCGGCTTGATCACACCACGCGCGCAACTGACCTTGTCGCATAAATTCAATAAGGATGTCCGATTTTTTGCCTTTACCCGCACGGATTTCGCCGGCAAAGGTGTCAACAGTGACAGTCCTTTACATTTAAAAGACCAAGGCACCTCGGTGGGGTTGGGCGCCATTTGGACATTGGGCCGCTCTGCGGCATTTGAAGAACCCGTGCTCAAATGATGCTATGAGGTTTTCTCCAAATGCGCTTGCAAGCCCCTTCGAGAAGACGTCGCTGCGGCAGACGCATACCCCAAACGTGTCCATATTTGCACCGTTTCACCTCCTTCCTTGCCGGTCAAGAGCTGGTGAATGGCTTGGTAGTTCGAACTCATTCTCAGCCTAAAGTCGGGCTTGACGGCAATGTTTCCCATAGGATACATTTAGACATGATGCAGATCCAGCAGACTGACGCATACGCGAAATGGTTCGCTGGTCTGCGAGATCGAGTCGCCCGCGCCCGCATTGACATTCGTATCCGACGTCTGTCACTCGGGAACGCCGGGGACGTCAAGCCCATCGGCGAGGGCGTCTCGGAGTTGAGAGTCAATCACGGGCCCGGATACCGGGTCTATTTCATTCAGCGCGGCGAAGTGGTGATCATCTTGCTGGCTGGAGGCGACAAGTCCACACAGGACAAAGACATTCGTAACGCAAAGTCTTTGGCAAATGATCTGAAGGAGTAAAGACCATGCCCAAAACCAAGACCCGAGTATGGGATCCTGCCGAGCACATGATCACCAACGAGGACATGGCAGAGTATTTGGAAGCAGCACTTCAAGAGGGGGACTCTGCACTGATTGCTGCCGCGTTAGGTGATATCGCGCGCGCCAAGGGCATGAGTCAGATTGCATGCGACGCTGGTCTGGGACGGGAGAGCCTCTACAAGGCGCTTTCGGCCGAAGGCAACCCCGAGTTTGCAACCATCATGAAAGTCATCGCAGCACTAGGGCTGCAGCTTCATGCGTCGCCTGCGCAATCTGCCGTTGTTTGAACCGACGATTACACAACGGATAAAACGAGC
>RFYK01000108.1 GCA_009925585.1 Betaproteobacteria bacterium | reverse complement strand
GCATGGCAACCCCGCGACAACACCGAGTGGATAGACCCCGGAACCGCAAACACCTCTTTGCCTTGTGTCAGTGCCAAATCTGCGGTGATCAACGAGCCGGATTTCAACGCGGCTTCTACCACCAACACACCGTGGCTCAATCCGGCGATCAAGCGGTTACGCCGTGGGAAGTGGTGCGGCAGCGGTGGTGTGCCCGGTGGCAATTCGCTGATCACCCAACCGTGCTGCGCCACTTGCTTTGCCAAGGCGTGGTGTTGGCGCGGATAAACCAAGTCCAAGCCTGTGCCCACCACGGCGACCGTGGCACATCGGTCCGTGCGCGCATTTTCCAGCGCGCCTTGGTGCGCTGCTCAATCCCGAGACAATGCAACAGCCTGACTGCTGCAACTGGTCGGCAAATCGGCGCGCATTCTCTTTGCCTTGCAGGGTCGGGTTGCGGCTACCCACCATTGCTACACCCTGCCAACATGCATGCTGCAGCTGGCCCTGTGCATACAACAGCCATGGTGGATCCTGTGTGTCTCGCAACATCTGGGGATAGCGTGGATGGTCCCATGTCCACACTTGTTGCAACACGCCTTGTGGCGTTTGCTGCAACCAGACTTCGGTGCGTTCACACACCGCTGACCATTCAGTGGGTATGACCTGCAAAGATTGCGCTTGGGCTTCGCTGACAAAACGCCGCAGCATGTCGATGGGCTGCTCAAACACTTGTCGCGGACCGCCCAAAGCATCGATCAACACCTTTTGCGCGTGAAACCCCAGCAACGGCGTCATGCATAAACGCAACCAATCGCGCCAGTGGCTTGCCGCGATGCCAACATCCACCTGTTTCAGGTTTGAATCACTGTCCATTGAAAGCCCATGTCCTGTTTGCTCAAAGCCAGCTTAAGCTGGCCGTCTCTAAAGGAAGTGAACCGCGACTGGGTTTTTATGAAACCGACGCTTCCCTGCGGGCTTTTCAAAAAAGCGACAATCAGGGCATGGCTTTGCTACCCATTCTTTCTTACCCAGACCCACGACTTCACACCGTGGCCAAACCAGTGACCTTGGTCGACGACCGCATCCGTGCACTCGCCGCGGACATGTTGGAAACCATGTACGACGCCAAAGGCGTAGGGCTGGCAGCCACCCAAGTCAATGTGCATGAACGCATGCTGGTGTTGGATGTCTCCGAAGAACGCAACCAACCCCAAGTGTTGATCAACCCTGAGCTGGTCTGGGCCAGCGATGACCGGGTCAAAAATGAAGAAGGTTGTTTGTCTGTGCCGGGCATTTTTGACGGCGTGGAGCGACCCTCACGGGTCAAGGTTCAGGCACTCAACGAGCACGGTGAGTCCGTCACGATTGAAGCTGATGGGTTGTTGTCCATTTGCATACAGCATGAAATGGACCACCTGATGGGCAAGGTGTTCGTCGAATACTTGTCCGTGCTCAAACGCATGCGCATCAAAAGCAAATTGCACAAAGCCCAACGCGAACTCGAGCGCTGATTCATGCGCCTTGTGTTCGCCGGTACCCCGGAATTTGCCCGCGCTGCGCTCGCCGCCTTGCATGCGGCCGGTCACGATGTGGCACTGGTCTTGACACAACCCGATCGCCCTGCTGGGCGGGGCATGAAACTGCAAGCCTCTGCCGTCAAACAATTTGCGCTTGAGCAGGGTCTGCCTGTTTGCCAACCTCACAGTTTGCGGCTTGACGGCAAATCCCCTGATGACGCTTTGGCGGCTCAACAAGCCATTGCAAACGCACACGCTGACTTGATGGTGGTGGTGGCCTACGGCTTGCTCTTGCCAGCTTGGACCTTGGCCAGTGTGCCGCAGGGTTGCCTGAACATCCATGCGTCGCTGTTGCCGCGCTGGCGCGGTGCGGCACCGATCCAACGCGCGATAGAAGCTGGCGATACACACACGGGTGTGTGCATCATGCAAATGGATGCAGGCTTAGACACCGGGGCGGTGCTCATGCGCGAGAGCCTGCCCATCAGCGACACCGACACCAGCGCCACCCTCCACGACAAACTGTCTGCCCTTGGCGCACGGCTCATCGTCGACACCTTGAGACAATTGCCACACCTGAACGCACAAGCGCAAGCGACTGACGGCATCACCTACGCCGCGAAAATATTGAAAGACGAAGCGTTGATCGATTGGCACTTGCCTGCGGTCACTTTGTCTCAGCGCATTCGCGCGTTTGACCCGTTCCCTGGCGCACATACTTTTCATGGCCAGCACGTGTTGAAAATTTGGTCAGCCGCGCCATTGGCGCAGCCCATGCACGCCACACCCGGCACCGTGGTGCAACTGCATGCGGATGCATTTGATGTCGCCACGGGCGACATGGCGGTACGTGTGACGCAAGTGCAACGCCCGGGAGGCAAGCGCATCAGTGCAGCTGAGTTTTTGCACAGCCAAGCGTTGTCTGTCGGCATGGTGTTGGGTACAGCCGCAGATTGATGCATGTTTTTTGACCCGTTGAATTTTCGCCATCCTGCTTTTCGCCAAGGCATGATCGACACCCTCAAAGTCGCTCCCGGCATTTGGGCTTGGGGCTTGATGACTGGCGTGGCGATGGTGCAGGCCGGGCTGGGCCCTGGCATGTCGACCTTGATGACCTTGTTGGTTTACGGCGGCAGCGCGCAATTGGCGGCCATTCCTTTGTTGGGCGCAGGTGCGCCTGCATGGGTGATTTTGGCCACGGCGTTTTGTGTGAATTTGCGGTTTGCAGTGTTCAGTTTGCATTTGCGCCAATACATGATGGCTTGGCCGCGTTGGCAACGTTTGTCCATTGGCTATTTCATCGCGGACCTGAACTACGTGCAATTTGTCGAGCGTTATCCCGATCCAGCCAACGACCGCGAAGGGCAGCGCAGTGAAATGGCATACCTGTGCGGCAATTGCTTTTTGAATTGGATCGGTTGGCAAATCGCCAGCTTGGCGGGCATCGTGCTGGCCGCGCAAGTGCCACTGCAATGGGGGCTGGGTTTTGCAGGCGTCTTGGCGCTGGTCGGCATCTTGTGCTCGCTGTGTCAAACACGCTTGCGCGCGATTTCACTGGTGGTGTCTGGCACCGCTGCTGTGGTGGCCTTTGCCTTGCCATTGCGTTTGAATATTTTGGTGGCGATTGCCTCGGCGGTGGTGGTTTGTTTGTTGATCGAACGCACGCCACTGGCGCGCAAACAGGTGGCGCCATGATGGACATGGGCGATCTGGGAATCGCTGTAGGCCTTGGGCTGATCACGTTGCTGACGCGCTGTTTTTTCTTCATCCTCGATCGTGAATTGCCTTTCCCATCGTGGGCGCAGCGCGGTTTGCAATATGCGCCCATCGCGGCGCTGGCCGCGGTGGTGGTGCCTGAAATTGTGGTCAGCCACGGCGCACTGGTGCAAACTTGGCAAGATGCCCGCTTGTTCGGTGCAGCCGCTGGCGCGGGCTTTTATGTGTGGCGCCGAGGTCAAGGCCAAGCGGTCTTAGGTACCTTGCTGGTCGGCATGGCCGTGTATTTGCCATTGCATATTGGGTTGGGGTGGTGAGGTTTTTTGAGCGCGGTTTGCTCTAAAGCATTTGTCATTCATTTCGGCGTTGCTTCAAGTCTTTCTGCGAGCCAAACCTTAATCACCGACTGTCTGGTCACACCGAGCTTGCTTGCTTCGCGGTCTAAGGATTCAATCATCCAGACGGGGAAATCAACATTCACCCGTTTTTGCGCTTGCTGCACACGCCTGGCTTTGGATACATCCAATGAAGACGTGATGTCCTCACCATCGTCAAACTGTTGATCGAAATTTCTAGCTTTCATATAGTGCTACCTCTTCTGTGCGTGAGCGACGAACGGATATCAACCGAATATTCAAACCGCGATAAGTAATGACCGCAGACCAATGCTTTTCATGTATGAGCCCAATGACCAGATACCTGGGCTCATCTTCCGTCTTTGCAGGGATCTCCAAAAGCATTGTGTCATTCCAGAGTTCTTGTGCTTCAACAAAGTCGATGCCATGTTTGGAGCGATTGCTCAAACTCTTAGCTTCATCAAATTCGAATAAATTCAAGGTATAGAAAATATACCTTAATTGGTATTGTTTCGGCAACCCCCTGTTTCATCAACCAGTGCTGCACAACCATCTCAAAAACTGCCCATTGACACCCAATTTTGGCTTCATCCATCGATATGCCACTCAAAATGGGTGTCACAGGCTCATCCAACCGCATCGAGGGCCGCCCCCTAAAATGCCACAAAACATTCACACGGAGACAAACCCCATGCAAATCATCCGCTTCGCCGATCTGTGCGCACAGGGTCAGGCCCGTGGCAAACGCGTGTTCATCCGCGCTGACTTGAACGTGCCGTTCGACGACCATGGCCATATCTCCGAGGACACACGCATTCGGGCGTCAGTGCCCGCGATTCAAATGGCTTTAGACGCGGGTGCGGCTGTGATGGTTACCTCGCATCTGGGTCGTCCCACCGAGGGCGCGTTCAAACCCGAAGATTCATTGGCGCCAGTGGCCAAACGCTTGACCGAGTTGCTAGGCCGCGAGGTGCCGCTGGTGGCGGACTGGGTGGGCGGTGTGTCTGTCGCGCCGGGCCAGGTCGTGATGCTGGAGAACTGCCGGGTCAATCTGGGTGAGAAGAAAAACAGCGAATCACTCGCCAAGCAAATGGCGGCGCTTTGCGACATCTATGTCAATGACGCTTTCGGCACCGCGCACCGCGCCGAGGGCACCACCCATGGCATCGCGCAATTCGCGGCCATTGCTTGTGCGGGGCCGTTGTTGTCTGCCGAAATTGACGCGATCACCAAAGCGTTGGCGGCGCCCAAACGGCCTCTGGCCGCCATCGTTGCGGGTTCCAAGGTCAGTACCAAGCTCACCATTTTGCAAGCGCTCTCGCGCAATGTGGATCAATTGATCGTGGGCGGCGGCATTGCCAACACGTTCATGCTGGCGGCGGGTCTGAACATTGGCAAAAGCTTGGCCGAGCCAGACCTGATCGGCGAAGCCAAAGCGGTGATTGAAGCGATGAAAGCGCGCGGTGCAGAAGTGCCGATTCCCACCGATGTGGTGTGCGCCAAAACCTTTTCTTCTGATGCTGTGGCCACCGTGAAAAAAGCCACCGAGGTGGCTGACGACGATTTGATTTTGGACATCGGCCCCGACACTGCTGCGCGCTTGGCGACCCAACTCAAAGCCGCAGGCACGATCGTGTGGAACGGCCCCATGGGCGTGTTCGAATTCGATGCGTTTGAGAACGGCACCAAAGTGGTGGCGCATGCGATTGCCGACTCATCCGCCTTCAGCATCGCTGGTGGGGGCGACACTTTGGCAGCGATTGCCAAATACGGCATTGAGTCAAAGATCGGTTACATCTCCACTGGCGGCGGCGCGTTCTTGGAAGTGCTGGAAGGCAAAACCCTGCCTGCGTTTGAGATATTGATGAAACGCGCGGCTTAAACCGCGCTGAATGAACGGTCAAGGCACGGCAAATTGTTGCTTGCAACGGTTGTTGATATAGAACTTGAAAAACAGTTTGTCTTGTCCGTATTTTTCTTGGGCAAACACAAACAAATGGTCAATCACCCACATGTGCACTTGTGGTGACAGTTCATCGGCTGGTGTTTGACCGGTTAGCGTTTGTAAATTTCTCAATGCCTGGGTTTTGAAAGACTCGTGCACCGGCAGCATGGCTTCGAGTCGCTGCGCTTGCTCGCTGGGGTTGTCTCGGGTTTGGTAGTAAAGCAACTTGAGTGCATCGCTGTAGCGCTCTGCTTGCTGGGCATATTGGTTGGCCGCCGCTGAACAAGCGCTTCGCGCCAAAGCGATCGGATCACCCGTGGTTTGCGCATGCAAGCCTTTGGCGCCAAGCAACAACAAAATGGTTGTCAGTGAGCGCCAGCACGCGGCTTGCATCAGGCCGCCGTCAACGCGGGCAAACTGGTTGCTCGCCCTTTGTAATCGGTCCAACACTGGCGAGTGAAGTCATACAACTTGCATGAACGCGCGGTCTGGAAATACCAGCGCCATGAAAACCGCTGAACAATGATGCGCCCAGGCAGCAAGTTTTCCAATTTGGCTTGGGCTTGTTTGAGGCGATACAAAGGAATGCTCATGTCCACATGGTGGGCGGTGTGCTCCATGATGTGGTGCATCAAGGCGCCGATTTTGAAAGGGAAGGTCAAGTGCACGGTGGTAGACACAAAAGGCTGGGCTTTGGCCCAAGCACTGCGGTCATCATGCCAAGAGACTTTGACATGGGTGTGGTGCACATACACCACAAAACCAATCATGGCGCACCAGAATGAAAACGGGATCACGAAACTGAACAACATCAACCACCAGACAGACTGGCCGGTAGCCCATGCTGCAGCGACGATGCCGCCCACCCACAATGCCGCAAAACCGGTGATCAGCCAGCTGTCGCGGATGAATATCGGGCGACGTGTCGGCATTTCTTTGGCGTTGGGGAACACCATTTTTTTCCACCAAATTTCAATCATGTAATAAAGGCCTGGCGCCCAACCACTGCGGTAAGCCCTGTCTAACCATCGACCGGCAAACGACAACTTGGCGTATTCCTCGCGTGTGAGCGGCGCCCAAACAAAATCGAAGCCTTTGAGGTTGGTGTAACCGTGGTGGACCACGTTGTGTCCGATGTCCCACAAGCTGAAGGTGGTCAAAGATGGCAAGAAAGCGATGCGCCCAACCCATTTGTTGAGGCCTCGGTGAGGTGTCAGACTTTGGTGACAAGCGTCATGCCCAATGATGAACAAGCGCCCGATGGTGAAACCCATGGCCACCGCGCAGAGCAATTTGGCCCACCATGCTTGAAACAACACCGTACCAGCCAAGAACCCCGCCCACACAGCGTAGTCCAGCACCAGCAGGGCCATGGCGCGCCAAGTGACGCGCTCGGACAAAGGCACGAGCCACTCGCGGATCACCTTGCGGTGAGGCATGGGTTGCTCAAAGGGAATGGGTTGTTCAGTCAGGTTCATAAGTCTGGAAATGGGCACTAAAAACAAGCAAGTGCGCTGAGACTTTCAGCCGCTGCGGGCAGACTTGCTCAGTACTGCGGCCATTGTAGCCATCCCAAGCTTAAACCGGCCTTACCCCTACCAGCGCTCGGGTAAGCGCTTGCAAATCCGGTAAACCCTGTCCCGCTCGCGCACCACGTACCCGCCAGTGATCAACTCTTTCATGATCCGACTGACCATTTCCCGGCTGCAGCCGATGTGTTGCGCCATTTGCGCGTGGGTCATGGGGTGGCAGCGCATGTCCCCATGGGGGTCGACCGCTGGGTCCATTTGCCCCTGCAGCAAGGACGTCAAACGACTGTACGCATCAGAAAACAGCGCGCGGCGGGTGGTTTCGGTGGCCATGCGAACCCGTTGCAAGGCCATTTTCAACACATCCATGGCCATGGCGGGGGTGTGTTGCATCACCGCCAACGCCGATTCGCGCGACACCACGACACACACCACTGGCGTCAAGGTGACCACGCTGGCGCAATGCGGGCCGCCATCCAACGCAGGCGCGCCCACCAATTGACCTGCGCCCCACAAGGACAGCGTGATTTCCCGCGGCTTGCTGTCTTGCGAAACACTGAACTCTCGCAAACGCCCCGCGACCACCAAATAAATTTGATGCCCGATGTCGCCTTGTTGAATCAGCAAAAGGTGTTTGCGGTAATGCCGCACTTGGCCTTGGCGCGCCAGGGTTAACAACCCCGGTTGACCCGTGCCCAACCACAGGCTGTCAATGTTTGGCGAGTTCTTTTTCATGCCACCCACTGTAGGCAACAGCGCGCTGGCAGTGGCAGAGCGCCACTGAC
>RFYK01000107.1 GCA_009925585.1 Betaproteobacteria bacterium | reverse complement strand
AAGATTCCGAAGAATATATTTATTCTAAATGAAAAAATTAATAAAACAATAGTTATTTTTATAACAAATTAATTTTATTTAATAAATCTGGCAATTACTTTATTAATCCGCTTACCTTCCAAAGAGATTACCTCAAAATGCCAACCTTCACTGATGAGAATATCTCTTTCTTTTGGCAAATATCCCAATTGAGCAATGACAAATCCCCCCAAGGTATTGAATAAACCTCTTTCTTCACCTTGCAATTGCTTAATTTCTAATCTGGCCTTTAATTCATTGATCGGCATCAAGCCATCTAATAGCCACGACCCGTCCTCTTGAGCAGTCGCCCAAGCGTCGGTTACCTGCAAAGGCTGTAATTCCCCGGTAATCGCCTCCAGCAAATCGCGTGGGGTTAACAAACCTTGAACAACCCCATATTCATCGACCACAAATACCATGCGACCGGACTTGCCTCGAAGTTGCTCAAGCAAGGACATGCCGCTGAGGGTTTCAGGTACAAAAGTGGCCGGAATGGCATATTTTTCAACACTGTCTTGCTGGGAATCGATTGACACCAGTCGCGCCACACTGACCACACCTAAAACATTGTCCAAACCCCCTTTACAGACGGGATACCAAGAGTGTCCCTGTGCACCCTCCTGAAAACCGACTTTCGCCAAACACTGCACCACGCTTAAGCCAGCTTCAAACCATTCAATGTCCAAACGAGGGACCATCAAAGAGGTTAATGGACGGTCGTCAAGGTGAAACACATTTCGAACCATTTGATGTTCGTGGGCCTCAATCAGGCCCGCATCAACACCCTCCTCAAGACTGGCCGTGATTTCTTCCTCGGTGACAGCGCGGTTGCCACGGGTGTCAATTTGCAGCATTTTCAAGACCGCATGGGTGGTCAGTGACAGCAGACCCACAAAAGGCTTGGCAAAGCCAGCAAGCCAAGCCATGGGTCTGGCGACCAATCTTGCCACGGGTTCGGGATACAACTGGCCAATGCGTTTGGGGACCAGTTCACCAAAGATGATGGTGGTGAAGGTAATGACCGTCACCACCAGGGCCGTGGCCGTAATGGCCGCTGCGGATTCTGCGATGCCCAGGCCCATCAGCCAGATGGCGACATCACCACTGAAGGCTGCCTCACCCACAATGCCATTCAGAACGCCAATGGAGGTAATTCCAACCTGGATGGTTGACAAAAACTGGGTTGGATTTTCCAAAAGTTTCAGCGCTGTGGCTGCCCCTTTGTCCCCTGCTTCTTCCATGGCCGCAAGTCTGGCCTTGCGGCTAGACGCTAAGGCCAGCTCGGACATGGCAAAAAGCCCGTTGATCAGGGTAAGCAGTGCAATCAGTAAGAAATCCATGCCCTGATTGTGCCAAGGCCCGAACTTGAATGAAACACACTTCTTCATTCAAGGGTAAATTCCTCAGGAAATGGATCGACAATGTCGCATTCAGCTTGATTTTGGAAGTCAATGTCAGTTTATTGGGTGGGCGATATTCAAGGTTGCGATGAACCACTGGCTCAATTGCTGGACCAAGTGGGGTTTTCAGCCAGTCGCGATCGACTTTATGTCCTAGGCGACTTGGTCAACCGTGGGCCAAGCTCTCTGGCGGTTTTGCGCCGCCTGCATGACCTGGGCACCAGCGTCCAGTGCGTTTTGGGCAATCATGATTTGCATTTGCTCGCCCTCTCGGCAGGCGCGCGAAAAATGGGTGCATCTGACACTTTCCAAGACATTCTTCAAGCCCCAGACAAAGACACCTTGCTGCATTGGCTAAAACACCAATCGATTGCGATTTACCAAGAGGAAGTGCTGATGGTTCACGCAGGTGTTTTGCCGCAATGGTCCTTGGCAGAAACATTGTCTTTGGCACTTGAATTGGAAGGCATTTTGCAGAGCGATGGCGCTGAAGCGTTTTTCTTGAACATGTACGGCAACGAGCCCGCACAATGGCAGCCTCAACTGCAGGGCATGGACCGCTGGCGCTGCGCACTGAATGCTTTCACGCGCCTGCGGTTTTGCTCAAGCACGGGCGCCATGGAATTTGAGACCAAAGAAAATGCCGCCAAAGCACCCCAAGGCTACATGCCGTGGTTTGAAGTTCCCCATCGTCAAACCGCTAACACAACCATCGCCTTTGGACATTGGTCAACCTTGGGCGCTGTTCAACGACAAGACGTATGGGCCTTGGATACCGGATGTGTCTGGGGTGGCTGCCTGACGGCCTTACAACGAGATCGCACCGAAGACGTACCCACACGCATCGAGATCAAGTGCCCCAAATATCAAAAACCATTTTGACGGTCACAGTACGCCCTCAACGGACACCTTATGAAAAGCTCACTGGGATTTGACCCGCGCGACATTCCATGGACAAGGCCTTCAGGCGAATGGCCAGCCTTGTCCCCAGATGACTTCACAGCCGATCGATTGAAAGCTGTTTTCAAAAACCCGATTGCATGGTCGCCAGAAGTTAAACGTGAGCCTACGCTTGGACAACGCCCCTCAAAAGCCGCAGCTGTTTTGATTCCCATCGTGCTCAGAGGTGACCTGGGCTCTGCGCCGCACATCTTGTTGACACAGCGCACCATGCACCTGTCTTCGCATGCAGGCCAAATTGCATTTCCAGGCGGCAAAGTGGATGCAGAAGATGCCAATGTTGAAGCTGCCGCGCTCAGAGAAGCCCAAGAGGAAGTTGGTTTAGCCCCTCACTTTATCGAGGTCTTGGGAACCATGCCTGAGTACATCACGGGTACCGCCTTTCACATCACACCTGTCGTTGCACTGGTCTCCCCCGAGCACGATGTGACACCCAATTCTTTCGAGGTTGAAGACGTTTTTGAAGTGCCCTTGGCGTTTCTCATGAACCCAGCCAACCACCGCTTGCATGCATGGGAGCGCGATGGTGTGTTGAGGCAATGGTATTCCATGCCGTACATTGAAACTCATGCCTCAGATAAATCGCCATCCAAGGAGCGCTTCATTTGGGGGGCGACAGCAGGGATGATTCGAAACTTGTATCGCTTTTTATTGGCTGCGAATTCTTTATGATGTTGCTATGAGCTTTTTTTCCATCTTTTTGGCGCTGGTCATCGAGCAAGCAAGGCCGATGAGCCCCTCTCACTTTTTGCACTTGTGGCTGCGAAAGTGGGCAGATTGGGTCACCTCCCACGTAGACGGTGGCACGCGTTCGCAGGCCTGGCTTGCATGGGGTTTGATGGTCGGCGCACCCGCTGGCTTGGCCATTCTCATTCACTGGTTGCTGGCACTTTTTTTAGGATGGTTTTTTGCCATCGTCTGGAACGTCGCATTGCTTTATGTCACTTTGGGATTCAGACAATTCAGTCACCATTTCACCGGTATTCGCGATGCGTTAAACGATGGGGACGAACCCTTGGCGCGAAAACTATTGGCTCAATGGCAGCAAGTTGAAATCAATGAACTTCCTCGCAATGAGATTGTTCGACATGTCATTGAACACTCTATTTTGTCTGCACACCGCCACGTCTTTGGTGTTTTCTTCAGCTACGCATTGTTATCTGTGATCGGTTTGGGCCCGGTTGGGGCTGTGGCCTACCGAATTTCTGAATTTGTCAAACGTTACAGCGAATCAGCGGCCAGTTTGTCGCAGCAAGCCATCGTTGGCAACGCGGCGCAAGCCCATTGGATCAGTGATTCTTTGAAGGACGTCTCGCACGAGGCTTGGCATGCCATTGACTGGCTGCCTGCCAGAGCAACAGCGCTAGGCTTTGCCATCAGAAAAATTTCCCGAGGACAATGACGGTGTGATCTTGGCAGCCACATCGGGCGCCATCAATGTTCAGTTGGGCGGTGCTGCATTACAACCCGATTCACCGGGGACCAGTAGCACGCCCGGTCGCCCTCCCGAGCTGTCACATTTTGCGCAAGTTGTTGGCCTGGTCTGGCGTACCGTGATCATGTGGTTGGTATGGGTGGCCTTGCTTTCGTTGGCCAACCTGCTGGGCTAAGTCCTGAAAAGCTCAGCTAATTTTTACCAACGCTGCTGGCCCAATTCTTCAAACAACTGGGCATAAATTCGATGGCGCCTTGAACTGACCTCATTTGGCAGAAGTGCCTTTGATTCGTCCTTTTGCAAGGCAGCCAAAATACCGCAACCCGGCTCGTGCAAATGCGTGCAGTTGTAGAACTTGCAGGTGGCGACAAATTGTTTCAAATCCAACATGCAAGAGGCCAATTGATTTTGCGGAATGTGTTGCAATCCAAACTCTTGAAATCCTGGCGAATCAATGATGGCTGTTCCCGTTTTAGCGACTTGCAAACTAGAAGGCCTGTCACCCACCCAATAAAGTGAGGTGCTGGTCGTGGTGTGTTTGCCAGAGTTAAGCGCCTGCGAGATTTCACCCGTCAATGCTCGTGCATTTGGAACCAAGGCATTCACCAAAGTACTTTTGCCCGCACCCGATGGCCCTAAAATCAAAGTTGTTTTGCCTGCCATCTCAGCTTGCAACAAGCGCAACGAATCATTGCTTTCGTTCGTCCCCTTCAACTGCAAGGGCATGACGGTGTAGCCCATTTGGCGGTAGGCCGTGAGTCTCTGCCATGCTTGCGTGAAAGCCTCTCCTAAATCACTTTTGTTCAAAACGATCAATGGTTTGATGTGTTCAGCTTCAGCTGCAATCAATGCTCTGGACAATTGGGTTTCAGAAAATTCTGGCTCTGCAGCCAACAAAATCAAAACTTGATCGAGGTTGGCTGCAAAGGATTTGGTGCGCACCTCGTCCCTGCGATAAAACAAATTCTTCCGATTCATCACACTTTCAATGGTGCCTTCATCCGCAGCGGCTTGCCACCTCACAAGGTCACCCACAACCGCTTGACTTTTTTTGCCACGTGGATGGCAAATGATGCGAGTGCCATCGTCTACCTCCACGACACAATGCCGCCCGTGCGTAGCCACGACCAAACCAATGTTCAGGGCATCTTGTGTCGATGCCGCCAAGGCTTGTGCCACCTTGGTTTTGGTGTGTGTTCGCTGATTGACTTTACGCATCTTGCATGCGTGCCAATCGCAAGCTGGCCGGCGGATGCGAGTAATAAAACGTCACATACAAAGGATCGGGCGTGAGTGTGGACGCGTTGTCTTGATAGAGTTTGAGCAGGGCTGATTTCAAATCAGCCGCTGGTGTTTGTGAAACAGCGTAGGCGTCAGCCTCGTATTCTTGTACCCTTGAACGCCAAGAAGACAGCGGGGCCAACAAAAACGTGAAGACAGGAACAACCAGCATAAAGAGCAACAAAGCGACAGCTTCATTGCCTGAATTCAAATTCGGCATGACACCTAGCCCTAGGTAAAACCAAACTTGCTGCGATGCAAAACCCAAAACAGCCAGCCCCAAAAGTGTTGAGACAAAACTGGTGGCCATCATTTTGAAAATATGACGGTGTTTGAAATGTCCCAACTCATGCGCCAAAACCGCTTCCATTTCAGAGGGTGAGAGTTGCTTGAGCAGGGTGTCAAAAAAGACCACCCGCTTGCTAGCGCCAAAGCCTGTGAAGAACGCATTGGAATGGGCCGAGCGCTTGCTACCGTCCATCACAAAAAAGCCTTTCGCGGTAAAGCCTGCGCGCTGCATCAGCGCATTGACTCTGACCTTCAAAGCTTCATCTTCCAAAGGCGTGAATTGGTTGAACAAGGGCATGATGAAGTTGGGTGCAATGGCCATTAAAAACAACTGCCAAAACACCAAGGCACACCAAGTCCAAAGCCACCAGTAAACACCGCCGGCTTGCATGAGCCACAAGACCATGGCAATGAGTGGCACACCCAACACCAGTCCCAGCAGTAAGCCCTTGACCGAGTCGCTGAGCCACAACTTCCAAGTCATTTTGTTAAAGCCAAATTTTTGCTCCAATACAAAGGTTTGATACAAGGACAGAGGCAAATCAATCAACCCACCCACCAAGGTAAATGCCAGCACCAGCACCACCTGTTGCCAAAGGCCGGGTTCCATGTACGACAAGACGGTTGCGTTCAAGGCACTCAAGCCGCCCAACAAGGTCCACCCCACCAACACAAAGGCTTCGATCAAGATGTCGAGTTGAGCCACTTTGGCCTTGGCCAAGGTGTAATCTGCGGCTTTCTGGTGGTCACTCAAAGAAATTTGGCTGGCAAACGCGGGGGGAACTTCGCCCTTGTGTTCTGCCACATGCCGAACCTGTCTGGCATTGAGCCAAAGTTTCAAAACAACATTGGTCAGCAGTGCGCCCACCAATAAATAAGTCAGAGTCAATGTCGGATTCATAGACCGAAGTGTAGATCAGCCGACATCAGCGACAATCAAAGCCTTCACGAAAAGCCATATTTTGAAATGACTGCGAACACACACACACACCTTCCCTCGGATTGCTCAGATACAACACTGGCCAAGTCGGATGACAATTTGGTTTGGATCGACTGTGAAATGACAGGCCTCGACCCTGAAAAAGAGCGCTTGTTGGAGATTGCTGTGGTGGTGACCGGCCCCAACCTCAGCCCGCGGGTCGAAGGCCCTGTTTGCGTCATTCACCAAAGCGATGAGCTCTTGAACAAAATGGATGCCTGGAACAAAGGGACCCATGGGCGCAGCGGTCTGATTGACAAAGTCAAAGCTATCCAAAAAGAATTGGGCGAGCAGGATGAAGGTGCTGATTTAGATGAACTTGAAAAGCGCATTCAAGAGGCAGGTATGTCAAAAGAAGCCCTTGATAAGGCGACTTCTGAGTTTAAGAAATTAAAAATGATGTCACCGATGTCTGCAGAGGCATCGGTAGTTAGAAATTATATTGATACATTGATTGGGTTGCCATGGCAGAAAAAAACTAAAATTAGTCGTGAGCTAGCGCTTGCCGAAAAGATTTTAGATGAAGACCATTATGGACTTGAAAAAGTCAAAGAGCGCATCATTGAATATTTAGCTGTTCAACAAAGAGTTGATAAACTATTATTCGAATGGCTTTAGGCGGTGTTCGAGATGAATCAGAAATTCGTGGCCATCGAAGAACTTATATTGGTTCTATGCCAGGTAAGGTTTTACAAAGCATGAGTAAAGTAGGCGTCACTAATCCATTATTTTTGCTTGATGAAGTGGATAAAATGGGGCAAGACTATCGTGGTGATCCAGCCTCAGCGCTTTTAGAAGTTTTAGACCCTGAGCAAAATCACACTTTTACAGATCATTATGTTGAAGTTGAATATGATTTATCAGATGTGATGTTTGTCGCAACAGCTAACTCTATGAATATCCCTGAGCCGCTTTTGGATCGTATGGAGATTATTCGCTTGTCAGGTTACACAGAGGCTGAAAAACTTAATATAGCGATGCATTATTTACTCCCAAAACAGCTCAAAATGCATGGCTTAAAAAAATCTGAGATAAGTATCACTTCTAAAGTTGTAAGAGAAATAATCCAATATTATTCAAGAGAAGCTGGCGTGAGAAAGCTTGAGCAAGAAATTGCTAAAATTTGCAGAAAAGCAGTAAAAGAATTGCTTAGCAAAAAATCACTTAAAAAAGTGATTGTGAATAGTAAAAACCTTGAGTCTTATCTTGGTGTAAAAGTTTTTGATATTGGCCTTGCTTCCAAAAAGAATCAAGTAGGCCAAGTTATTGGTATTACCTCAGCAATTGTATCTGCTTTAACCAATATTTCAGTTAGAGCCGATGTGGCTATGACAGGGGAAATCACCTTAAGAGGTGAAGTTTTGCCCATTGGTGGTCTTAAAGAGAAGCTTCTTGCAGCCCATAGAGGCGGGATTAAAACCGTCCTTATTCCAGAGCAAAATGTAAAAGATTTAACTGAAATTTCAGATGAAGTGAAAAACGCTTTAGAAATTCATCCTGTTCGATGGATTGATGAAGTTTTGGAGCTTACTTTAACTAAAATGCCTAAAAGTATAGGCACAAAGGACCAAAAACCTGTGCCTGTCCCCCATAAAAAACTCAGTAATATTACAAAAACCATTACACATTAGCGTAAACCTAGCGTTGGTAAGGACTATGTTGTAAAATAGCCGCCT
>RFYK01000106.1 GCA_009925585.1 Betaproteobacteria bacterium | reverse complement strand
TTGTTCTTTTGCACGAGTTGGATGATGCGCATGCCATCCACGGGCGCATTGGCTTTGAAGTTGATCAGCATCACGCCAGGTGCCGCATCAATTTTTGCGATGCCATAAGGTTTGGCCAGCACACGCAAACGATGCGATTCAATCAAGGTGTGTGCTTGGGTGGGCAATTTGCCAAATCGATCGATCAACTCTTCCATCAATGCATCCACTTGGTCTTGGTTTTTTGCAGTGGCCAATTTTTTGTAAAACGACAAGCGCAAATGGACATCACCACAGTAATCGTCAGGCAGCAGCGCTGGTGCATGCAAGTTGATCTCGGTGGTGACTTGCAATGGGCTGAGTAAATCGGGTTCCTCCCCGTTTTTCAGGGCGCGCACTGCTTCGGCCAGCATTTCGTTGTAGAGCTGAAAACCCACCTCTTGCATGTTGCCACTTTGGTTGTCACCCAGCACTTCACCCGCACCACGAATTTCCAGATCATGCATGGAGAGGTAAAAGCCAGAGCCGAGCTCTTCCATTTGTTGAATGGCATCGAGTCGCTGCGTGGCTTGCTTGGTCAAGCCTTGTATGTCGGGCACCAACAAATATGCATAAGCCTGATGGTGGCTGCGCCCGACCCGTCCCCGCAGTTGGTGCAATTGCGCCAGACCAAATTTGTCAGCGCGGCTCATCAAAATGGTGTTGGCGCTGGGTACATCAATCCCTGTTTCAATGATGGTTGAACACAGCAAAATATTGAACCGCTGCGCCACAAAATCGCGCATGACTTTTTCTAGCTCTCGCTCCGGCATCTGCCCGTGTGCAATCGCAATGCGCGCTTCGGGAATCAATTCTTGCAGTCGCTCTAAGCGGTTTTGGATGGTTTCGACTTCATTGTGTAAAAAATAACATTGCCCGCCACGTTTGAGTTCCCTCAAGATGGCTTCTCGAATCACGCCGTTGTCTTCTGTGCGCACAAAGGTTTTGATGGACAGCCTTCTTTGTGGCGCGGTGGCAATCACACTCAAATCACGCATGCCCTCCAAGGCCATGCCGAGCGTTCTGGGAATGGGTGTGGCGGTCAATGTCAGTACATCAACTTCAGCGCGCATGGCTTTGAGCGTTTCTTTGTGCTTGACGCCGAACCGGTGCTCCTCGTCAATCACCAGCAATCCGAGGTCTTTGTATTTGACGCTTTCACTCAGTAGTTTGTGCGTCCCAATGACGATGTCAATTTGTCCCAGTGCCAAGCCTTCAATGCTTTGTTTGATTTCTTTGGCGCTTCTGAATCGGCTGAGTTCCGCAATTTTCACTGGCCATTTGGCGAAGCGGTCGGTTAAGGTTTGGAAATGCTGTTCTGCCAATAGTGTTGTGGGAGCAAGGATGGCAACTTGCTTGCCGCCCATGACCGCCACAAATGCAGCTCTTAATGCGACTTCTGTTTTTCCAAAACCAACATCTCCACAAACCAACCGGTCCATCGGGCGAGGGCTGATCATGTCTTGAATCACCGCATGGATCGCTGCACGTTGGTCGGCGGTTTCTTCAAATCCGAAATCGGTTGCAAATATTTCGTAATCTCGTGCGCTGTATTTGAAAGCATGACCTTGCCTTGCTGCACGCCGGGCATAAATATTCAGCAGTTCGGCTGCTGCGTCTCTGACCTGTTCTGCGGCTTTTCGTTTTGCTTTGTCCCATTGTCCTGAACCCAGTCTGTGCAATGGGGCGTTCTCAGGGTTCATGCCGCTGTAGCGACTGATCAGATGCAGTTGACTGACAGGCACATAAAGCGTGGCTTCGTCAGCGTATTCAAGGTGCAAAAATTCTTGCAATAGCGCTTGACCGGTTTCATCCACCCCTTGCCCCATGTCCATGTTGACCAGGCCTCGGTAGCGGCCAATGCCGTGCGAACTGTGGACGACCGGGTCACCCACTTGCAGCTCGGACAAGTCTTTGATCAACGACTCCACATCGCTGACTTGTTCTTGTTTGCGTTTTCGTCTCAGACTTGGACCGGCAGCGAACAATTCGGTTTCAGTGACGAGGTCAACCCCTTTTTCAAGCCAAGCAAAGCCGGTGTGCAGTTGACTGACCGCCATTCCAAACGTTGCTTGGCTGCTTAAAAAATCGTCCAATGATTCGAACAATTTGGGAGTCAACCCCCATGTGTTGAGCAAGTCGGACAAGCTGGTGCACCTGCCCTGAGACTCTGCCAGTACCAAAACGCGTTGCGTCTGGTCAAGCAGTCGTTGCATCAATTTGGCTGCGGGTTGTTCGGCTGATCTGTCGACCGTCAAATCAGGCAAGCGGTCAACCCAAGGCAATGTCTGAGGCTCTGCGCTTTGTTTCAACGAAAGAACCGCATGGGCGTTGGCGGCACTGAAAAATTGTTCTGTGTTCAAAAACAATTGCGATGGTGGCAGTACCGGTCGCTCTGGGTCACCTTGCGAGAGCCGAAAACGTTCTTGCGCGTCTTGACCAAATCGGTGTATGACGGGTTCCAAATCGCCATGCAACACCACGGTGGCTTGTGATCCCAAATAGTCAAACACGGTGGCGGTCTCTTCAAAAAAGAGGGGCAAGTAATATTCAATCCCTGCAGTGGCTACGCCGTTGCCCATGTCTTTGTACAGCCGACTGCGAGTGGGGTCACCCTCCAACAATTCACGCCATCGGCTGCGAAACAACACCCGAGCCGCATCGTCCATGGGAAATTCTCTGCCTGGTAACAGGCGCACTTCCGGAACTGGATAAAGGCTGCGTTGTGTGTCGGGGTCGAAGGTTCTGATGGAATCAATCTCGTCATCGAACAAATCCACTCTGAAAGGAACCAGCGAACCCATGGGAAACAAATCAATCAATCCACCTCTGACGGTGTATTCGCCTGGGCTGATCACTTGGTGAACATGGTGATACCCAGCCAGTGTCAACTGTGATTTCAGCTTGGTCTCGTCCAGTTTTTGTTTGACTTTGAAGTGGAAGGTGTACGCCGCCAAAAACGCTGGTGGTGCCAATTTGTATAGCGCGGTGGTGGCTGGCACCATGACAACATCTGCTTCACCTTGAGAAATGCGCCACAAGGTAGCCAGTCGCTCACTGATCAAATCTTGGTGAGGGGAAAAATTGTCGTACGGCAAAGTTTCCCAGTCAGGAAACAATACGCACCGGCAGTCAGGCGCAAAAAACACCAATTCATCCATTAGACGCTGGGCGTCAAACGCATCGGCCGTGAAGATGGCCGTGCGTCTTCCTTTGGCAATTTCACGACGGATCAACGTTGCCAAAAAAGCCGCATCAGATGAGCCTGGCGGTCGAATGGCGGTGAATCGTTTTGTAGTAAGAAGTTCTGGAAGCTGCATTGAAATGAGAGATCTGCATGCCAAACACCCTCTACAGTCAAAGACCGGGGAGGGTGGCAAGCGCTGATTCTAGAATGGCCTGATGCCAAACATGAACCTTCCCTCTGATAACCATGGATTAAGCGATGTCTGAACGACGCTTTCATGTGGTCATTCCGTGTGCTGGCAGTGGCAGCAGAGCCAGCACCGCCGCACCCAAGCAATACGCCTTGTTAAATGACATTCCCATGGTGGTTCACACCTTGAATGCGTTTCAACACGCAGTGGGATTGGCTCAAAGTGTGTTGGTGGTTGCACCTGAAGATGTCACGATGACGGATGTGCTCAAGCAATGGCCACAGCCTGATTTTTTCGTGAGCCATACCGGTGGCGCGACCCGTGCGCAAAGTGTGTTGGCTGGGTTGAATGCGTTGAAAGCGCAAGGGGTTGGGGCGGATGAATGGGTGCTGGTTCACGATGCCGCCCGTTGTTTGATCACGCCCGAGTTGATTCAAACTTTGTGGCTGGCTTGTTGTGAAGACAAAGTGGGTGGTTTGTTGGCATTGCCTTTGCCAGACACACTCAAAGCCGAAAACAACGGGCGTGTTGGGACAACGTTGGACAGAACAGGCAAGTGGTTGGCACAAACCCCGCAAATGTTCAAACTAGACATGTTGCGTCAGGCGCTGATCTCTGCGGGAGAAGCCGTCACAGATGAAGCCAGCGCCATGGAACTCGCTGGGCACTCTCCCTTGTTGGTGCGATCAGCTGCGTTCAATTTCAAAGTCACCTATGCGGAAGATTTACAAATGGCACAAGCGATATTGACTGACAGGTCCCCATCAACCCGTTCTTCAGTGGTTTAGGAACAAACTATGAATTCAGGATTTCGTGTGGGACAAGGTTGGGATGTTCACGCTTTGGTACCGGGCAGACCCTTGGTGATCGGTGGTATTCATGTTCCACATACGTTGGGTTTATTGGGTCATTCAGATGCAGATGTGCTGCTTCACGCCATCATCGATGCATTGTTGGGCGCCATGGCTTTGGGCGACATTGGACAGCACTTTCCAGACACCGATGTGCGATGGAAAAACGCGGATTCCAAAAAACTGCTGTTGCATGTCAGTCAAGAGATGCATTCTCGGAAATGGAAAATCATGAACATCGATGCCACTGTGGTGGCGCAAGCCCCTAAATTGAGCGGTTTCATTCCACAGATGTGCCAACAGATTGCCAGCCTGCTGAATTTGGAAGTGTCTCAAGTGAATGTGAAAGCTAAAACAGCTGAAAAGCTGGGGCCCGTGGGTCAAGGTTTGTCTATCGAGGCGCAGGCGGTGGTGTTACTGCAACCTCACTAAGCTGATTTCCCTTGGTCTTGACCTGGGCTGCTTTTTTTCTGTTGGTCCTCTTGGTAGAGATACGCCAGAAAAACCCAGTGGCGAATCATGCGTTGGTGTTCTGGGTTCAATCTTAAAAACTGCCTCAGCATTTGGGTATCCCCCATGCAAAAATTCTGAAACTGAACTGGTTCGTTCAGTGGCAAATTCGAAGTCTCTGGTCCGAAAAACAGATCGTGTGGACTGATTTGCAACAACTCGCTCAGCGTTTTGAGTTTGTCGGGCTTGGGAATGGAGACACCAGTGATCCAGTTGCGCGCGGCATGCGCGGTGATGCCTTCACCCCAATAGCGAAGATTGAAGGCGTCGGCCAATTGCGTGGCCGATGCTTTGAGACCCGCTTGTTTCATGGCAAGTCTTAATCGGGCTGCAAATGCTTCAGTGGCAGGGTTACGTTGAATTTTTTTCATGGGCGGAACGATAAACCAGCCCGTGTGAATTCTCAAGAGATTGACGCTTACATTTTGATGAACTGAATATCTTCCAACTCGGTATCCACCGTTTGGTGGATGGGCGCATCATGTTCACTGAGCAGCCCATCCGCCATCCATGTTCCAAGCGACGCCTCTGACATTGTTTCCAGCCGTCGAGCACAAAAACACAGCCAATGCACCCAGTTCCTCTGGGGTCGTGAATTGCATAGAGGGTTCTTTTTCACTGAGCAGTAGCTTCGTGGCTTCAGCGACAGACAGGTTCATGGCCTGGGCTTTGGCATCCACTTGCTGTTGTACCAATGGCGTCAAAACCCAGCCAGGGCAAATGGCGTTGCAAGTGATGCCGGTGGTGGCTGTTTCTAACGCGGTTACTTTGGTCAGCCCAACCAACCCGTGCTTGGCAGCCACGTATGCGGACTTATTGGCAGAGGCAACCAGACCATGCACAGAAGCGATATTCACAATCCTGCCCCAATTGCGTTCGCGCATGCCGGGCAAGACCAGACGGGTCGTGTGAAACGAGCTCGACAAATTGATGGCGATCACATCGTCCCATTTCTCGATGGGAAATTCTTCGATCGAACTGACGTGTTGAATACCTGCGTTGTTGACCAAAATATCAATATGCCCCCAGGTTTTTTGGACAGTGTGAATCAAGTCTTCAATCTCAGAGGGTTGACGCATGTCAGCACCATGAAAAATGGCTTTGACCCCCAACGATTGAATGTCATGCATTGCTTGGTCATGCGATCCAAATCCGTTGAGTGCAATGTCTGCGCCCGCCTCGGCGAGGCATTTGGCAATGCCCAACCCGATGCCACTGGTCGAACCGGTGACCAGCGCTGTTTTACCTGCTAAAAATTTATCTGACATGGGGCATCCTGCCGGTCAAAACCCGTTTGAATTTATTTCTCAACATAGTTTGAATACCCCATCTGACGTTGATATGAGCGATATGTTGTCCAGAGCCGCTGAATTTTCAAAAGTACTGCTCGCAGAGCAAACGGAATTCAGCGGGGAGCCGACTCAGAGTCAATGTGAAGGTGTTTGCCGCTTGCTTTCTGAGATTGGTGCGTCTGACGAAATGCAGGCGGCGATTTACCTGGCGCATGTGTGTGATGTGTTGAGCAAACCCAGAGAAACATTGCTGCCTGTCTTTGGCAAAGAACTGACAGACCTATCGGTTTCAACGCACCAACTCTTTCAGTTACAAAAAATGGCTGGTGGCACATCAGCCAAGCCGATGTCTTCTTCATCACAGCTTGAACATGTTCGCAGAATGTTGCTTGCTTTCTCAAAAGATCTGAGAGTCATCATGTTGCTGCTGGCGTCGCAGTTACAACATTTGAAATACATCACCTCTAAGAAAGTCACTGGACAAGAGTCATTTGCCACCAGTGTATTGAACATATTTGCACCCTTGGCCAATCGGTTGGGTATTTGGCAAATCAAATGGGAATTGGAGGATTTGTCATTCAGAATTCTTGAGCCTGAGACTTACAAGCAAGTCGCAGCGCGACTGGAGTCCAAGCGCAACCACAGAGAGCTTGAAATAGAAACACTGAAAGCCCAATTGCAGCGCTTGCTGTTGGCGGAATCCATAGCTTCAGAAATTCAAGGTCGGCCCAAACATATTTTCAGCATTGTTAAAAAAATGCGTGGCAAATCTCTGGATTTTGACCAGGTGTTTGACTTGCGTGCGGTACGAATCATTGTGGATCAATTGTCAGATTGCTACCGGTGTTTGTCTATCGTTCATCAGCACTTCAAGCCCGTAGACGATCAGTATGACGATTACATTTCCAAGCCCAAACCGAATGGCTACCAGTCGCTTCACACCGTGGTCAGAGATCCATTGGGACTTGTGATTGAAATTCAAATCCGAACACGCGCCATGCATGAGCACGCAGAGTTTGGCGTGGCGGCACACTGGGCGTATAAGGAGGCTGGCATCAAAGGCTATGGCGGTGTTGCTGCGTCCACGGATCAGACCCAGCGCATGGCAGTACTGAGGCAGTTGTTGGCATGGGAGCGTGACTTGAGCTCAGAGGCCCAATCAAGCCAACAGGTGATGGAAAAAAGCGATGATGAACGCATCTATGTATTGACGCCAGACGCTTCCATCATCGAGCTGTCACAGCATTCAACACCCATCGATTTCGCTTATGCGGTGCACACGGAGTTGGGTCACCGCTGTCGCGGCGCAAAAGTCGATGGTGTGCTGGTTCCCTTGTCGACACCTTTGAAAAATGGTCAAACGATTGAGATCACAGCGGTGAAAGAGGGTGGTCCTTCGCGTGATTGGCTCAACCCTGATTTGAAATTCACAGCAAGCCAGCGATCCAAGTCAAAAATTCGCGCTTGGTTCAATTTCCAAAAAACACAAGAAACCATTTCACGGGGCCGCGATTTGGTTGAAAAAATCCTTCAACGGGAGGGAAAAACCGCGCTCAAGTTTGAGGATTTGGCAAAGCAATTGGGTTTTGATTCTGCAGAGCAATTGTTTGAAGTGGTGGGCAAGGATGAATTGTCATTGCGCCACATTGAACTGTCGCTGCGACCCGTGGTAGAGCAAGAACCGGTAGATGACAAGTTTCTTAGAAAATTTCAATCCACAAAAATTCAGCCCTCCCAAGGCAACGTTTTGGTGGTCGGCGTGGATTCATTGCTCACCCAGTTGGCAAAATGTTGCCGACCTGCTCCGCCAGACGAGGTCAAAGGCTATGTCACCAAAGGCCGGGGTGTCAGTGTGCACCGAGCCAGTTGTACCAATTTCCTCCAATTGCAAACCAAAGATGCTGGCCGTGTGATTGAAGTGGCTTGGAATCGGTCTGGTACCAAACTGTCCGATGCGAAATATGCGGTTGATATTCAAATCATTGCAGACGATCGACAGGCTTTGTTGCGCGATATTTCTGA
>RFYK01000105.1 GCA_009925585.1 Betaproteobacteria bacterium | reverse complement strand
AGGTTTCCCCGCATGCCTTGCAAACTGCCGTCGCCACTGCTGGTGGCTGTGCCCAAGCTGTTGATCACGGTATAGCTTTGTCCGCCGATGCTCAAGCTGGGTGCCGTTCCAGTAAGTTTGATGTACTTGCCAAATAACACATTGAACACACCGCTGCTGTTCGCAGTTTGTGTCACGCCACCCGAGGTGTGGGTGGTGCTGGGTTTGATCACCAAGCCTGCGCTGTTGCCCGTCGCCATCATGTTGGCATTGATATTGACGTTGTTCGATGCGGTCAATGTGAGCGTGGTGTTGGCTGACCAATTGATCGACGAATTGATGTTGACATCACCCAACCCATTGGTGGCTCCAGCGGCACTCATCAGCGTGACGTTGCTGGTGCCCAAGTTGTTTTGCAAGGTGGTGCCTGTCATGTCGCCACCGCTGTCAGCCACCGTGAAATCGACCGGGTCAACCAACCATTCGCCGTATTTGCCTTTGGCAGATTGGGTAGTCACTGTGGCTTGTGGTCCGATGTTGACCCGCGCCGCCGACGTTTCAATGAAACCACCGTCACCGCCGTTGGGAGCACTGGCATCTAACTTGCCCTCGACTTGGGTGGTGCCGGAGGTCATGTCGCCCATCAACAAAATACGGCCGTTGCGGTTGGCGATGGTTTGCGCTTGCACGGTCCCGCTGTTTTTCACCAAGCTGCCCATCAAGGCGCTTGCACTGCGCGCGGTCATCAACACCAGACCCCCATCAGCCATCAGCATGTGCTTGTTCTCGACCAACGCATTGATGATGCCTTGCTCGACTTCCACGGTGGTCAAACTGGTGCCGCTGAACACCAACGTGGCTTTGTTGCCTGAAGCCATGGCCACGGTGCCTTGGTGCGCGACGATGATGCCTTCATTGCGTACCTCGGGCGCGAGCAAGGCGACAAAGCCACCAAGCGCGGCTTGCAGCGTGCCTTGGTTGACCACGCTGGCTTGGCTGCCATTGCCACTGAAATTGCTTTTCCCAGCCATGAAATCATCGTTGCTGATGCCCAGGGTCGTGACCAACAAACCACCGACATCGACTTGCGATTTGGCCCCGAAGATGACGCCGCTGGCGTTGCTGATGAACACCTGTCCGGGCGCATTGATGCGGCCCATGATTTGGCTGGGGTCGCCACCCACCACGCGGTTGAGTGTGACCGATGACGCTGACGGTTGATTGAAGTTGACCCGGGCATCGCTGCCCACGTTGAAGCTGTTCCAGTCAATCGCTGCACGGTTGCTGCTTTGGTTGATGTTGAGCGTGCTGCCACTGGCGCTGATGCTGGCGTTGCCGCCGACCACTTTGCCACCGCTGGGCAACTGCGTCGGGGCGGGAGCTGTTTGCGCCCGCGCCAGGCCCATGCACAAACAGGCCACTGCCAAAGCGACATGGTGCGGGGTGAAGAGGGCGGTGTGTTTGCGCATGGTTTAAAAAATCTGACTGGCGCTCAACCAAAAACGGTTCAGATAGTATGTCCCATCTGCGTCATTGCCGTTGGATGCTGCCGGGTTGCTGCCCAAGCGACGCGCCCATGTCACGCGCCACTGCGATTGACCCCACGCGTTGGGGTAGGACGCACCCAACCATAAACCGATGCCTTGCAGCTTGTAAGCGTTCAAGCTGGTGCTGGTGGCGTATTTTTCTTTTTCAACTTCGCCCACATCGTAAAACGTGCTGAATTTGTAAGCCTGCTTGTTCCACTCAAAATCGCGTTGCAGTTCGATCGAGAACAAACTGGCCTGTGTGCCACTGGCTTCGCCTGAAGCATAGGCTCTGACCGCGCCCGAGCCGCCAATGCCGAATTTTTCAGAGCTGTCCAAATTGCGACTGGCGCGTTGCCGTTGATATGACAGCATCAGCATTTGTGCGGCATCGACTTTTTGTTTTCGGTTGAGGCTCAAGCGCCATTTGGTGAACAGCCCTTCGGTGCCATCGGTTTTGTCGGTCTCGTAGTCGACCAGTCCTCGGGTGACTTGCAGGTTCGCACTGTTTTCGCCGCCGCCCATCCAACTGTCTTGGCTGTTGACTTGCATGCTGGCCGACAATGAATCGAGTTGGTATTTGGTGGTTGAGAATTTGCTGTAGTTGGTGTAATTTTTGTGGTCACCCGAGAGCACCAAGTCGCTGCTGATGTTGCGATGCCTCAGCAATGGTTGACTGACAAACCCGTTGACCGTGGTGGCCGGGCCGTGCAAATCCAAGGCGTCGTATGTGGGGTCGACCACGGTGTACTTGGTCAATTCTGTGTTGCTGCCCCAGCGAGCGCCGCCGTGCCCCAGCGGTTCGCTGTAGCCTAGCCTTGCATAGTCCAATCCGTTGCTGTGCAAATATTGCACATTGCTGACATCACCTCTGCCAAGCAAACCGTAACGTGAATATTGCGAACTGAAACGGTAAGCACCCGTGCTGATCGAACCGGTGTTGTCCAGCGTGATTTGTCCGTCCCAAGGTCGCTTGTCTTTGACTTGAACCAAGGCAACTGTCTCGCCTTCCTCTTGCCCCGTGCTCAGTCTGACACTGGCTTGCACGCCAGGCACTTCGTTGAGCAGCATGGTGGCTTTGTCCATTTGACTCAGTTTCACCGGCGTGTCTTTGGGCTGCGCCGTTTCCACCAGTTTGACCAAAAAGTCGGCGGGCAATTTGGGACTTTCAGCGGTTTCCATGCGCGCGCCCGCAAATTTGCCTTCGGTGACCGTGATGGTCACCACGCCCTCGGTCAAGTCTTGTGGCAACACATCGACCCGCGCCAACACACCCTCTTCTTGGTAGAGCGCGGCAACGGTTTCAGCAGCACGTTGGATGTCCGGCAAAGTTTTGACGCTGGGTACTTTGTTGCTCAGCAACTGGGTCAGCGTCTTGTCGCTGTAAACCGTGTTGCCTTGGAAGCGAAAACGTTTGAATTTGAATTCGTCGCTGTTGTCAGCGGGTTGGGCCACCGTTTCACTCGGCGGTGTGGCCGGTGGTTTCGCTGCAGTGGCGGGCGGGGCGGTGTCGGCAGGCTTGGGCGTGTTTGCAGTGGCGGGGTCTGGCGCAGGGCTGGGTGTGGCAACAGGTGCAGCCGTTGTGGGCTTGGCCTTGGGGGTGGGAGGTGGCAGTCGGGGAAATTGCACCCAGTCGTTGTTGTTGGCTGCTGCTGCCGCTTTGGCAGGGCGAGGGGTTGTGGGGTTGTCAGTGGTCGATCCCATTGCGCTGGCAGGGGGGGGTGAATCGGGCGGTGTCACTGGCGCCGCTGCAGATTTGTTGGGTCGGGCCGGAAAACGGATCCAATCGGCATTTGGAAACACCACCCCAGAGGCATCACGGTTGGCGCCTAAATCGCTGGCGGTTTGCGCCAGTACCGTCTGGGCGAGCAGCATCCCTGCGGGCAGCAGTCGCCACACGGCGCCACTGCCCAGCCAAACAACATTCGAAAGTAGTCTTTTTTCAATGGAATGCATGAATTCAGACACATGACCTGCAAATGGTCAAGACATCTGTTCATGGAATCGGCACGAGGGGGCGTAAATCAATACGGCTGAGGAATAAAGCCTTGCGGCTTGAGCAATCAATGCCCGAGGGCTGTGTAGACCGCGTTGCTGATGTCGTTCAATCGCTGTGAATGCCACGGTTCTGGCACACGTGAATTGGTCAGGTAAGCGAATGACACGCCGCTTTGCGGATCCGCCCAGCAGTAAGACGTGCCGACCCCGCCATGAGTGGCAGGGGAGAGGAACTGCACGCCATTCACCCGTCCGCCAGACAACATCATTTGGTAGAGCATGGCCATGCCGCGCGCCGTGCCATAAGCGCCACCACCCGGCACACCCGCGGTTTGCCATTGAAGGTTTGTGCTTTCATCGCGCAAGCGTTGTCCCGAAGCTTGCGATGCATCTGGCTCGTACAAGAATGCCAAACGGTGTTGTTGCGAAGACGGCAAGCCCATGAAGACATCGTCGCTCAAGCCCAGCGGTTCGATGGCCAACTGCGTCACGGCGTCGCGAAAGTCTTTGCCCGTGATGGCCTCGATCACCATGGCCAGCACCCAATGCGCACTCAGGCCGTGGTAGTGCACGCGCGACCCCGCAGGCCACTGCAATGAAAAATCGCACACGGCTTGCAGCACTTGGGCGTGGTCATGCCAAAGGTGCGCGGGCACTTCTGCGTCTGGAAAACCCGCTTGGTGGGTGATCAGTTGCAGCAAGGTGATGTCTTGTTTGCCGTGGGCTGCAAAGCCCGGTATGTGGTCAACCACCCGGTCGGTGAACCGCAGTCGACCGTCTTCAAACAATTTCCACAAAGTGGTGGCTACCCAAACTTTGGTGTTGGAGTAAAGCAGCCAAAGGTGGTTGTTCTCAGCGGGCATGGCGTGCGTGTCAGCCGCATGGCCCACACCCACGCGCGAGGCGCCAAAACTGCGTTCCACCCACAACTTGCCTTGGCAGGCAAGGGCGATTTGACAGCCAGGGTATTTTTTCTGCGCGATGTGCGACTCGATGAGGTCAAACAAGGGTTGCAGTTGGAGGGTGTCAAGCGTTGGCTGTGCAGGAGCGTGATCTTGTTGCATGTTGTGCGTATGGATCGGATGAGATTAAGTAAGTATGACTTCAAACCATCGCCTTCAATTTTTTTTACGATTTGAAGTTTGAAAATATATCACTCAGTGGCATAATGAATCAGTCAATGAAACGAATATTCAAAATTCGTCACTTCAGTCGGTGGATGCGCAAAACAACCTTGACAGACAGCGAATTGTCTCAAGCCGTGTCAGAAATGGCCCGAGGCTTGATAGATGCTGATCTGGGAGGCGGGGTCATCAAAAAGCGCATTGGGCTAGCGGGCAGGGGTAAGCGTGGAAGTGTGAGGACATTGGTTGCAACCAATAAGGGTAATCGATGGTTTTTCATTTTTGGTTTTGAAAAAAATGAGCGTAGCAACATTACCGAAAATGAATTGCAAGCTTTGAAAGACATCGCACAGGCGTTGTTGGCCATCACTGGCAGACAACTTGATGAAGCTGTCGAGGATGGTTCGTTACAGGAGATTGGTCATGTCAATTAAGCCAAAGGCCAAAGGCCGAATTTTTGAAGCTGTTCATGGAACAGCCAACCCATTCCCGCATATGACAGCAAAAAAATTCGCGATCTGCGTGACCATCTTCAATTGAGCCAAGCGGTTTTCGCTGCAGTCTTGAATACCAGTTTGTCAACTGTTCGCAAGTGGGAGATTGGTGACAAGCATCCCAGTGGTCCATCACTCAAATTACTCAGTTTGCTGGAGCGAAAGGGTTTGGAGGTGATGCTTTGAGCACCAGTCCTCGGTAAACCGCAGTGTGCGCCGGCGTAGGCACGCCCAGTTGCAGTCCGAGTTGGTGCATGCGCCCAGACAACCAAGGCAGTTCCAACGGTTTGCCGCGCTCTAAATCTTCCGACATCGACGATCGAAAGCTGGGCGGTGCGGCTCGCAAGGTTGCCATGTATTCGTCGGCCATGCCGGGGCGTACCGACTGAAGATCTCGCCAATGCGGGCACGCAAGAGTGAGGTGCAACCAGAGAACGCGGCCAGCCCCATGAACTTTTCCCAAATGATGCGTTGGACATCGTCTGCCAAAGTCACTTCCAGCGCGTGGCATTTCGCGGCCCAATCGCTGAGCGATTGCATCACGGGGTCTCCATGGGCCTTGTCCGCGACGATGCGGTGAAAACCGCCTGGGCTCTTGATCACGCCCGGGCTGTCGATGACCGCAGAGACGTAAATCACGCCGCCCCGCACCTGTGCTTGTGGCAACTCTTTGGCGATCATGTTCACGCTGTCGATGCCGTTTTGCAAGGTCAGGATGCGGGTATGCGAACCCACCGCAGTTCGCAACGATTGCGCAGCAGTCACCGTGTCCGTGAGCTTGACCGCGAACACCACCAGGTCCACCTCTCCCATAGCGGATGGGTCAGAGGTTGCTTTCACTGAAGGCAGCAACAAATCTTTGCCAGGCATTTGAATGTGCAAGCCGTGTTGCTGCATGGCTTGCAAGTGCGCCCCGCGCGCAATGAACGTCACATCTGCGCCTGCAGCTTGTAAACGCGCGCCCACATACGCGCCCACTGCGCCCGAACCCATGATGGCAATTGTTTTATGCACCTAAAGTGGCTGCAATCAGAGAATCACCTGGCAACGTATTTGATTTAACCTGCGATTTTCAAAAGACGTGGGTATTGACCTATCTCAACCCCCCGTCCAGATCCATCACTTATCATGGCCTTCGATGACCCGCCTTGGCGGGTAACCTAGGGGCAAGATGATGGTGAAGAAGTTATTTTTATGTTTGCTGTCTGTGGTCATGGCGGGCCTGCCATTGACAGCCATCACCAAAGACGCGGTGGCCAAGGAAGAGGCGCTGCCGCAAGAGGTCTACAGGCAACCCCGCCGGCGGCGAATGGGGCTTGGGGCCGATGTTCATGGCCACCAACTGTGCAGGCTGTCACTTGAACGCGGGTCGGGGCAGGGCGTTGGATGCCAGCGGTCTGCGCGTTTTCCAACAGCTCGTGCGCTTGTCGGTGCCGGGTGTCGGTCCGCATGGCGAGCCCAAGCCTGACCCCAACTATGGCAACGACATCCAGTCGTTTGACATGATCACCCGCAAAGACCCCGAGGCTCGCGCTGGCGAAGCCGAGGTGTTCATCGACTGGATCAACAGCTCATTCACCTTTCCCGACGGCCAGCAAATCGAATTGCGCCGCCCCAGCATTCGCATTGAGAATTTGAATTTCGGCCCTTTGGCTGACGGCGTGATGATGTCGCTTCGCAATACCCAAGCGATTTTGGGCATGGGCTATTTGGAGGCCATCAGTGAAAAAGACATTCTCAAGTTGGCCGAGAAACAAAAGGCCATGGGCCTGAATGGTCGTCCCAACTATGTGCGTGACGACATCAACAAAAAAACCTCGCTCGGGCGTTTCGGTTGGAAGGCCAACCAACCCAGCATCAAGCAACAAATCGCGGCGGCGTTTTTGGGTGACATCGGTATCACCTCGTCGATTTACCCCGAACAAAATTGCACGCCCGTGCAAAAAGAATGTTTGGCTGCGCTCAAAGGCGACAAGCCCGAGTTACGTCCCGACCTGTGGGAGCCGATCACTTTCTGGTCGCAAACACTGGATGTGCCGGCACAGCGCAACCGCGACAAACCAGAATTCAAAAATGGTGAAAAACTGTTCGAGTCGGCAGGTTGCTCAGGTTGCCACGTGCCTGAAATGCGCACGGGCAAGTACCCGGCCGTGCCTCAAATTGCCAACAAGTTGATTCGCCCCTACACCGACATGCTGTTGCACGACATGGGACCCGACTTGGCAGACGGCCGTCCCGACTTCAAGGCCAGCGGAACCGACTGGCGCACACCGCCGCTGTGGGGCGTGGGGCTGTCCATGCAAGTCAACGCCAGTAATTCGTTTTTACACGATGGTCGCGCACGCAATTTGTTGGAAGCCATCGTGTGGCACGGCGGTGAAGCCAAAACCGCACGCGACAAATTCATTTCATTCGCACAGCAGCAGCGCGACGATTTGATTTTCTTTTTGTCGTCTATTTAGGGCTACATGACTGCGCCCAATTGCCAGGGCACGAACTCGTTTTGACCATAACCATGTAGCTCACTTTTACTGGCTTGGCCAGAAGCGCAAGACAGCATGCGCTCAAATATGTGCTGTCCCATGGCTTGCACACTGCTGCCGCCATCCACAATCTCCCCGCAATTGATGTCAATGTCGTCTGACTGACGCTCCCACAACGCCGTGTTGGTGGACAGTTTCAGCGAAGGCGAGGGCGCGCAACCATAAGCAGACCCACGACCTGTGGTGAAGCAAATCAGGTTGGCGCCGCCAGCCACCTGCCCCGTTGCGCTCACGGGGTCGTAGCCCGGTGTGTCCATGTACACAAAGCCGTGCACTTTGATTTTCTCTGCGTACTCGTAAACCGCTTGCAAATTGCTGGTGCCGCCTTTGGCGACTGCACCCAGTGATTTTTCCAAGATGGTGGTCAAGCCGCCTGCTTTGTTGCCTGGCGAGGGGTTGTTGTTCATCTCGCCGGAATGCATGGCGGTGTAATGCT
>RFYK01000104.1 GCA_009925585.1 Betaproteobacteria bacterium | reverse complement strand
TCAATGGTTTTAAGCCATGCTCAAATATTGGGGTGTGCTCTCATTGGTTTGTCTAGAGGCGTGCTCACCATCAGCCAGCAAATCGTATTTTTGTGAAGCGCAAAACGCTCAACCGTTTGACGGATTCATTCGTCACTACACCGTGCAGAACAGCCCTGACCGTTTGTGCGTTTCATGGGCCGCTGATGTGATTCATTGTGGCGTGTTTGGCAAAGAAACCACCACTTCTTGGGTGGTGAACAATGCAACGGGAACCAAATCGCAATTGTCTTATCAGGCAAAGATGAATGTTGAGTCGGTCGAACTGACCATCACGCGCCAGGATGTGCTGTTGCTTTCGCCATCGACTGACGAGTTTGCGCATTCCGTGGTATCTGATTTTGAGTTTTCCAAAAACACGCTCAGATTGGCGACGCGTTTAGATATAAGAGACCCTGCTGCAGTGATTTACAACTGCTCAAATTGGCAAAAAAAACCTTGGTGGGAGTGGAGCTAGTGGTTGCTTAAGCAGACAGAGGAACGCATGGATTTATTTTTTCTCTGCTTTTGCGATGGTTTTTTTCAGGTCTTGGTATTCCTCGCATTGCTGACCGCAAATCTTTTCTAATGACACCAGCAGTTCTTTGGCTTTGGGCAATTCTTTGTTTTGCACATAAGCAACCCCGAGGTATTCGTGCGCACCGCGGTGTTGTGGGTCAATGCGAAGCGCTTCTTTGTAATTGAAAATCGCTTCGGGGTAACGCTTGGCATTGCGCAGGCTGTAGCCCAACAAGTTAAAGCCGTCCGCATTGTTGGGATTGGCTTTGACAAATTTTTCCAGGGTGCTGATGGCCCCTGGCCAGTCTTTTTTATCAATTTGACTTTTCGCTGTAGCCAAATCGGAACCCGACTCAGCGGGGCCAGAAATGTCCGCAGCAGTGACTTGGAATATTTGAAAACAAAATACAACAACAAAGTAATAAATTTTCTTCATGGGGGTAAATTTCCGAAAAGGTGAATTCTGAATTCATATTATGCAGATAATCTATGTCTTAGCAATGCCACTGATGTGTCAAAGCATGAAACGTCTCAAACCGAAGAACCCCCTACTGGAGCCAGTTTCCCATGAAACTCACACCCGAGCAACACGCTGAATTTGACCGTGAAGGCTATTTGTTTTTTCCAGGTTTGTTCACGCCAGAAGAAACCCAAACGCTGGTTCAAGAGGTACCTCATTTGTACAGCCGACGTGAAGCCTACAACGTCAGAGAAAAAGGCAAGGACGCGGTCCGTACCAACTTTGCTGCCCACTTGTATTCAGAACCATTTGCCAAACTGGCGCGTCACCCGCGCATGATCAACCCGGTTGAAGATTTATTTGGTGAAAAACTCTACATGCACCAATTCAAGATCAACGGAAAGATGGCGTTTGAAGGCGATGTATGGCAGTGGCACCAAGACTATGGCACTTGGTTGAACGACGACATGATGCCCACTGAACGTGCCATGAATGTCGCGATATTTTTAGACGATGTGAATGAGTTCAACGGCCCCTTGATGTTCATCCCTGGCAGTCATAAAAAAGGGGTGATCGATGCCAAACATGACTTGACCACCACCAGTTATCCGCTTTGGACAGTTGACAATGATTTGATCTCCCAGTTGGTTGATCGAGCAGGTGGGAAAAAGGGCGGCATTGTCAGTCCCACGGGTCCAGCAGGTTCCATGATTTTGTTTCACAGTTGTTTGGTGCATGCCTCTGCCAGCAACTTGTCCCCATGGAACCGTGTCAGTGTGTATTTGAGTTTGTGTGCCGTCTCCAACCATATTCGCAGACACAAGCGGCCTGAGTACATCGCACACCGCGATTTCACCCCGATTGAATGTTTGCCAGACGACTGCCTCACGCGAGATTACCCCGTGGATTTGCCTTGGGCCAAAGGCTTGCCTGCCAGTGCATTGGTAACCACTGACGTTCCTTTTGACCAAACGCAAAAAGCCGCATGAGTTTGTACCTTCAGTTGCAGCAGCGCGCTGCACAGCAAAAACCTGTTCGTGTGGTGTTGATTGGCGCCGGTAAATTTGGCGCCATGTACTTGTCACAAGTACCGCGTACGCCTGGTGTGCATTTGGTTGGCATCGCCGATTTGTCCATTGACAATGCCCGCGCCAATTTGAACCGCGTGGGTTGGCCCGCACATCAATCAAGTGCAAGCAGTTTGGATGATGCATTCAAGCAGGGGCTGACTTTTTTGACGCAAGATTGGCAAATGCTGGTGGCGCACCCCCTGGTGGATGTCGTGGTGGAATGCACAGGCAATCCGATTGCTGCGGTTGAACATTGCTTGGCCGCATTTGCACATGGCAAGCATGTGGTGAATGTGACGGTGGAAGCGGATGCGTTTTGCGGCCCTTTGCTGGCCAAAAAAGCGGCCGATGCTGGACTCGTTTATTCAATGGCTTTTGGCGACCAACCCGCTTTGATTTGTGATTTGGTGGATTGGGCCAGAACCTGTGGTTTCCCGGTGACGGCGGCAGGACGCGGACACAAATGGTTACCTCATTTCAGCGAATCGACACCGGAGACAGTCTGGGGCAATTACGGACTCACACCCGAACAAGCCAGTCGCGGTGGTTTGAATCCCAAAATGTTCAACAGTTTTTTGGATGGCTCTAAACCCTCGATTGAATGCACTGCCGTGTCCAATGCCACGGGTTTGCATGTGCCCTCGAACGGTTTGCTGTATCCACCTGCCAGTGTCGAAGACATCCCCTATGTCACGCGCCCGAAAAGCGAAGGTGGGGTGCTCGAGCGAAAAGGCATGGTTGAAGTCATTTCTTCATTGGAAGCCGATGGCCGTGTCATTCCCTATGACATCCGTATGGGTGTTTGGGTCACGGTCGAAGCAGAGACCGATTACATCAAGCACTGTTTTGAAGAATACAACGCGCACACCGACCCTTCCGGCCGCTATTTCACGCTCTACAAGCGTTGGCATTTGATTGGTTTAGAAGTGGGCATGTCGGTGGCCAGTGTCGCTTTGCGAGGTGAGGCCACTGGGGTGGCTCAAGGTTGGCATGCGGATGTGGTGGCGACAGCCAAACGCGACCTCAAGGCGGGTGAAATGCTCGACGGCGAGGGAGGCTACACCGTGTGGGGCAAGTTGCTGCCAGCCAGCGCTTCTTCACGCATGGGTGGCTTGCCTTTGGGTTTGGCGCACCAAGTCAAATTGGTGCGTGACGTCAAAAAAGGCCAGTCCTTGTGCTGGGACGACGTCGCCATGGACACACAGCTTCCTGCTTACAAAATCAGGCGCGAAATGGAAGCGCTCTTCAAACTGTGAGGCCGGTATCTCTCAGCGTTTAGACAATTCGCTGCGCAATACTTTCATCAACAGCATCCATTCACCACCGTTTTGCACGGTGAAGGTGAACCGCTCGTTCATGCCATTGTTCATTTCAATTTCATGCCAATGCGGAAAGAATGAAACACCTCCCTTGCGAACAGCCGTGTCTGTGAATGAAATTTCAATGTGAATGAATGAAATTTCTTCGTTGCTGTCAAACGATTTGAAGTACAAACCATCAGACAACAAATACAACACGCCTGTGGGCAATGAGAACCGGCTGGTGGTGTTGGCCGGGCCATAAGCAATGATGGTTTTGTTGATCAGCTCGACAGGGATGGTTTGCTGAATGATTTGTCGGGTGTCGTGTGATTTGTACAAAGCAAACGCCAAGCCCACTGCCAGAATGCCCAGTCCATAGGTGTTGTTCAAGGTGAATACAAACACCAACATGGCCAGCCACAAAAAGGGTGTCATCAAATCCATGCGCATCTGCCAAGGACCGCGTGAAATCAGCAGAGAACTGTTGTCCAACGTATTGGCCAAGATCAATGGCGATATGCTGGGTTTTTGACTTTGCACATGCGGCAGGTGCGCGCCACAGTTTTGGCAAAACACATTCTCGCTGGGGTTAATGAAATAACAGCTGGTGCAAATCATGTCAGGCTTTCGCTGTTCTTCAACTTCAATGGCTCTTGGCTTTGCCGCTGTCTGAGGCAGGCTTGTCGTGAGATGCGGGTTCGTGATCTGCTGGGGCTGAGGAATGTGAAGCATCATCATGCGCACTGGGTTTGCCATGGTCTGCGGCAGGCTCGTCATGCGTGTTTTTAGACGTGGATGAAACCTCGTGGCTTAAAAAGTTATAAATGGCCAAAGAACTCAATACGACCGTCAAACCACACAGCAAGCCAATGATGAACAGTATGAAGCCACCGCTGCCTTCCGTGCTGTCCGCGGCGCTGCTTGCAGCTGCTTTTTTGGATTGGGTAGACGCATCATCGATTTTTTTGGAAACCGCTTGGAGACGGGTTTTCATGTCCGTCACCGTTTGGGTGATGGGCGCCATGTTCTTTTCCAAAGCCTGCGCTGTGGCTGCATTGGCTTGCAACAATGATTCAATTTTGGCCGTCGTGTCTTTGTAAACAGCTTCAATGTTGGCGGTGTTTTGGGCGACGTTTTGGCTGAAGGCTTTGAGCAATTCAATTTTTTGCTTTTCCAGCATCAGTTTGAATTCTTCTGGCATGCGCACTGTCACTTCTGCCTGCGGTTTGGCAACGGATTCTTGGATCGCATCCAGTTTTGCTGACAGGTTGGATTGCTGCGTCATCACTTCTTTGAGCAAAGGCTCAAGCGGACTGGGTTGCGATTGCACATGCGCTTGTTGTTGTGAGGCCAAAGAAATGAAGTCGAGCAAGTGCGATTGTTTTTCAAGCATTTGCTTGATATCGGATTGGTCCGCTTGCCAATGGGCCAAGGTTTCTGCGGAGGCAATCGAGGCTGGGGCTTCATGTGACACCGCGGGTGATACCAATGAGGCTTCAGGGGCAGCAACGTGCACGGGTTCGTGACTGCTTTCGCTGGGCAGGTTCAAATCGATTTTCAACATGGACGCATGGTCCACGTCGTTAGGTAACTCAATGGTCAGCACCAAGTCTTCCACGGACTCAGCAGTTTGCGGCACAGCAACCATGTCAGGCGATGGCGCTTGTTCAACCGGGGCACTCGAGGGAACGCTCACGGGTTCCTGAGTGGGTGCCTCGCTCAAGGTGGTCTCAGGGCGTTTGACGGGCGCACCACATTTGCCACAAAACTTGGCTGTGATTGAGATGGGTTTACCGCAAGCGACGCAATCCATGTTGTTACCTGTGTCTTTCATTCAGATGCATAAATTCGGCACGGCGAGTATTTACCTGAGCCCGCATGGTGTTCTTCACAATCTCTCATCACAATTTCTTCTGCGGCTTCCTGGCCTTTGTCTGTGTAAGCGTCAGCGCAATAAGCGGTCTCTCCGTCAAAGCTGTAAACGAAAGCTTTGTGGGGCTTGTCCGCAAATTTCTTACGGTTGAAACGCTCGAACAATTTTTTGCATTTCCCAAGAAGAGGTGGTTTGTAGAGGTCTGCAATCGACTGAAACCGCTCCGGTTTTTCCTCTTTGGCCATGTCTGCCAGCAATTGCTCGTTGAACAAAGGCTCAGGCGCTGGATGCGTTGTGTTTTGTGATGCCCCGTGGGCACCATCGTCATGGCCTGAACCGTGTGCTGCAGATCCATTTGCATGGTCTGTTGCCTCGGTCGTACTCGGTGTTTGAGGCTTCACCAAAGACTTTGAATAAAAGTACATCGGCACATTGATTGCGGTCATCAATATGGACAATGCCAGGAATTTATTCAATTGGGTCATGGGTCTTCACAAAAATATCAATATTGACGGAGGGTTGCAAGCAACTCTTACATGGTTGGGATCGGAAGATCATGCACAGACTTGAGGTGCCCTGCACGCGCTCAACGCATCATTTGATTCAATTTGCGTAATAAATTTAAATTCAAAACACATTTTTTTCATCGATAAATAACATTTAAAAACTAACTTACATAAAAAATAAGTTATAAATAGCTCATTCATGACTTGATGGAGGCAGACATGACTGAGCTGATCGCAAATGAGTGCGCGGTGTTTTTGGGGGAGGGGGTGACTTTTTCAGGATCGATGGTTGCTCCAGGCTTGGCAAGTATCAATGGCAAGGTGAACGGAGAGGTCACTGCGATTGACTTACAAATAGGGCCGACAGGACATGTATCGGGACGCATAGAAGCCCGAATGATAGATGTTCATGGTGTGCTTGCAGAAACCATTGTGTGCCATGAGCACATATTGATTCACAGCTGTGGCAAGGTTTCAGGGCAGCTTGACTATGACCACATTGAAATAGAGCGTGGGGGTGAGTTCAAGGGAAAACTGGTTCAACATGTGATGACCCCCTCTGAAAGTGATGGGGTTTTACCAATCAGGGTTCAATCACCTAAAGAAGATAACTAAAAATAATTAATAAAGTGACATTTGCTTTTTTTGAGATTTTTTTGTCGGGTTTGTCATCCGCAGGGGTTGCTTGTTCGTTATTCATATCAAGATTGTTAATGGAATCTCGAATGAACAAGTCCACTCAAATCAGCGCAGACCGTCAAGGCAAACGCATTCGTACCCAGCTCGCGCAAGAGGCGGAACAAAAGAGCCGGCCCGTTTCTCGCCTTTACTCGGGTTTTCGCGCCGTCAAAGCCTGATATTTCGCATTGGCCCTGACGACTATGATTCGTCATGGCACTCAAATCCACTGTATTTAAAGCGCAACTGCAAATCGCAGACATAGACCACGCTTATTACGCCGACCACGCATTAACCTTAGCCCGACACCCCAGTGAGACTGACGAACGCATGATGGTTCGTTTGGCGGCCCTGTCTTTGAACGCCTACCAACTCCAAGCCACCTGCCAAGGCGATGGTGTATTGGCATTTGGCGCAGGTCTGTCAAACCCGGATGACCCGGATGTGTCATTGACGGATTTCACAGGGCGCAAACGGCTGTGGATTGAAGTCGGGCAACCTGAAGAAAAAGCCTTGCAGCGGGCTGCGAGCCAGTCTGATGAAGTTTGGGTGTATGCGTTTTCTTCGGCGGCAGACATTTGGTGGAAAGGCATCGAAAACAAATTACACCGCCAAAAAAAATTGCACGTCGTGCGCATACCGCACGAAGCCTCTCAAGCCATGGCGACCATGGCCGAGCGCAGCATGCAGTTACAAGCGACCATACAAGAAGGCGAAATGACCTTGAGCAGCCAACTCGGCAGCGTCCATTTTGAACCGGTGACATGGCTTTGAACCAACTTTGTCCGATGTGAATTTTTTGAGGAATTGAAATGACCGAGTCAATGAAATATGTTGCGCATGGTGCCGGTGGTGAACCACAGGTGATGCACATGGCCGTCACTGAGGTACCCGCACCTGCAGCAGGCGAAGTGCTGATCAAGGTGGCTTATGCGGGTGTGAACCGGCCTGATTGTTTGCAGCGCAGTGGCCGCTATCCGCCACCGCCGGGCGCTTCGCCGATTTTGGGGTTGGAAGCCTCGGGCCACGTGGTTGCACTGGGAGAAGGGGTCGCGCGGTGGAAGGTGGGCGACTTGGTGTGTGGTTTGGCCAATGGCGGTGCTTATGCAGAGTATGTCGCCATTCCTCAAGGCCAGGTTCTGCCTGTGCCCACCGGGTTGTCCTTATTGCAGGCTGCCGCACTGCCTGAAAACTATTTCACGGTTTGGACCAATGTGTTTCAACGCGGCAAATTGCAAGCAAATGAAACTTTCTTGGTGCATGGCGGTTCATCTGGTATCGGGTTGACTGCCATCCAACTGGCCAAAGCATTTGGCGCACGCGTGTTTTGCACGGTGGGCAACGAAGAAAAAATGCAGGCGTGCGCCAAGGCAGGTGCTGACACGCCAATCAATTACCGGACACAAGACTTTGTCAAAGAAGTCATGAGCGCCACTGAACAAAAAGGCGTCAACATCATTTTGGACATGGTCGGTGGTGACTACATGCAGCGCAACCTCCACAGCTTGGCTATCGATGGGCGATTGGTGCAAATTGCGTTTTTGCAGCCCTCTAAAACCGATGTGGATTGGATCGGTTTGATGGTCAAGCGTTTGACCTTCACAGGGTCGACTCTGCGGCCCCGAACAGCCGCTGACAAGGCGCAGATGGCTAACGAGCTTCATGAAAAAGTCTGGCCCTTGTTGCAACAAGGCAAATGCTTGCCCGTGGTTCACCAAGTG
>RFYK01000103.1 GCA_009925585.1 Betaproteobacteria bacterium | reverse complement strand
AAACTTGGTTTTGTATTTGTTGGCCCAAAACGCAATCGGCTTGGATGCTTCATCTAAATAAGGGTGCGGCACGGTCATGGTCGCGTACATGCCGTCCATGGCTTTGCCTCCCAATTTGTGTATCAAGTCGGTGTATGCGGCGCTTGACCCTATGAACAGCGGGTTGAAGCCGGTTTTGCGCGCCTCGGCAATCGTGCCCACGGTTTCACGGATGATGGTGCCCAGCACCACCAATTCACAACCCGCAGATTTCATCCGCGCCACTTGCGAAGAAAAATCGGTGGCGCCGCGTTTGTAGGTCGTCTTCTCCGTGAAATCCATGTTCACAGTCTTCAACCCGGCTTCTGCGCCGCGCACGACTTCCAAGCCAAATTCATCGTCTTGGTGAATCGCGCAAACCTTGGTGAGCTTTTTTTCTTTGACCAAGCTGGGTACTGCGGCGCGCATTTGGTCAAAGTACGTGGCGAACGAGGCGTATTTCAAACGGTTGAACGGCTCATACATTTCGCGCGCGGCGGTCACAGGCAAAAAGTTGATGATGTTCTTTTCAAACTGCACGGGCATGGCGGCGTTGTTTTGCGCCGTGCCAATGTGCCCTGCCATGATGAATATCTTGTCTTGGTTGACCAGTTTTTGCGCGGCCAGCACCGCCCGTTTGGGGTCGTATTCATCGATGCGCAACTGCATGCCGTTGCGAACCGCTTTGCCATAGCCCGCCAATGGCCCGGACAAATCTTGGATGGTGCCAATCAATATCAGGTCTTTGCTGACGCCTTGTTGCTGCGCCCAAACCTGTGTCAGGCCGAGTGCAAGTAAAACAGTGAGCAGTGATTTTTTCATGAGTGTGTCTCCTGAGAACCGGGGTCAATGGGTGGAAGTGCGGTACATCGAATCGATCAAATCTTTGTATTTGTGTTCTACCAACTTGCGCTTGAGTTTCATGGTGGGGGTCAACTCGTCATCCTCGGCGGTCAATTGGGTGTCGAGCAAACGGAATTGTTTGATTTGCTCCACCCGAGCGAATTTGGCATTCACCTTGTCAATCTCCGCTTGGATGAGCGACTGTACTTCAGGGGCGCGGGTCAGGCTGGCGTAGTTCGAAAACGGCACGTCATGGTCTTGGGCGAATTTCTCCACATTGTCCAAATCGATCATGATGATCACCGTCAAATACGCGCGCTTGTCACCAATGACCACCGCATCGGTCACATAGGGCGAAAACTTCAACTCGTTTTCCCATTCGCTGGGCGTGATGTTTTTGCCACCTGCCGTGATGATGATGTCTTTCATGCGGTCGGTGATTTTGAAAAAACCTTGTGCGTCCACACTGCCCACATCACCCGTGTGCAACCAGCCTTCGGCGTCGATGGTTTCTGCGGTTTTATCGGGTTGGTTCAGGTAGCCCATGAACACATTCGGGCCACGGATCAACAACTCTTGGGTGAGTGGATCCACTTTCACTTCGTTGTAGACGCAAGCTTTGCCAATCGAACCCGGCACGATCTGGTCAAACGGCATGAAGGTGGATGCACCACCCGACTCTGTTTGCCCCCACACTTCCAACATGGGAATGCCCAACGCCAAGTACCAACGCACCAAGTCGGGCGAGATCGGCGCGGCACCCGTGCCCAAAAATTTGGCGCGTTGAATGCCCATCATGCGGCGCACATTGTTCAAACACGCCAGACGCGCCACGTGAAAACACAGCTTCAACCAGAGTGGCACGGCTTGCTGCCGCAACACACGCGCTGCGACCGCGTGGCCGCAAGCCAAGGATGCGCGGTAAATCGCTTGTTGAAACGCGCCCGCCTCGGCAATGGCTATCGTGACCGCCGAATAAAACTTTTCCCAAACACGCGGCACCGCAAAAAACAAAGTGGGTGCAATCTCTCGGACGTTCTCGGGGACAGTGTCTGGGTTCTCCACAAAATTCAAAATGGCCCCGCCGTAAATGCAGGAGTACATGCCACCCAAGCGCTCGGCGATGTGGCACAAAGGCAAAAACAACATGCGCTCGTCCCGCTGGTCTTGCGCCAAATACAAGCTGTAGCCGCGCATGGCGTAGACCATGCCCGCGTGGCTGTGCATCGCGCCTTTGGGTTTGCCAGTGGTGCCCGAGGTGTAAATCAAAATCGCCAAGTCTTCAGGGCGGCGGCTGACACGGCGGCGCTCGAACAAACCCGGTTGGCTGCGTTCGTGTTTTCTGCCTTGGTCGCGAAGCGATTGCAAGCTGATGACCATCGGATCGCTGTAACGCGTCAAGCCCTCGGTGTCGATCACCACAATCAACTTCAACAGTGGCAATTGCCCGCGTGACATCAACGCCTTGTCCAATTGCTCTTCGTCTTCGACAAACAACACCGTGGTGCGCGAGTCTTCGCACAGGTACTGCACTTGCGAGACCGAGTCGGTGGGATAGATGCCATTCGATACGCCGCCTGCAGACAACACGGCCATGTCGGCCAACACCCATTCCAATCGCGTGTTGGAAAGGATGGAGGCGCAGTCGCCCACCTCAAACCCGTTGGCCATCAAGCCCATGCTGATTTGGCGGACGGCTTCACCCGCTTGTTGCCAATCCCAGCTTTGCCAGATGCCGAATTTTTTCTCGCGCATCATCAACTGCGAGCCACGTTGGTTGACCGCATTCCAAAAAATGTCGGTGATCGTGTCGCCCGGCATCAAGATGTCCGTGGTGCCTTGGAGTCTGCTGGTGTCCCATAAAACGCTCATGGTTTATCTCCAGGTTTTCTTCTTTTTCCAGCGACGCTCATCGCGGGCACCGGCTTCCTTCAGACCCAGGTAAAACTCTTTGATGTCGTCCTTTTCGCGCAAACGTTCACACGTGTCTTCCATCACGATGCGTCCCGACTCCAACACAAAGCCATGGTCTGCCACATTCAATGCCATGTTGGCGTTTTGTTCAACCAGCAACATGGTGGTGCCGCGTTCGCGGTTGATGCGAAGCACGATTTCAAAAATTTCTTGCGTGAGTTTGGGCGACAACCCCAAACTGGGCTCGTCCAACAAGATCATGTCGGGGTTGCTGAGCAAGGCGCGTGCGATCGCCAACATTTGCTGTTGCCCGCCCGAGAGCAAGCCCGCCGGTTGCGCCGCTCGTTCGCGCAAAATCGGAAAGTAGTTGAACGCGGTTTCCATGTCACGCGCGACGCCATCCTTGTCACTGCGTGTATAGGCGCCCATGACCAAGTTATCGCGCACCGACAACAAGGGGAACACCTCGCGACCTTCTGGCACTTGCACCAAGCCGCGTTGCACGATGTGAGCCGGGTCCATGGCAGTGATGTTTTCGCCTTTGAACGTCACGCTGCCTTTGCGTGGGTCCAATATGCCGGAGATGGTTTTGAGCACCGTGGTTTTGCCAGCGCCATTCGAGCCCAGCACCGTCGCAATTTGCCCGCGCTGCACACTCAAGCTGACCCCACGAATGGCACGGACCGGCCCATACGCGCTCTCGACATTGTTGAGTTGCAACACGGTGTCGCTCATGCCGCCCCCACTTGATCGCGCTTGAACGCGGTGACATCGAACGTGCCGCCCAAATACGCTTCGATGACCGCCGGATGCGACTGCACTTGCGCGGCGGTGCCCAAGGCCAACACCTCGCCTTGGTTCATCGCCAGCACGCGGTCGCTGACCTTGGACACCAAGCTCATGTCGTGTTCCACCATCAGCACAGTGATGCCCAAATCTTTTTGTATGTCTTGGATCCAAAACGCCATGTCTGCGGTTTCTTCGACATTCAAACCGGAAGACGGCTCGTCCAACAACAACAACTTGGGTTCGGTGCACAAAGCGCGCGCGAGCTCGACCACTTTGCGAATGCCATAAGGCAAGCCCGCCACCATGGTGTCGCGGTAGTGTTGCAAGTCCAGAAAATCGATCACTTCTTCCACCTTGCGTCGCGTGGCCATTTCTTCGGCGCGCACCGAGGGCAAAAAAAGCATCTGTTGCCAAAACCCGGTGTGACGGTGCACATGCCTGCCGATCAACAAGTTGTGCAACACCGATGCGTGTTCAAAGAGTTCGATGTTTTGAAACGTGCGCGCGATGCCAGCCGCTGCCACGGCATGCGCAGGCATGTGGTTCAAGGCCTGACCTCGGTAGGTCAAATGTCCAGAGGTCGGCGTGTACAAACGGCTGATCAAATTGAAGACCGTGGTTTTGCCTGCGCCGTTGGGGCCGATCAAGGTGAACACTTCGCCTTCACGCACCTCGAAACTGACTCGGTTGACCGCCAACACGCCGCCAAAGCGAACGCTCAAATCGTGGGCGCTTAAAAGGATGTCGCTCATTTGAGTCGGTCCGATTTCTGAAAACTTTTTTGACGCTTGAACATGCCTTTGCGGTAAAAGGGAAACAGTTCAAACCAGGTGCGTACCTTGAAAAGCACCATGCACCGAACCCAAGCCACCGATCACCACCATCAACAACAAATCGATGGACTGCAAAATGCCGAACTGGTCTGGGCTGATGAATTGCATTTTGTGAGCGTAAAGCGCGCCACCCATGCCTGCCAGTGCAGCCGACAACATGAACGACAGCGTTTTGTAATAGGCCAAATGGATGCCCATGCTTTGCGCTGAAATTTCTGAATCTCGGATCGCCACCAATGCGCGGCCCGTGGCACTGCGCAACACATTGAGCACGGCCAAGGTACACAACACGGTCACGGCCAAACACACTGCGTAAAACGATTCGGCGTTGTCCACCTTCCAACTGCCCAGCACCATGGTTTTGACATGCATGCCTGCGTTACCGCCAGTCACGCTTTCCCAACGCGCCAAACCCTCTTCCACAATGAAACCAAACGACAACGTCGCGATGCCCAAAAAGATGCCCTTGACCCTGAGCGCAGGCAAACCCACCACCGCCCCGACCAACGCGGACAAGCCCGCGGCCAACGCCAAGGTCAACGGAAACGGTATGCCATGCGCAGACAACACCGCCGCCACATACGCACCCACGCCCATGAACGCGGCATTGCCTATGGAGAACAAACCGGTGAAGCCCGCCAGCAGCATCAGCCCCAAACCCATGATGCTGTAAATCATCACAAAGGTGAGTTGCGCCAACCAGTATTCTTCTAGCCACCAAGGCGCTGTGACCAAGCACAACAGCAACGCGCTGTACCAAAACACATGGCCACCGTGGCGCGCCAATTGGATGTCTTGTTGGTAGCTGGTTTTGAAAATGAAACGCATGGCTCAGACCTTTTTGCGCAGGTTGTCGCCAAACAATCCGTTGGGCTTGAACACCAACATCAGCAACACCACCACATAAGCGGCCACGTCTTTGAAGCCCTCGGGCAACCAAAACCCTGAGAGCGATTCGACCACGCCAATGAGGATGCCGCCGACAATCGCGCCGGGCAAACTGCCAAAGCCACCCACCACCGCCGCAGGGAAAGCCTTCAGCCCGATGAAACCCATGTTGGCATGCACAAACGTGATCGGGGCGAGCAACAAACCCGCCACCGTGGCCACCACCGCGGCCAGCGCCCACACCATGCTGTTGAGCCGCTTGACCGGTATGCCCATGTAATAAGCAGCCAATTGGTTTTGCGACGTGGCCTGCATGGCAATGCCCACGCGCGAATACTTGAACATCAAATAGAGTGCACCGCAAAGCAACGCCGTCGTGGCCATCACCACCAGTTGTGTGGCACCCAAAACAACACCCCCCCAATTGAACGACGTGTCTGCGTAAGGCACAGGCAAGTTGTGGGTTTCGGTGCCAATGTCGGGAATCATGGTGACCAAACCGCGCGCCACATAACCCACACCAATCGTCAGCATCACAATCGCGAACGCCGGTTCACCCAGCACCGGGTTGATCACCACCCGCTCGATCAACCAACCCATGCAGGCCATCACCAACATGGACACCCACACCGACACGGCGAACGGCCAACCCAAGTAAGACACACAGCCCAGTCCGGCAAACGCGCCCAACATCATCAATTCACCTTGGGCAAACGTCACGGTTTCGGTGGCCTTGTAGATCAGCACAAAGCCGAGTGCAATCAGCCCATAAATGCAGCCTTGGGCAACCCCGCTGAAGATGACTTGCAACACTTGCATAGGTGATGGAGAAAAAGTGGGCCCCTGACTGATGGCGCATTGTCAGCCCGCTGGGTTGATTCAGATGCTAGGCATATCCCTGCATTTCAGGCTAAATTGAAGGCAATGAATTCAAATAATATAAATTCATTGACCTATATATCTAAACTGAAATGAAAAATAACCAACAAAGCATTACCCACCTATTCTTCTTCCATCAAAAGGGTTTCATCCATGACCACCATGCTTCTCAAAGCCATTTCAGTCAATGCCAAAAATGAAACGAAAGAGTCCCAACTCGGCGTCGTCAGTCCCCAAGGCAGCAATTCACGATTGAGCCTCAAAGCCAAGCCCGGCACACTTTATCGGTTGGTCGACGAAAAAACAGGCGAGGTGATCAAAAGCCAAATCCTCGTTCGCAAAGGCCAAAAACTTCAAGCCATTGTTGACAAAAGCGTTGTGGTTGAGCTTGAAGAATTTTTCCCCACAACGCCTCTGGATGAACAAACACCCGTCTCCAGCATGCCCGGTTATTTGGTGGATGCCACCCAAGAATCCGAATCAAACACCACCTTGGGCCTGATATCACCCAACTCCCCCGTCTACACCGTGGTCGATGACACCACCATCATGTGGGTCCCCGGTGCCACGGCCGCCAACACCGTGGACGCACAAGCATTCGGTATCCCCCTCATCAGTGCGCTGGGGGTCTCTACCCCCACCGTGGTTGGCGCGGCTCTGGCAGCAACCACAGTCACGGTGCTTGCCAACTCAGGCGGCAGTTCTTCTGGCGACACCAAACCCGTGGCTGTCATGCCAAAAATCAAAGGCACTGTTTACGCGGGCGCTGTCAAAAGCAACGGCAACGGCGATCTGACCGTCGACGCGTTCGACGACCAAGGCCACAAAATTGGCACCGCTGTGGCAAACAACGACGGCACGTTTTCTATCACCTTGACCCAAAATTACACCGGCGTGGTGGTGCTCAAGGCTTACGACAAAAACACGGCCAATACCGACACTCCCACTTACCAAGATGCAAGCTTGAACGGCCCGAAACCGGTGCCCACGCTGTTGGCCAGTTTTTATTTCCCGGGGGTGGATTCAGTGGCCAACATTTCGCCACTCACCCTCACCTCCTCTATCAAAGCAGGCGTGACTTTGGACGCGAATGGCGACCCAGCCATCAACACCACGGTGGCCAAAGTCAACGAAGCCAACCAAGCCGTGGCGACGATTTTTGGCATCACACCCAACAACGTGGTCACGGCTGATGCCAAACTGACCGACCCCAACAGCCAAGTCAATCCTGACAACCATGGCGTGGTACTGAATTTGTTTGAGCAAATGGAGTCGAACAAAGGCGGCAACGCCTATGACATTGCCACCGACTTGGCCACAAAAATTTCGTTGGGCAGCGATGGCAAACCTGTGCTGACTGACAACGACCTCAAGGCCCTGCTCAACCAGTCGGGTGCAAACAGCATCCAAAGCGCCGTCCAAACCCCTCAAGCGCCAGTGGTTGACAAAACCATCACCGACCTGTTGGCTGCACTCACTGGCAACGCGTTGCCCAGCGGTGAAGTCACCATCACGGGCTCGCTTAAACAAGGCGAAGCCCTCACCGCTAACCATACGCTGTCAGACACAGATGGCATGGGAGTCGTCACCTACCAGTGGCAATCCTTAGAAGCCAACGGTTGGAAAAACATCACCGGCGCCAACACTGCCAACTTCACGTTGACACAAGAACAAGTGGGCAAACCTGTCAGGGTGCTGGCCAATTACACCGATGGCAAAAGCAATGTGGAGTCCATCGCCAGCAAACCCTCTGCACCCGTGGCCAATCTCAACGACGCGCCCAAAGCCTCTGGGCAAGCCAGCTTGGCCCCAGTCGATGAGGACACCAGTTCCCCAGCAGGTGCCACGGTACTCAGCTTGTTTTCGCCCACCTTCAGCGACTTGGATGGCGACACGCTTGCAGGCGTGGCCATCACTGCCAACAACGCCTCCACCGGCCAAGGTAAATGGCAATGGCACGACGGCACCACATGGAAAGACATTGCCAGCTCGGGCTTGAGCGACAACGCAGCTTTGTACTTGTCAGCCAATACCTTGGTTCGTTTCATGCCAGCGCCAGACTTTGCAGGCACACCGGGCGCACTCACGGTTCGG
>RFYK01000102.1 GCA_009925585.1 Betaproteobacteria bacterium | reverse complement strand
CGCTTTGGCGAGCTGACAAGTAAGTGTCGAGGTCTGCACCACGGAAACTGTAAATGGCTTGTTTGGGGTCGCCAATCATCACCAGCGCATGCCTGTCATCCACACGCGAGCTGTCGTAAATCCGGTCCAGACTTTGGTATTGCCACGGGTCGGTGTCTTGGAATTCATCCACCATGGCCACCGGGTATTGTTGGCGGATCGCGTCTGCCAATTCACCACCATCCGCATGCAATGCATGGTGCAAGCGTTGCAACAAATCGTTGAAGTCGAATTGCGATTGGTTCAACTTGGCCTGCTGGTAAGCCTGACGCAATTCATGCCCAGCGTGTGCGACCAACAAACTGACACACTCAGGTTCTTGTGCTGCTGCTTGCATCAACACAGAGAGGCGTTGAAAGAATGCAAAGTTGTTTGCAGATTCCCAACCGCATGCTTGCAATTTTTCTGTGGTGAAGCGGGTCAAAATTTTCAAGTCGATGGTTTGCCCGAGTGATGCCCATTGCGTCAGGTCGTTGACCCATTTGCTGAAATAGTCGTCTCTGATGCCGGGTCCTTTGATCCACCCATTGGCGCGAGCGTCATGCAAGACGTCCGGCAAGTGGGCTTGCCAAGCTTGGCGGGTATCGGCCTCCAGTGATTGGCAGTGGTTCTGCCATGCCAAGTAAGGCGTCAAACTGTCGACCGGAAGTGACACGGCAACGCCATCATCTTCGTTGTTGCTGGTGGGGGGTGTCAGGTCTTGCGCCTTCCACAGCAGCTTGACCCGTTCAAGCAGGTCATCTGGGTTGGCACCGAGTTGGTCCAACACCACCCGTTGCAAGTCCATGGGTAACGGGTAATACCATTTGCGCCAATGGTCTCGCACCAGTTGTTTCAACAACGCATTCGGGTTGTCCAAGTGGCTTTGCTCAAACAGGTCTCTGCTCATCAACGCAAAACTGCTGAGCATGCGTCGGCTCCATCCGTGAATGGTGTAGATGGCGGCTTCGTCCATCGCCTGCGCAGCCAAATGCAAGCGTCGCACACACGCTGACTGAAATTCATCAGGCAGGTCTTTGCTCAGCCGTTCTAAAAACGGATCTTTGGCAGGGGCACGACCTTGCAACACGTGCTCAAACCACAGAGCGGCTTCATGCAAGCGTTTGCGAATGCGTTCACGTAGCTCCGCGGTGGCTGCCTCGGTGAATGTCATCACCAATATCTGCGATGGGCTCAAGCCTTCGCCATTGAAACGGCCATGGCCAATCACCAAACGCACATACAGCGCGGCCAATGTCCACGTCTTTCCCGTGCCTGCGCTGGCTTCGATGATTTGTCGCTGGCGCAAAGGCAAGTGCAACGGATCGAGCGTGTTCATGTGTCGTCCTCTGCGTCTTGCTTGGTCTGCAGGTCACTGGTTTGCAGCATGGGGCCATACAGTTGATGTGCCAAGGCCTCAAACAGGTGCAAGTCCATGTCATCAAAACCGGAGAACGCCCGTTGCAAATAAGGCGAAGTGCTGTGTTCGCCCCGGCGCCGGTGGCCGCCATCGAATGTCAATCGTGCTGCACCCAAGGCTTTGAGCCGCTGTGCTTCCTCTGAAAGTTTGCCTGTGGCCGTTTTTTGTTGTTGCATCCACAAATCGCAGGCAGATTTGCGCGCCAGATGCAAGGGTGCATTCCAGGCTTCACGGTAGAGCAGTACCAACGCCTCGAGCCATGCCAAGGCTTGGGCAGCAGGCAAAGCTTTCAGTGTGATCACGCCGTCTTCACCGCTTTGCACACTCTCGGTGGCGATGCCAGCGGCGTTGGCGCTGAGGTGACCCAGCCATAGGTGATAAAGCGCGTGGCCGTGCAACACTTTGCCTGCGCGCATGTCAATTTGTAAGCCACTGCCATCGGTACGCAGCCGCCAGCGTGCAGGCTCGCCGCCATAAGGCAAGCTGACGTTGATGCCATGCCACTGCATCGTCAATGATTGCGCAGGCCAATCGCTGCTTTTCTGTTGCAGCCAAGGTTCCAAGCGGGCGTTGATGTCGGCTTTGAGTGACAGCAACGCCGCTTGTTGGGCTTGACCGCCGGCTGCCATGGCCAATTCACCGCGCAATTTCAATTGCTGCAACAAGGGCAATGGTTCGGGTGCGTCAATCACTTGTTGCTTGAGCAAATAGCCATCCAATCCACCAAGGTCAAACGGTTCGTTTTCTTCGTCGGTGTCTTGCGGGGTATCCAACTGCACTTGCAAGTGGTGCTTGAAATACACCTCGACCGGCTGGCGCAGCAAAGCCAGCAACGCAGAGGCGTCCAATCCATCCGCCAGGGCTGATTCACTGTTGACGGCATTTTCTGGAGATGCAGGGCTGCGCTGACCATGCACCGATGCCCACTCGGCGGCGTAAGTGGCAAAGCCCGAGCCTTGGGTGAAATAGCGTCGAGAAAACGGTTGCAAGGGTTGGAGCTGTGGCGTGAACGCCGGTTGTGTCGTCAGGGGCTCAGCCAGATCGACACACCGGTTCAGGTGGTCGAGCAATTGCGCGACGAGCACTGAGGCTGGCAAGGGCGCATGGTCACTGGCACGTTTGCCTTGCCAAGACACATACAAGCGTTGTCGGGCGGACAACACCGCTTCCAAAAACAAATATCGGTCGTCTTCGCGGCGAGCCCGGTCGCCTGCGCGTGCTTGCCCCGGTTGGCTGATCAGGTCAAAGTCGCGCGGGGTGGGACTGCGTGGGTACGCGTTGTCGTTCATGCCCAGCAAGCAAACGATTTTGAAAGGAATGGCTCGCATCGGCATGAGCGTGGCAAATTGCACACCCCCGGCCGCAAACCGCTGTTGCAAGCCAATGCTGTCGAGTTGCGCCAACCAATGGCTGCGCAACACACCCAAGGGCAGCGGTGTGTCAAACCCAGCCAATTGACAGTCTCTGCAGGTGTCTTCCAATGGCGCGAACAGTTGATCCAGCACGCGTTGGTCGGCATCGTCTGTCACGCAGAAAAACCGTTCAGACAACTGTTGCCAGACTGACAACCAGTCCGCCACGTGTTGGGGTTCTTTCAATTCGATCAAGCTGCGGTCCATGTCGTTTAACCACCGAAGCAAACCATTCACCAAGGGGGCATCCAACCCATCGATGGCCGCATGAGCCGCCACGTCTTGCCAAGGCAAGGGGTTGGCTTGCGGGCCAAGGGCGTAACCCAACAGCAATCGGCGCAGGCCAAAGCCCCAAGTGTTTTGATCGGCATCCGGCAGTTCCGCGCTGATGCCCCACGGCTGGCGTTGCTCGGCATCCAGTCCCCAGCGAACGCCAGCGTCGCTCAACCACCGGTGCAACTGTTCCACATCGGCTTGGCTGAGTGCATACCGATCACGCACGGCTTTGACTTGGAACAAACCTGCCCAGTCGCGCAAACTCATGCGCAGTTGAGGCAGTTGCAGCAGCGTGTTGGCATACCGACCAAACACCGCGTGTATGTGCGGCGCGAACAGTGCCATGTCCGGCACCATCACCATGATGTCAGAGGGCTGCAACTGAGGGTCTGCGTTGAGCCAACCAAGCACCCGGTCGTGCAACACTTCCACTTCGCGTTGCGCGGAGTGTGCTTGCACAAACACCACACTGTCGTCGTTCCTGTCAAGCGCAACAGGTGTGTCGGGTGGTGGACTCAAATGCAAGATGTCTGTTTGCAGTTGGTGCAACACACCTGGCGTGAGACCTTCGTCTTGGCAGTCTTGCTTCGGGTTGATGAACACGGACACCCGTTGGTAGGTCGGCGCGTATTCATCTGCGGCTTCAAATTGGTCGATGGCATGCAGGTAATCACGCCCTTGTTTGCCCCACGCGGCCAGCAGCGGGTGACCGCCTTGCGACAGGTCTTCACTCAAGTGCCCCCAATGTTCTTGGCATGGGTTGTGCACAAACATCAGCACCGGCAAATGTCGGCCCAGCGCCACCAAGGCTTGCATGGTTTGCATGGGCAGCGCAGTGACCCCAAACACCATCAAGCGTGGCGGCAAACCAGAGAGGCTGCCCGGTGTGTGTTGGTTCAGAGTGTTGAGAAATGCTTGGTGCACATCAGCGCGCGATTCAAAATGCCCAGACCATGGGGCGTGTTGTTGTACATCTTGCAACAGGTCTCGCCACATGGCGGCTTGCCACGCATGTGGGGCAGGTAATGCCTCGGCGCGTTCCCATTGGTCAACGCCTTGTGCCCATTGGTTGAGCCAATCGGATCGGTAATTTTGGTAACCGTCGAACACGTCGGCGAGTTGTTGCGCCAAGTGATAGGCGCGTATGCCGTGGCGATCTTCTCCCATGTAATGGGACAACACCGCATAGCGAGGGTCGTCCAACCATTGAGGTAATTTGCGCAAAATCCGCCAAGCCAATGGCGATTTGTCCAGCGGCATGTGCATGGGCAAGCGTTCTGCACCCAGAACAGTTCGGTAGATCTGCCACAACTGGCTTGACGGCAGCACCATTCGGGTCGCCGCGCAAATGCCCAAGGCGTCATCTTGGGCCAAGGCCATGCCAAGCCAATGCTTCATGCCGTTGCTTTGCACCAGCACGGTTTCGGCAGCCAAGGGTGGCAAGGGGTTGTGTCGGATGTGGTCCACCAACAAGTCGCGCAAACCTTCCATGCGGTTGCTGTGCAACACCATGAAGCCGGTGCGCGGCGGGGTCGGGTGGGTAGATGGGCGTTGCATGGGACGCTCAGCTTAAGGCATTCCCAGGGTCAGGCGATGAGCTTGGGTCAGACTTTTTCAAGGGGCAGCGGGCTTGTTTCTGGTGCTCTGTTGCGCGGGGGCAAGCGGATTCAGTGGTCGGCCTTGAACCGTCAAGCCTTGGTCCGACAAGCGTTGCGCCATGCGCGGGCCCATGCCAGAGACGCGGCGGATCAGGTCGGACCAATCTTGGAAGGGTTGTTCAGCGCGGGCAGCCAGCAATCGACGGGTGAATGGCGGGCCAATGCCGCGTAAACCGTCTAAGTCGGCTTCGCTGGCTTGGTTGACTTCCAGACCGATGACAGGCGTCACCGACAACAAAGTGAAGATGAGGATCCAATGCCTTGGGTGCATGCTGTTTCGTGGCAGATCAAACCACCCATTCCAGCATGCGACGGACTTCAGGCGATCAAGCAGTCATCGTTAAAAAAGCCAGTGCCAGTCACGCTGAGGCTCACAGCTCTTCGATGCGACGCGGTGGATAGCTGTCCCAAGCTTGGCAGCCCGGGCATTGCCAAAAATGTTGCAACGCCTCAAACCCGCATGCGGCACACCGGTAGCGACGAAGGGGTTTGGCAGCATGCGCCAACGCCCGTTGAACTTGCGGCTGCTGCTCGGCGGTGAGAGGTGCGTCAGCCAGCAATTGGGTGGCAGCGATCAACGAGGGATGGTGGTTCAGGTGCAGGCTGTACAAGGCCTTGCTGTCGGTTTGTCCCATGTGGGTTTGCAAATCCACAATCGCATCGAGCACATCCAAGCTTTGCAGTTGGTGGTAGCTGTCTTGCAGCAAGGTCAAGATCGGAATTTGCTTTTGCACTTGGGGCGCGAGTCGGGCGAGGGCGCCAGCCACCAAGGGCACGGCCGCGGGCACCAAACGGGCTAAATCTTGCAGTTGGTCGCAAGCGTTGGCTAGGCGATGTTGCTGTTCACACAGATGGGCCAGTGCAATCCTTGGCCGCGCGCTCTCTGGGGCGGTTTCGATGGCTTGGGTCAACAACGCTTCGGCAGCGCGCGGGTCTTTTTCCACGCTGGCCAATTCGCATAAATAGTGCGAGCGACGCACTGCGAAATTGCCTTGTCCTTGCCCATCAAGTTGCAGCGAAATCTCAGCGGCTTGACGCCAATCTCGGCCACGCTCGTAAATGCTGAGCAATGCCAGCAACGCTTGAGGGGCCAGCGACGTGTTCAACAAGGGTTGCAACGCGGCTTCTGCTCTGTCCAAGATGCCCGCTTTGACAAAATCCAAAGCCAAGTCGTATTGCGCGCGTTCGCGGTCAGCCGTGCTGAGGTCGGCACGTGCCAGCAAGTGTTGGTGCACACGCACAGCACGTTCAAATTCGCCCCGGCGTCGAAACAAATTGCCCAGCGCAAAATGCAATTCAGAGGTATCCGGGTCACGCTGAACCGCTTCAATGAACGCATCAATCGCCTGGTCTTGCTGTTCATTCAGCAAATAGTTCAGACCCTTGAAATACGCCTTGGGGTTACTGCGGTTTTCCATGCGCAACTGGCGCAGGTCAAAACGCGAGGCCAACCAACCCAGCACAAAAGCCACGGGCAAGCCTAAAAAAATCCAGCCGATGTCAAGGTCCATACATGTCCGCAGCGACGGTCTCGGCAGTGGGTTTGTTCACGGCAGCTGGGGCGGGGGTTTGCATCGCTTTTTTGGCCAAGCGGCGTTGTTGCCACCAACGCGGCACCATGCCTGCCACGCCCACCACCACACCGAGGGCAAACACGGTCAGCAGCACCAACACCATCGGTGCGCGCCATTCCAAATCCCAGAAAAACCGCACAGCCACGTCTTCACGGTTATTCAATGCAAAGGCGAGCATGATCAAAAAAATGGCTGCTTTCAGAATCCACTGAAGCAGCCGGATGAATGTTTTCAAGTGCGTCCCCCTTGATGGGTGAAAAGGTCAGGGCTGAGAACCACCGGGCTGTTCCAATATATCGCGGGTGCGCAATTCAATCGCTTCGCGCAACGCTTTGCCTTGTTTGAAATGCGGCACCCTTTTTTCGGGGATGGCAACGCTTTCACCGGAACGGGGGTTGCGGCCCATGCGAGGCGGGCGACGATTGACAGAAAAACTGCCAAACCCACGCAGTTCGATGCGGTGACCTTTGACCAACGCGTCACTCATGGCGTCAAGCAAAGCCTTGACGGCGAACTCTGCGTCACGGTGCGCCAATTGCGGAAAGCGTGCGGCCAGTTCTTCAACCAAATCACTGCGGGTCATGGCATTACAACTCGTTAAACATCTTGTCAAACCGCCACCTGTTGGCTCGCGCGCAACAGGCGGCTGTCATCCACAGTCCATCAGACCTTGATCACTTCTCGTTGTTGTCCAACTTGGCACGGAGCAGAGCGCCCAAACTGGTGGTGCCTGCATTGCCTGCGCTTTGCTGGCTCAAATTGGCCATGGCGTCAGCTTGGTCGGCAGCATCCTTGGCTTTGATGGACAACTGGATGTTGCGTGTTTTGCGGTCGATGTTGATGACCACCGCACTGACTTCGTCGCCGACCTTGAGCACATGGCTGGCGTCTTCCACGCGGTCACGGCTGATTTCGGAAACACGCAAGTAGCCGATGATGTCTTCGCCCAAATCGATTTCTGCGCCTTTGGCGTCCACCGTTTTGACCGTGCCAGTGACGGTTTGGCCTTTGTCGTTGACAGACACGAAGTTGGTGAACGGGTCAGAGTCGAGTTGCTTGATGCCCAGTGAAATGCGTTCGCGTTCCACATCCACAGCCAACACCACAGCCTCGACTTCTTGTCCCTTTTTGAAGTTGCGAACCGCGACTTCGCCGGTTTCGTTCCAAGACAAATCAGACAAATGAACCAAGCCGTCGATGCCGGCGGCCAAGCCGACGAACACGCCGAAGTCGGTGATGGATTTGATCGGGCCGGTGACCTTGTCGCCGCGCTTGGTAGCAGAGGCAAATTCTTGCCAAGGATTGGCTTTGCATTGCTTCATGCCCAAAGAGATGCGGCGCTTGTCTTCGTCGATCTCGAGGACCATGACTTCGACTTCATCGCCCAAGGCCACGATTTTGGAAGGTGCCACGTTTTTGTTGGTCCAGTCCATTTCAGACACGTGCACCAAGCCTTCGATGCCGGGTTCGAGTTCAACAAACGCACCGTAGTCGGCGATGTTGGTGACCTTGCCGTGCATGCGTGTGCCTTGCGGGTAGCGGCGGTTGACGCCCATCCATGGGTCGTCGCCCATCTGCTTAAGACCCAGCGACACGCGATTTTTCTCGGTGTCAAACTTGAGGATCTTGGCCGTGATTTCCTGGCCGGCAGTGACCACTTCGCTCGGGTGACGGACACGGCGCCAAGCCATGTCGGTGATGTGCAGCAGGCCGTCGATGCCAGCGGCCAAGCCAACGAACACACCAAAGTCGGTGATCGACTTGATCGGGCCCTTGACGCGGTCGCCGCGCTTGGTGTTCTGGGCAAATTCTTGCCAGGGGTTGGCCTTGCACTGCTTCATGCCCAGGCTGATGCGGCGCTTGTCTTCGTCGATCTCCAGCACCATGACCTCGACCTCGTCACCGAGGGACACGATCTTGCTGGGCGCCACGTTCTTGTTGGTCCAGTCCATCTCAGACACGTGCACCAGGCCTTCGATGCCGGGTTCGAGTTC
>RFYK01000101.1 GCA_009925585.1 Betaproteobacteria bacterium | reverse complement strand
AACACTTTGTGTCCTTGCAACGCGAGGTCATCCGCTGCCGTGGCACCCGCCGGCCCACCGCCCACCACCACCACGTCATAGGTATCGTTTTGCATAAGAGCTCTCCACATATCAGGTCAGGTTCACACACATGTTCAAGTTGCGGTGGTTTGCACATGACGCCAGGCAAACGCACTGACCATCATTCCAGCCACCAACAACGGCACCCCAAACGCACTCAATCCCAAGGCTTGCTTGACTGGGTCTTTCATGAACCGGTACATCAGCGGTACTTGGGCATAAATCAACAGCAAGACGGCCAAGCCGTAAGACCAATCAGGCGTCCATCGCAGCAACAATGCCACCACCACCAACTGAGGCAACAACATGACCCAGCAAGCGGTGCCAGCGGCACGCTTGACACCGAGTTGCACGGGCAATGACCACACGCCCATTTGCCGGTCACCCTCGATGGCTTTGAAATCGTTCAAGGTCATGATGCCGTGCGCGGCCAAGCTGTAGAGCAACGCCAAGGTCACGGTATGCGAACCCGGCCATTCACCGCCGGTCATCACAGCGGCACCGGTGATCCAGGCCAAGCCCTCGTAGCTCAAGCCGCAAGCGGCATTGCCCAACCAGCCGTCTTGCTTGAAACGAAACGGCGGCGCGCTGTAGCCCCAAGCCAACAGCAAGGCCAACGAAGTGGCTTTGAACGCCCAGTCGCCCAATTGCCAAGCCCACACCAATGACAACGCCGTCCAAACCATGGCAATGCCCAACCCCCAATGGCCGGGAATGCGGCCCGACGGTATCGGCCGGTTCGGCTCGTTGATCGCATCGACATGCCGGTCGAACCAATCGTTCACCGCCTGGCTGGTGGCGCAAACCATGGGGCCGGCCAAGACCAAACCACCCAACACCAACGGCCATTGCTCGGGAATGGATTGGCCAGAAGACACCACGCCGCAAGCAAACGCCCACATGGGCGGAAACCAAGTGACGGGTTTGAGCAGCTCTAAAACCGCTGATGCTTGGGGGAATGGCATTGCCCCATTTTTCATTTGACAACGTCAAATGTCAATCTAAGTTGACGCTTTTTGGAGGTGACTAGGGTTTACTCTGAGTCGGTCTCGGACACCATGCCATAGCGGTGCAATTTGACGTACAGGCTTTGGCGGGACAAGCCCAGCATTTCAGCCGCAGACGCGCGGTTGTTGTGGGTGAGTTCGAGCGCGGCTTGGATACACATGCGCTCGATCATGGTGCTGGTTTCACCCACGATGTCTTTCATGGGCATGCGCCCGACCAACTGCGACAACTGCTCGACCGAATCGGCCATGCCCGAGGTGGCCGATTTTTCTCGGCCACCACCCAAGCGAATGTCGCGAATGAAGAAGCCATAAGTCAGGTCGTCGCCCACCAAGGTGACCGCCGCCATGTCCACCGCCAATTGCACACCCGCGACGCTGCGAAGCTCGGTGGCGAAGCCCCTGAGGATGCGGGACTGGCGCAAATTGTTGAGCAACACACCCAAGTCGACCGAGCCGCGCGCCAAGTAGTCTTCCAAATTTTTGTCGATCAATTGGCTGATGCTGCTCAGGCCCAACATGGCGCAAATTTCGGTGTTGCCCGCCTTGATCTGCCCATTGCGGTCGGTGACGATGAACCCGATGGGCGCGTTTTCAAGCGCGTTGCTGAACCAATCGCCTTCGGCTTGGGTGCCGGATTTCGCGCCGCGCTGTGAACCCATGGGCTGCAAGCGCAACAAAAACTGTGGTCCGCCTTCTTGCACAAACACCGAGGCATGCAACTGGCAATCCTCTTCGGCTTTGAGGGGACGAACCCTCGCGGTTTCTGTTCTTCCAGAGGCTTGTGACGACCGCAGCAAAGCGTCCAAACTGTCACGCGAAGCGGGGTCAAAGCACAAAGTGATGTCGGTGCCAGGCAATCGTTTCACTGCATCTTTCAGCACCGATTGCGCCGCATGGTTGGCTTCCATCACGCGGCGTTGGGCGACGTCGACCACCAGCATCGGGTCGGCCACCGACTCAAACAACAAGCGATAACGCGCTTCCATGTGACGCAAACGCAAGTAATCGCGCTCCATCGATTGATGGGCATCCACCAAGCGACGCTGCATTTGAGACACACCACTCAAATCGCGACCAAACAACCAGAATGTTTGGCTGTGTGCGAAAGCCACTGACATGACTTGCAAAGGCACGTCAACCTCACCGGGACCGAGCAAATTGATGTGTCGCCAAGTGTGGGGCGCACCAGCTTGGGCAGCGCCGAGCACTTGGCGGATTTTTTCTTGGCTGTCCAACGTGGCCACTGCGAACAAGGTTTTGCCTTTCCACTCGTTCAAGTTCAGGCGTTGCAATTCTTTGCCACTGATTTGGATATCGTGGACATGGCCTTGCACATCCGTCATGACAATGACGTCTGACAAAGCCGACAAAAGGCTTTGTACTTGCTCGGCAGGTAAGGAGTTAAGGTTCACAATGAAGGGGTTAAATGAAGTGGAATGAGAGAACAGCTCTGCCTAAACCCCGCAAACTGATTGAATGGATAAATAAAATCAGAGTTTGCATATTCTAGATGCTCAGGTTGACGCCTCATGGTTGCTCACCGTCCACTTGGCCTGACACTGCTGTTGATTTGGGTCAGTTGAACTTTTTTCAAAGCCTCGGTGTGCGCATGATCGGCCCGCAAACACGAAAAGTCTGCGCCCAACAAATCGGCCAAATTGGGTTGCAGCCGCAACAACGGGCCACCGGCCATCACCAACATGTGCGGGTTGCCCGACTGCTTTCGCAAACGTGCCAAGGTCTTCTTCATCGCGGGAATTTGGCGGTCTTCTGACAATGAAATGCCCAAGACATCGACCCATTCCGAGCGAACCGCCCCCACCATGTCTTCTTCGGTGAACTGGTTGGCACTGAACACCTGCCAACCGTGTCGCTTGAAATATTGAGACAAAAGAAGTAACCCCAAAGAGTGCTGTGAACCAGGTGGCCTGACCAACAAGGCGCTCATCGAGGCGGCGGGCTTGGCTTTTTGCAAACCCATGACAAATTCGGCGCTCAAGCTGTAGATCAATTCTTCCAAGCGAAAAATGCCACTGGTCACCTGGACAAAGTCGATGTCATCGGCCTCCCACCAGTCGTGAAACAGCCGCGCCGCCTCAGGAATGGTGTCAAGGTAGAGGCTTTCGATGTCGAAATCCTGCGCCAGCAAAGCCCGGGCATAGGCCTCGGGGGCGGCATGGTCCTGGGAGACGCAAGCCTGTCCCAGCGCGATGCTGTGGGCTGGCAACAGAGGGTATTTGGCATAGACCCGCACCGTGGTGTCAATCAACTGCGGAATGACATGAGAGACCAAAGCTTGGCGCAAAGGCGTGCTGATTTCGGAATTGATCGTGTCTTCCACTTGACCCCCGGCCGACAAGCCTGCTTTAATCAAATCAATAATCCTCAAAGTGTCAAACTTTTTAGACAGTCAGAGGCTAGGGAAAACCCCAGTTATGTCATCTTTAAATAACGTCAATTCAAGTTGACACATTGAGAATCTGACCCTACAGTCAGTTCATGGATTTTCCCTCATACAAGCCATGAACGACGCCCTTGAACCGTCTGTCAGCGTCGGTCTGTACACACCCCAAGAACGGGCGCGGCGAGACGCGACCATTTGGACGCCGGTGCAAGGTTTTTTGGCGGCTTTTCAGTTCATCGTGTTTGCCGTCAGCGTTTGCTTGATCGCCCGTTACATGGTCACCGGCGAAGGTGAAACCGCCGCGGTCTGGTCTGTCGTGTTCAAGACCATGGTGCTCTACGCGATCATGGTCACTGGCTCCATTTGGGAAAAAGTGGTGTTCGACAAATGGTTGTTCGCCCCGGCCTTTTTCTGGGAAGACGTTTTCAGTTTCTTGGTATTGGGTTTGCACACCGCTTACCTGTGGAGCCTGTACACCGGCAGCATGGGCACCCGCGAACAACTCTGGTTGGCGCTGGCCGCATACGCCGCATACGCCATCAATGCCGGTCAATTCCTGCTCAAACTTCGCGCCGCTCGCGCGCAAGAACGCGCTACTTTGGCCATGCACGGGGTCAGCGCGAGGTGTTCTGCGGCCTGACCGGCATCATTTGGTTGCACCGAAAAATCCAAGATGCATTTTTCTTGGTCGTGGGGTCGCGCACGTGCGCTCACCTGATTCAGTCAGCCGCTGGTGTGATGATTTTTGCCGAGCCCCGTTTTGGCACGGCCATCATCGATGAGCGCGACTTGGCCGGGCTGGCCGACTGCAACGATGAGCTCGACAAAGTGGTCGACAAATTGCTGCTGCGCCGCCCCGACATCCGCACTTTGTTTTTGGTGGGTTCATGCCCTTCTGAAGTCATCAAACTCGATTTGTCCCGTGCTGCCGAGCGACTGAGTCGCCGCCATAACCCTGCCGTGCGGGTACTGAATTACTCGGGCAGCGGCATTGAAACCACCTTCACCCAAGGCGAAGATGCCTGTCTGAATGCCTTGGTGCCTGTGTTGCCCACTTTGCCCTCGGGCTCGAAGCCACGTTTGATGATCGTCGGCACGCTGGCGGACATCGTGGAGGACCAAATGCGGCGCTTGCTCACCGACATGGGCATACGCGATGTCGACTTCTTTCCTCCACGCATCAGCACGCAACTACCTGAAGTAGGACCAGACACGGTATTTCTGCTGGCACAACCTTTTTTGGCCGACACCACGCTGTCGCTTGAATCGCGCGGCGCCAAGCGTTTGAGCGCACCATTTCCCCTCGGCGTCGAAGGCACCACCGCGTGGTTGCAAGCTGCCGCACGGTCATTCGGTATCTCCCAAAACACGTTTGATGATGTCACCCGCGCGCCGCGCCAACGTGCCGAAGTGGCATTGGCCCGTCAACGTGTTCACTTGTCTGGCAAAAAAATCTTTTTCTTTCCCGATTCGCAATTGGAAATTCCACTGGCGCGTTTTCTTCAACGCGAAATGGGCATGGAATTGGCAGAAATCGGCACACCTTATTTGCACCGCAAATTGATGGCCGAAGAATTGGCGCTGCTGCCAGCGGGCGCGCGCATCACCGAAGGCCAGCATGTGGAAAACCAGTTAGACCGTTGCCATGCCGAGGCCCCGGATTTGGTGGTGTGCGGACTCGGTTTGGCCAACCCGCTAGAGGCCCAAGGCATCGCCACCAAGTGGGCGATTGAGCTGGTCTTCACTCCCATACAGGGTTACGAACAAGCCGCGGACTTGGCCGAATTGTTCAGTCGTCCCTTGCGCCGTCGCATCAAACTCGCCGCCTGAGGACACACCATGCAACTCACGCTTTGGACATACGAAGGACCGCCACACGTCGGCGCCATGCGTGTGGCCACCGCCATGAAAGATGTGCACTACGTGTTGCACGCCCCGCAAGGCGACACCTATGCAGATTTGCTGTTCACCATGATCGAGCGACTGCCGCGTCGCCCGCCTGTCACCTACACCACGTTTCAAGCGCGTGACCTCGGTGGTGACACGGCCGAGTTGTTCAAAGAGGCCGCGCGTGACGCACACGAACGCTTCAAGCCGAACGCCATGCTGGTCGGTGCATCCTGCACCGCTGAATTGATTCAAGACGATCCAGGTGGTTTGGCGCTGGCGTTGAACTTGCCGATCCCGGTGGTCGCGCTCGAGTTGCCTGCTTACCAACGCAAAGAAAACTGGGGTGCCGCCGAAACCTTCTACCACTTGGTGCGCGCATTGGTTCCTGGCCAACATCAACGCACCCCGATGGCTGGCCGTGCCGCGGTATGCAACATCCTCGGACCCACCGCACTGGGGTTTCGCCACCGCGACGACACGAAAGAAATTCGTGCCTTGCTGCAAGAGATTGGCATTCAAGTGAACGTGGTGGCGCCGCTGGACGCCAGTGTGGCCGACATTCGCAACATCCCCCAAGCCGATTTCAACGTGGTGCTCTACCCCGAACTCGGGCGCACCGCCGCACTGTGGTTGCAGCGACAGTTTGACCAACCGTTTACCCAGTGTGTGCCTTATGGCGTGAACGGCACGCTGGACTTCATCGCCGAAGTGCGCGAACTCGCCGGCATGGGAAACACCGAAGCGACACGCCAAGCGTATTTGCAAAACTCTCGCGCACGTTGGTATGCCAAATCGGTGGACTCCACCTACCTCACCGGCAAGCGGGTGTTTGTGTTTGGTGACGCCACACACGCGATCGCCGCTGCACGCGTGGCGCACCAAGAGATGGGCTTTGAAGTGGTTGGCTTGGGCACTTACAGCCGGGAATTCGCTCGCGAGGTGCGTGAGGCGGCCAAGTTGTATGGGGTCGAAGCGTTGATCACTGACGACTATTTGGACGTTGAAGACCAAGTCAAAGCCTTGCAACCCGAACTGCTGCTGGGCACGCAAATGGAGCGGCACATTGCCAAACGCTTAGGCATTCCATGCACGGTCATTTCCGCGCCCATGCATGTGCAAGATTTCCCCGCGCGTTATGCGCCACAAATGGGCTTTGAAGGCGCCAATGTGTTGTTTGACACGTGGGTGCATCCGTTGATGATGGGCTTGGAGGAACACTTGCTGGGCATGTTCCGTGAAGATTTTGAATTCCACGATGGCGCAGCACCGTCGCACTTGGGTTCAGGACACGGCACACCCACATCGCCCATGAAAGTGGTGTCGGCTGACACCTTGGCCGAGGTGCATTTGTCGCAGCAAGATGAACAAATTGAGTTGCCTGCTGCAAGCGCGGCCAGCCAGCATGCCGACAGCACCGACTGGGCGCCCGAAGCCGAAAAAGAATTGAAAAAAATCCCGTTTTTTGTGCGTGGCAAAGCACGTCGCAACACCGAGTTATTTGCCCGTGAGCGCGGTGTCGCGCGCATCACGGTCGAGACCATGTACGAAGCCAAGGCCCATTTCAGCCGATGACATCACCACAGGAAAAACACCATGATTGAAACAGCGACCATCCCCGTGACCGACATCAAACGCGGCCCACGACCCCCCGATGGCGAGGGCAGCGTTCAGGTGCAATTGGACCCCAGCGTGAAGATTGGCAATGCCAAAGTGTTTGCCATTTATGGCAAGGGCGGCATTGGCAAAAGCACCACCTCTTCCAACCTGTCTGTGGCCTTTAGCAAAATGGGCAAGCGGGTGCTGCAAATCGGTTGTGACCCCAAGCACGACTCCACGTTCACGCTGACCAAAAAACTCATGCCCACGGTGATTGACGCGCTTGAAGCAGTGGACTTTCACGCCGAGGAATTGCGCTTGGACGACTTTGTGTTCAAAGGCTACAACGGCGTGATGTGCGTCGAAGCCGGCGGCCCGCCTGCGGGCACCGGTTGTGGCGGCTACGTGGTCGGTCAGACCGTCAAATTGCTCAAAGAACACCATTTGTTGGAAGACACCGATGTCGTGATTTTTGATGTGCTCGGTGACGTGGTGTGTGGCGGCTTTGCCGCCCCCTTGCAACACGCTGACCGCGCCTTGATCGTCACCGCCAACGATTTTGATTCCATCTTCGCCATGAACCGCATCGTGCAAGCCATTGGTGCCAAAGCCAAAAACTACAACGTGCGTTTGGGTGGCGTCATCGTCAACCGCAGTGACGATACCGATCAAGTCGACAAATTCAATGCAGTGACGGGTCTCAAAACCATGGCGCATTTCCCCATGCTGGATGAAATTCGCAAAAGCCGTCTGAAGAAATGCACGTTGTTTGAACTCGATCCAACACCCGCTGTCCAAGCCGTGCAAGACGAATACATGCGCTTGGCAGCCGCTTTGTGGGTGGGCGGTGATCCACTGCCTTCGATCCCAATGAAAGACCGCGATATTTTTGACTTGTTGGGATTTGATTGAAATGAACCACGCCAGTTACGTCGCCAGACGCGGCCAGATCGAAACCTATTTCGATCGCACAGCTGCCAAAGCCTGGGAGGTGCTGACCTCTAACGCACCGGTGGGGCGGATTCGCACCACCGTGCGCCGAGGCCGCGACCAAATGCGACACACCTTGTTGTCTTGGTTACCGCAAGACATGCGTGGCATGCGTTTACTGGACGCCGGTTGCGGCACAGGCGCATTGGCACAAGAAGCGATGAAGCGTGGCGCGCACGTGGTGGCCATCGATTTGTCACCCACGCTGGTGAACCTCGCGCGTGACCGTCATGCCCAAGAATTGCTGGCCGACCCCAGCTTGTCAGTACGCGGTGGACGCATCGAGTTTTTGGCAGGCGACATGTTGTCGGCAGAGCACGGTGAATTCGACCATGTGGTGTGCATGGATTCATTGATCCATTACGACACCCAAGACATTGCCAACGCCTTTGAAGCCCTCGCTCAACGCACCAAGCGTTC
>RFYK01000011.1 GCA_009925585.1 Betaproteobacteria bacterium | reverse complement strand
TCATGAAAAGGGGCCGGTGTTCCCACGGCAGGTTGCGCAAACCGGTATCGCAGCGATGTTTCATGCAAGGCATGCATGGGTATCGCAGGCAAATGCGCATCCGTGCCCAAAACCTGCGCTTCATGGGGCGAAAAGTCTGGAATGTGAGCCAACGATACGAACGGTGCTTGTGTCATGGTCAATAAAAAACCGCCACAGCTTTCACTGAGGCGGTTGGGTAAAGCAGCATCTGCGAGAGATTATTCAGCGGCGGCTGCTTTAGCGGCCGGTGTGGCCTTGGCGGTGAGTTTTTCTTTGATACGGGCAGATTTACCACTGCGCTCGCGCAAATAGTAAAGCTTGGCACGACGCACATCGCCGCGACGCTTGATTTCAATGCCAGCGATCAACGGGCTGTAAGTCTGGAACGTGCGCTCGACACCTTCGCCGCTGGAAATTTTGCGAACAATGAAATTGCTGTTGATGCCACGGTTGCGTTTGGCGATGACCACGCCTTCGAAGGCCTGAACACGTTTGCGGCTACCTTCCACCACATTGACGCTGACCACGACAGTATCGCCAGGTGCGAATGCAGGGATTTTTTTGCCCATGCGGGCGATTTCTTCCTGTTCCAGGATTTGGATGAGATTCATAAGGTCCTCTGTACGATCATGGATGCGCTACACAAAAGGCCGGTAAAAACGCAAAGGTGTTACGCGGCGGCCATCCAGAGGATCGAAAAGCCCTCCATTATAACCAGCCTCGCCCAAGCTACTTTTTGCCGGCCAGCAGCTGCTCATCGGCCGCGCTCAGCAACCCCGCCGCACGGGCTTTGGCGATCAGGTCCGGGCGTTGGTCGGCGGTCAACCGCAAACTGGCTTCACGCCGCCATTGCGCGATTCGGGCGTGGTGCCCTGACAACAGTTCTGGCGGCGAACCCACACCTCGCCAAACCTCTGGCCGGGTGAAATGGGGGCAATCTAACAAACCGCTCAGGTCGGGGGAGAAGCTGTCTTGCGCGTGGCTGTCGCTGTCGTTCAGCACCTCGGGTTGCAATCTGGCAACCGCATCCAGCCAAGCCATGGCGGCGATTTCACCGCCCGACATCACGAAGTCACCCAAACTGATTTGGATGTCCACATGGGCATCAATGAAGCGCTGGTCGATGCCTTCGTATCTCCCGCAGAGCAATATCGCACCGTCAACTGAGCTGGCAAAGCCTTGAACCGCTTGCTGCTGAAGGGGTTGCCCAATCGGTGAAAAATAAACCAAGGGCGCGCGTTGTCTGTCGTCGTCTCGCGCTTCACGGATGGCTTGCAAACACAGCGCCAGCGGTTCGGCTTGCATGACCATGCCTGGGCCGCCACCAAACGGCCTGTCATCCACCCGACGGTAAGGGCCCTCGGCAAAATCACGGGGATTCCAACAGGTCAACGCCATCTGACCGGTCTCAAACGCACGCCTTGTCACGCCTTGCCCGGCGAAAGCCTGGATCAGGTCAGGAAACAAGGTGATGACATCGATACGCACGGCAGCCCGTTCAGTAATCAGCTTGCCAATCCACCGAAATCAGCTTGGCGGCGATGTCCACCCGGTCTACATATGCGCTGACAAAAGGGATCATGCGTTCGATGGGCTTGGTGGGGTCATCGGGATGGGTTTGGTGCAACACCAACACCGTTTGCGGGCCGGTTGACAACAATTCGGTGACCGTTCCCAACGCCACCCCTTCGCGGTTGAGCACGGACAGCCCTATCAAATCTACCCAGTAATACTCGTCTTCTTGAGGGGTTGGGAATGAAGAACGGGGAACAAAAATGCGGGCGCCTTTGAGGCTTTGCGCGATGTCTCGGTCAATGGTTTCAAGTGAGCAAGCCACCACGGTATCGGCATGTTCCTTGGCTTCGCGTATGCGCATCAACACCGTGCCAACGAAAGGGGAAGGGCCCCGTTCATTGGCTTGCAGGTACCAGCGTTTGGAAGAAAAAAGCGCCTCCGGTGAGGCGCTGTGGGGCAAGACCTTGAACCAGCCTTTGAGGCCCCAAGCATCCAGAATGCGCCCGACCTCGACAGCATCCGCTGGCAGTTCAGCAGGCTCCCAGGCAGGCTGCATCAGATGGGTATCAGGCGGCTTTTTTGCCAGCCTGCTTGATCAGACGGTCGACGGTGGGCGATGTTTGTGCGCCCACGCCGGTCCAATAATTCAGACGGTCTTGGGAGATGCGCAAACCTTCTTCGCCACCGGCAGCGATAGGGTTGTAAAAGCCGATGCGCTCGATGAAGCGACCATCACGGCGAACACGTTTGTCAGCGACAACGATGTTGAAAAAGGGACGGGCTTTAGCGCCGCCGCGGGAGAGTCGGATGACGACCATGGTTTATCCTTGGGTGCAGTCTTTGATTCAGCGATGAGACACGCGACTTGACCACCCGGCCAGCGCTCGCTGAAAAGCCTGCCCCACCATGTCACCCACGGCACTGGCAGTTTTGAAACGGACCCACCCAGCTTGAGCGAGATGATGTTGCGCCATGCCAACGTCATGCAACTCGGGCTGCCTTGGTTAGTGGCCAGCGTCGATGGCGAGGTACAGGGGTTTGCCTACGCCAACCATTTCCGCCCGCGCCCGGGGTTTCGCTATTTGGTGGAAGACTCGGTTTATGTGGATGCCAACCACGGTGGCAAAGGTTTGGGGTTGGCTTTGTTGACCGAACTGATCAGGCGCTGTGAACTGGCGGGCATGCGTCAAATGGTGGCCGTGATTGGCGACTCAGCCAACACCGCGTCGATGGCCTTGCACCGCCGACTGGGTTTTGTGCATGCAGGCCAACTCACCGCCAGTGGCCGCAAACACGGCCGCTGGCTGGACACCGTGCTGATGCAACGCCCACTCGGGTTGGGGCATACCACGGATGCACCTTGAGAAAGCCCAGGTTTTCTTCCCTGGGCGGACACGGTTATCCAGGAAGGGGATTTCATCATTCAGAGGTGAGGCAGATAATCCCATTGATGAAACACAAATCTTTGGTTTGCTGGCTAGGCCTGTTGGTGGGTCCGGTGGGCGCAGCCCGTTTTTACATGTACGGATGGCGTGACTCCATCGGTTGGTCGCTGTTGCTGCTGACCTTGTTGGGCGCCTATGGATTCGAGCGCGCCCAATCGTTTGGCTTGGATGACCCGCTCAGTTGGTGGTTGGCACCGTTACTCGGCGTGTCGGTTGCCGTGAGCGCCATGCACACACTCTACTGGGGGTTGATGTCGCAAACCGATTGGAACCAGCGCTACAACCCCGATGCTGACCTTGAGTCCAGCAGTGGCCGCACCAATTGGCTGACTGTCGGTGCCTTGGTGTTGTCAATGATGCTGGGAACCACCGCCCTGCTCTCAAGCTTGGCCTACGGTTTTCAGCGCTACTTTGAATCGCAAATCGAAGAAGCCCGCAAAATTTCGCAGTGAACGGTGCGTGTGGTGTCAGGCCATTTTTTCAATGACCTGATCCGCCACGGCATGCAGCATCACGGGAATGACTTTGTGGGGTGCCAACTCTTGCAACGGCAACAGCACAAATGCACGCTCCATCCACCGCGGGTGCGGCAAAATTAATTGGGGGCTGACCACCTTGGCATCGCCATAAAACAGCAGATCCAAATCCAACGTGCGGGGTGCGTTGGGGTGACTGCGCACCCTGCCCGCGGCCAACTCTGCGGCTTGCAATTCGATCAGCAAATCAGGGGCAGTCAGCTCAGTGCGAATTTTGGCCACGGCGTTGACAAAGACGGGACCTTGCGCCTGCCATGGTTCGCTGCGGTACAAAGAAGAGGTGCCCGTTAATTGGGTTCGAGGCAGCAGCGCCAGCCCTTGCAATGCTTGTCTGACGGCAGCGGCGGCGTCACCCAAATTGGCGCCGACAGCGACAAAGGCGTCTACCGGATCACGGGTTGGAAGGGTCACTGGCTGGCGGCTTGTCGCCGGTCGGTTTGCGACGACGTCGCGGGCGTTTGCGAACGTCGCCCTCCGCACGCACTGCACGAGGCGAGGGCTTGACCGCTTGCAGCAAAGCAACGCGGCTGTCGTCATCGGCGAGACTGAAGTCTTCCCACCAATCGGCCAATTCGACCTCCACTTCGCCGACTTCTGCTCGCAAACACATGAAATCAAAACCTGCGCGAAAGCGCGCTTGTTCAACCAATCCAAACGGTGCACTGCCAGTGCGTTTTTCAAAACGCGGTTGCATGGTCCAGATTTCTCGCATGTCACCCGCCAATTTGCCGCGCCCCGACACATCACCAATGCGTGCATTGAAGACTTCTTCGATGGCTTCTTGTAACGCAGGAAACACTGCCATTTGCCCGGTACGCGCTTGCCAGCCTTCGCGCACGTCGGCCCACAACACACACGCCAGTAAAAAACTGGGCGCGACCGGTTTGCCTTCGCCGACGCGCCTGTCGGTGTCTTGCAACGCCACTTTGACAAACGGCGTGTCTGCGCGTTCAACCACGACATCCAGCAACGGGTAAATGCCTTTGGCAAGCCCGAGTTTTTTCAGTTGTTCGATGCTGGCCAATGCATGACCGGTTTGTAACAACTTGAGCATTTCATCGAACAACCGACTTTGCGGCACATCGGCCAACAAATCCATCATGGCCTTGAGCGGCTTGGCCGTTCGGGGCTCTAATTTGAAGCCCAACGAACTGAGCTTGGCAGCAAACCGCACCGCGCGAATGATGCGCACCGGGTCTTCACGGTAACGCGCGGCTGGCTCGCCAATCATGCGAATGACCCGCTTGGCCGCGTCCTCGAAACCGTGGTGGTAATCGATCACCTCACCCACACTCGGGTCGTAGTACATCGCATTGACGGTGAAATCACGGCGGGTGGCGTCTTCGTCTTGCGGGCCCCACACGTTGTCGCGCAACACCCGCCCGCTGGCATCAACCGCATGGGTCATGTTGGACAAGGCTTTTTTACTGGTGCGCTCATTGCCACTGACTTGCTCGGCATCGTTGCTGTCAAGGTGCGCGCGAAAGGTGGAAACTTCAATCACTTCATGGTCACGGCCTCGCCCATGAACCACATGCACGATGCGAAAGCGTCTGCCAATGATGAATGCACGCCTGAAACAGGCCTTGACTTCTTCTGGCGTGGCGTCGGTGGCGACGTCAAAGTCTTTGGGCTTCAAACCCACCAACAAGTCGCGCACAGCGCCGCCAACGATGTAAGCCTGAAAACCGCGTTCTTGCAAGGTGCGCACGACATTCCATGCGCGTTCATCCACCAAGTCGGGGTCGATGCCATGGGTGCTGGCCGGTATGACTCGGCGTTTGCCAAACCTGGCTTTGCTGCCCTGCCCAGATTTGCCAAACAGGTTTTGAATGATTTTTGTGATCATGGGTGCCCGAAAAGGTCGAGGATACGCCATGACCGCTCGTGCGCAATTTGTCGCAACGCAGGGCTGGGGTTGGTGACCACGGGAACCTGTACTTTTTCGAGCAACGGCAAATCATTGGTGGAGTCGCTGTAAAACGTGGCGTGAACCTGCGACCAATCCAAGCCTTGTTTGGTCAACCAGTCGGTCACACGGGTCACTTTGCCTTCGCGCAATGTGGGTACGCCCGCAATCTCGCCCGTGATCTGGCCCGCGGCATCGCGCTCAAGCTCAACGGCAAGCAACACATCCATGCCAAAGGCTTTGGCAATCGGGCCGGTGACAAATTCGTTGGTGGCAGTGACCATCACCAAGGTTTCTCCCTGCGAGCGGTGTTGTTCAACCAAGGCCAGCGCCGCTGGCTTGATCGCAGGTTGAATCACTTGTTGCATGAACTGCTGGTGGGCTGCTTGGGCGGCCGCCCATCCGCGCTCGCGCACGGTGCGTGTGGCAAACCGGACATATTCGTGAATGTCCAAGCAACCAGCATGGTAGTCGGCATAAAACGCGTTATTGCGTTGGCGAAAAGTGGCTTCATCCACCCAGCCCAACGACAGCGTGAACTCGCCCCAAGATTGGTCAGAGTCCAAAGGCAACAGGGTGTGGTCAAGGTCAAACAGCGCAAGCTTCATAGCGGGTCAGGTTTCATCGAGCATGGCTCTTAAAAGGGGAATGGTCAAAGGCCGCTGGGTTTGCAGCGCGTAATGGTCGAGTTGCTCTAGCAAGCTGATCAAGTGGCCCAAGTCGCGGCTGAAGCGACTGAGCAAATAGTCCAGCAATTCAGTGCCCAAATGCAAACCCAGTGCTTGCGCATGAGTGAGCAACACTTCACGACGCTGGGCATCGTCCAACAAATGCAGTTGAAACACGTGACCCCAGCCAAGGCGGCTGCGAAGGTCCTCGCGCAAGGGCAAATCTTGGGGTGGCAAACTGCCAGCCGCCAGCACCCAAGGCTGTCGTTCTGCCCCAGGTGTGGCTGCGTTCACAAACCAGTTGAATGCCATGTGTTGTTGAATGGCAGAGAACTGCTGCACATCATCCAACAACAGCACTTCCCAAGTGGGATTGAACGGCTGCGGTTGGGTGGTGCTTTTGTCCATCCAACCCACTTGGGCACCTTGTTGTTCGATGTGGTGCGCCACCGCTTTGAGCAAATGGGTTTTGCCACTGCCTTGATCGCCCCACAAATAGGTGGGAACGGGAGAGCGGGTACGCCCCGCCATCCACAGTTCGAGGTGAGCGAGTGCAGCCGCATTGTGTCCCGGATGGAAATTGCCCAAACTGGGTCCAACTGACACCCCGATGTCCAAGGCGATTTGCTTCATCGGTGGTCAGCCTGCATACAAACGACTGGCGAAATAGCGTTCACGCAAACGCCGCAAAGCCACCAGTAACACCGCGCTGGCGGGCAATGCGATCAACACCCCAACAAATCCCAATAGTTGGCCAAACGCGAGCAACGCAAAAATCACCACCAGCGGATGCAAACCGATGCGCTCACCAATCAAACGCGGCGTCAACACAAAGCCTTCGAGTAACTGTCCCAGACCAAACACCACCGCCAACATCAAACTGGCTTGCATGGGTGGCATCTCTAAAAACCCTGAAAGCGCGGCCAACAACAAGCCCACACCAAATCCCACATAGGGCACAAACACGGCCATGCCGGTCAAGATGCCGATGGGCCAAGCCACTGACAAGCCAAACAACGACATGCCCGCCACGTAATACACCGACAGGCAACACATCACCAACAATTGCCCGCGCACATACTCGCCCAACACCGTGTCGGCTTCCGCCACAAAGCGAGACACCGAAGGTTCGGCCTTGCGAGGCAACCATTCACGCATGTGTCCCAGCAAATGGTGACCGTCCATCAACAAATAAAACAAAGCAACGGGCACCAACACCAAATTGCCAATCAATGCCAACGCCACGCTGCCGCCGATGCGCAAGGAAGCGAGCACCGAATCCATGCCGTTATGCCACAGCGCTTGTGCCTGCTTTGCCACGACTTCCTTGACGCCCTGCGGGTCGAGTTGGATCTCCACGCCGAAGCTTTGTAACAAGGGCGCTAGCGTGGTTTGCAATTGCGCCAGCAAGACCGGCAACTGGGCTTGTAAGCGGGTGGCTTCTTTGAACAGCACCGGCACGATCAAAGCAACGAATGCCACCAGCAACATCAGAAACACGGACTCACACAACAACACCAACACAAACCGTGGCACCGAAGGTCCACAAAAACTTTCCAAGCGTTTCAACAACGGCGACAGCACATACGCAATGACCGCAGCGATCAAAAAGGGGGTGAGGACCGGCGCCAGCCACCACAACAATGCAGACAACAGACTGCCGATCAGCAACCAGGCGGCGTAAAAACGGTAGTCGGGGGAGGAGGACATCAGGCGAAAAGTACCCGCATTTAGAATGCCCAGATTCTATCGACCCGTCTCTCAGGCGCATTTGACGCGCTTTTCACCTATGAACACACCACTTTCTTACAAAGACGCCGGCGTTGACATCGATGCCGGCGATGCCTTGGTTGAACGCATCAAACCTTTGGCCAAAAAAACCTTGCGAGAAGGCGTGCTGGCTGGCATTGGCGGGTTTGGTGCATTGTTTGAAGTACCCAAGCGTTACCGTGAACCTGTGTTGGTCAGCGGCACCGACGGGGTCGGCACCAAACTCAAATTGGCGTTTGAATGGCAGATGCACGACACCGTTGGCATTGATTTGGTGGCCATGAGTGTCAACGACGTGTTGGTACAAGGCGCAGAGCCGCTGTTTTTTCTGGACTATTTCGCCTGTGGCAAGCTGGATGTGGACACCGCCGCTGCCGTGGTCGGCGGCATTGCCAAAGGTTGCGAACTCTCAGGATGTGCCTTGATAGGCGGTGAAACCGCTGAAATGCCCGGCATGTACCCTGCAGGTGAATACGATTTGGCGGGGTTCGCTGTCGGGGTGGTGGAAAAGTCGCTGATCCTCACCGGCAAGAACGTGGCTGCGGGTGACGTGGTGCTCGGACTGGCCTCCAGTGGCGTGCATTCCAACGGCTTTAGCTTGGTGCGTAAAGTGATTGAACGCGCGTCATCTCACTTGCCAGTCACCTTGGACGGCCAGGCCTTCAAAAACGCCATCATGGCGCCCACCCGCTTGTATGTGAAATCTGTGCTGAGCGCGCTCAAAGCCCACCCCATCAAGGCGCTGGCGCACATCACGGGAGGTGGCCTCACAGAAAACATTCCTCGGGTGCTGCCTGACCAGTGCGCGGCTCACCTCGAGCGCAGCCAATGGCCACGCACCGAACTGTTTCAATGGTTGCAAACCACCGCGGGCATTGACGATGCCGAGATGTGCCGCACATTCAACAACGGCATTGGCATGGTGGTGGTGATTGCGTCAGAGCACGCCAACGCCTGCGCGCAAACACTGACAAACGCGGGTGAACAGGTCCATCGCATCGGCGTGATCGCAGACAAAGGCGATGGGCCTGCAGTGGTCATTCGCACCTGAACACCGCCAACCTCACTCTGGCAATAACACCGCCAGCCTGGCGCGCACTTTGGCCAACCGCTCTTGGTCATCTTGGCGGCGGTAAATTTCGTGCAAATTGCGCAGCATGCGCGCGATGATTTGACGGGGTTCAGCGGGCTGCAAATGAAAAGCCAGCGCATCATCGGAAATGGCTTGGGGTTTGCCTAACTTGGCCCCGGGCAACCAAGGGATCAAGCGTTCGGCCAAGTCATCGCGGCTGAGAGATTCGCCAGTGAACGGATCAATCACGACATGGCCTTCCTGCGGAAAACTCAAATCGAGCTTGACCAAAAAATGGCCGGGGAAGCTCACCCCGCTGACATTCAAGCCCAGGCCTTGTCCCAATTCCAACCACAACACTGCCAAACTGATGGGTATGCCCAGTCGCTTGCTCAACACCACATTCAAATAACTGTTGTGCGGGTCGTCGTAATGGTTGACGTTGCCTGCGAAACGCATGTCTTCGTAAAAAAAACGGTTGAGCTCGCGCAGTTTGTCCAACACATCGGCCTGCGGCATGAGTCTGCGTTTGAGCCTGGCCGACAGCACGTCCACTTCGTCTAGCACTTGCTGAATATCCATCTTCGGGAATTCGTCTTGGGCAATGCTGACCGCCGTTTCCATCAAGGGGAATTCGTCATCGCTTTGAACCAAGGTGGTGAAGTAATCCAGCGCCGAAGGGAGTTGTAGCTTGTAATCCATGGCTCAATCATGCCCCGAGCGGCGTAAAAGTGCACGAAGATCGACGCCAATAACCCTAAGCGTTGTCAAATACACCACACCCGAACCCGCCAACACCAGCGCCATCAGGCCGATGCGTTCCCAAGGCCGCGAGCGCATGGCGGTCCAGTCCCAATGTTGGGAAGCTGCGTACAAACCCGCAGCCAATAATGCGCCTGCGAACAATACCTGCAGCACCAAGCGGGGCCAGCCCGGCAAAGGTTGGAATTGGCCCTGTCGACGCAAGCCAACCAACAAGCTCAAGGCGTTGACCAATGCGCCCAAGGCGATTGAGAGTGTCAACGCGGCATGGGCGAAATAAGGTACCAAACACAGGTTCATCACTTGGGTGAACACCAACACCATGACCGCGATACGCACCGGAGTGCGGGTGTCTTGGTTGGCATAAAAACCCGGCGCCAGCACTTTGATCGCCACCAAGCCCAACAAACCCACCCCGTAACCGGTCAAAGCCAGGCTGGTTTGTTGCACATCATGCGCGGTAAATGCGCCATAGTGGTAGAGCACCGACACCAAAGGGCCGGCAAACACCCACAATGCCACGGCACAAGGCAAGGCCAATACCCAGACCAAGCGCAAGCCCCAGTCCAACATGTCGCTGTAGCGTTGACTGTCGCCGGCCGCCTTGGCCGCCGCCAACTGCGGCATCAACACCACGCCCAGTGCCACGCCCAACAAGGCAATCGGAAACTCCATCAAGCGGTCGGCATAACTGATCCAGCTGACGCTGCCGGGGGCAAGGTGCGACGCAATCTGCGTGTTAATCACCAGCGACAACTGAGCGACACCCACGCCCAACAAGGCAGGCCCCATCATGGCCAATATCTTGCGGGTGCCAGGGTCCTGCCAAGCCGCCCGAATCTGCTTGGGCGAGACACTGACACGCGGTAACCAACCCAACTGGCGCAAGGCGGGAATTTGGATCGCCAGTTGCAATACACCCCCGACCATGACACCCATGGCCAAGCTGTAAATCGGCTCGATGCCGAGACTGCCCAACCACGGCGCGCCCAGCCAAGCGCTGGCGATCATGCAGACATTGAGCAACACCGGCGTGGCTGCAGGCACTGCGAACCGGCGCCAGGTGTTGAGCACGCCTGCTGACAGCGCCACCATCGACATGAAAGCGATGTAGGGAAACATGATGCCGGTCAGGTGGATGGCGGTTTGCAAGCCATGCGGGGTTTGCCGCAAACCACTGGCCATCAGCCACACCAAGCCGGGCGCGGCCAGCACGCCGGCGATGCTGGTCAACAACACCGCCCAAGCCAACAAAGTCGCCACTTTGTCCACCAACTGCCGGGTGGCCTCATCGCCTTTTTCAGCGCGAGTGGCGGCCAACACTGGGACAAAGGCCTGACTGAAAGCGCCTTCAGCAAACAAGCGGCGAAACAAATTGGGGATGCGAAACGCCACGTTGAAGGCGTCGGTCAAGGCGCTGGCCCCAAACACCGAGGCGATCAAGGTCTCACGGGCAAACCCGGTGATGCGCGACACCAAGGTCAATAACGAAACGGTAGAGGCAGACTTGATCAAGCTCACCCGCAGGAGTGTAGCCCCGAGCGGCCTGAACCGGGCATGTGCCTTTGCTACAATGGTCGGCTTTGCCAGCATCATCCTCAGACACTCAAAGGAAAACCCATGGCTTCAGCCAAACCCAAGAAAAAGAACCCGCGCCTGGCCTCAGGCCGCAAACGCGCCCGTCAGGACGTGAAACTCAACGAAGCCAACAGCTCGTTGCGCTCCAAATACCGCACAGCGGTGAAGAATGTCGAAAAAGCCGTTCAAGCCGGTGACAAAGCCAAAGCCGCTGAACTCTTTGGCAAGATGCAATCGGTGGTCGACATCATCGCTGACAAAAAAATCTTCCACAAAAACAAGGCCGCTCGCGACAAGAGCCGTCTGGCTGCCAAGGTGAAACACCTGGCACTCGCCGCCTGACATTTCAGGCATCCAGCCCGGCCTGACGCAATCAGGCCGCCGTTTGAAACCGGTGCGCTGTTGGCAAAAAAGTGAGAAACCGCCCCTTGGGGCGGTTTTTTCATGGGCGACGCGCCTAAAATCGCATCCCTCGGCTCCAGGTCTTCATGGCTTTTGAGCCGATTTCTTTTCTGACAACCCAGAGGTTCCCCATGACCACCGCCGACCCTGCTGCGCATTTGATGAACACCTATGGCCGTCTGCCCATGACGGTGTCGCATGGCCAAGGTGTGTATGTGTGGGACACCGCTGGCAAGCGCTACTTGGATGCACTCTCGGGCATCGCGGTCAACACCTTGGGTCACAACCACCCCAAGCTCGTGCCCGCGCTGCAAGACCAGGTCAGCAAAATCATGCACAGCTGCAACTACTACCACATCCCTTTGCAGCAGCAGCTCGCAGACAAGCTGGTCGCGCTCTCGGGCATGCGCAATGTGTTTTTTTGCAACTCGGGCTTGGAAGCCAACGAAGCCGCATTGAAGATGGCGCGCAAATTTGGTCACGACAAAGGCATTGAAAAACCCGAGATTGTTGTTTACGAGAAAGCTTTTCACGGTCGCAGCATCGCCACCTTGAGCGCCACCGGCAACCCGAAAATCCAACAAGGCTTCGGTCCGCTGGTTGAAGGCTTCATCCGCGTACCACTCAACGACATCGCGGCCATCGAAAAAGCCACCACGGGCAACCCGAATGTGGTCGCGGTGTTTTTTGAAACCATCCAAGGTGAAGGTGGCATCAACCCGATGAGCGCCGAGTATTTGCGCGCCGTGCGCCAACTGTGTGATGAGCGCGATTGGTTGCTGATGATTGACGAAGTGCAGTGCGGCATTGGTCGCACCGGCAAATGGTTTGCTCACCAATGGGCAGGCATACACGCTGACGTGATGCCATTGGCCAAGGGCTTGGGTTCGGGCGTGCCCATCGGGGCCGTGGTCGCTGGCCCCAAAGCCGCCAGCATTTTTCAGCCAGGTAACCACGGCACGACCTTTGGCGGCAACCCGTTGGCGATGCGCGCGGGGGTGGAAACACTGCGCATCATGGAAGAAGACGGTTTGCTCGAAAACGCCAGTCGAGTGGGCAAACATTTGTGCGATGCCTTGCAACGCGAACTCGCCCATGTCGAGGGTTTCAAGGAAATCAGGGGCAACGGTTTGATGATCGGCGTCGATTTAGACAGGCCTTGCGGCCCCTTGATGGGACAAGCATTGCAAGCCGGCTTGTTGCTGAGTGTCACCGCCGACAGCGTGATTCGCTTGCTACCCGCACTGGTCATGAACGAGGCCGAGGCTGACGAGGTGGTTGCCATTCTGGTGCCGCTGGTGAAACAATTTCTGGCAACCACGCCCAAGGCCTGACATGACACAAGCCCTGACACATTATTTGCAGTTCCATGATTTGACAGCGGATGACTATGCGTACTTGTTTTCACGCGCGGCGCTGATCAAACGTAAATTCAAAACCTATGACAAACACCAGCCGCTGACCGACCGCACGCTGGCCATGATTTTTGAAAAGGCCTCCACCCGCACCCGCATCAGCTTTGAAGCTGGCATGTACCAAATGGGCGGCGCGGTGGTTCACTTGACCACAGGCGACAGCCAGTTGGGGCGCGCTGAACCCATTGAAGACTCGGCCAAGGTCATCAGCCGAATGGTTGACCTGGTCATGATTCGTACCTACGAACAAACCAAGATCGAGCGCTTCGCTGCCAATTCGCGGGTGCCGGTCATCAACGGGCTCACCAACGAATTTCACCCTTGCCAAATCATGGCCGACTTGTTCACCTTCATCGAGCACCGGGGGGATGTCGCCCAGCCCTTGGATTGTTTGAAAGGCAAAGTCGTGGCATGGGTCGGGGATGGCAACAACATGGCCAACACATGGCTGCAAGCCGCTGACCTGTTGGGCTTCACTGTGCATGTCAGCACGCCCAGTGGCTACGAGGTCAACCCCAGTGTGGCAGGCATCACACAAACCGATTGCTTCAAAGTTTTTCGCAACCCGCTAGAGGCTTGTCAAGGCGCAGACTTGGTCACCACCGACGTCTGGACCAGCATGGGCTTTGAAGCCGAGAACGAAGCACGTCGACAAGCCTTTGCGGCATGGTGTGTCGATGAACACATGATGGCCGCGGCCAAACCCCATGCGTTGTTCATGCACTGCTTACCCGCGCATCGCGGTGAAGAAGTGCAAGCCGCGGTCATCGATGGTCCGCAATCGGTGGTGTGGGACGAGGCCGAAAACCGCATGCATGTGCAAAAAGCACTGATGGAATTTTTGCTCTTAGGTCGCTTGTAACCCGTCAAACACCTCAAGCGCCATACAACCAAGGCATGTCCATGAGCTTGGCACCACCCAAGGCCATGGCCAGATTGCGTGCCATGCGCCACCCGCCATCGGCGTGAAAAATCCTGCCATTGCGCCGCGCACGTTGCTGAACTTTGGCCACACGTTGCCAACGCGCTTGGGCATACATTTGCAAACGTTGCGCCGTGCTGGCATGAGGGATTTGCCATTGGTGTGCCAAACAGTCGGCGTCTTCGATGGCCATGCCGGCTCCTTGCGCCAAGTACGGCAACATGGGATGCGCAGCATCCCCGGCCAAAGCCACGCTGCCACGCACCAAATGTGCAGCCGATGGCACAGGGGGGCGGTCAAACAAGCACCAAGCACGCCAGTGGGCAGACGCCTCCAACAGTGCTTGCAATGCCGGGCAACACGCGTGCGTGGCCGCTTGCAAATCTTCATCTGTTTGCGCGGCGGTTCGGGCCACATCCCAACCAGCGGTTGTCGCGTCGTCTTTTGCTTCAACCAACACCACCAGGTTCAATGACTCGCCTCCTCGAACCGGGTAATGCACCACATGCAAACCAGACCCTAACCACATGCCCATTTGGGACTGACGCCAAGCCAAAGGCACGGCTTGCATGGGCAACAGGGTGCGGTATGCCCAGTGACCACTGGGGACGGGTGCCTGCTCGCCACAAACGACACCACGTACCCGGCTGTGCAAGCCATCTGCACCAATCAACGCCTGAACCGAATCCACCTGCTCGCCATTGTCAAAAGTCAGTTGCACACCCGTTGGTGCTTGTGTCAATGCACTCAAGCCATGGTTTAATTTCAATGCCGCCGTGCCCTGTTGTTGCAAGGACTTGAGCAGCAGTTGGTGCAAGTCCGCTCGGTGCACGGTCAGGTATTGAGCACCATGGCGCGACACAAACGCATCGGCCATTGGCAAGCGCCCAAGCACACGACCATCTTCTGCATCACGCACCAGCAAAGCGTCGGGAACGCAGGCGATCTCACGCAAAGATTGGCCCAAGCCCCACGCGTCCAAACGTCTGACCGCGTTGGGACCTAAGCCGATGCCTGCCCCCAGTTCTTCAAACTGCGGCGATTGTTCGTAAACCGTGGTGTGGGCGCCGACACGCCCCAACGCCAGCGCCACCGACAAGCCACCGATGCCGCCACCCACCACTGCCACGGGTTGCGGGGTCGTCATGCGTGCACCAATTGCCTAAGCACCGAACTGGCGAAAGCAATCATCAAGTTGTGTTTGCCAGATTTGTTTTTGCGCCTCTGGCACAAACGCAGCTTCAAAACTGTTGCGGGCCAATTGGTAAGCTTGCGACGCATTCAAACCCAGCGCGGCAAATGTTTGCAAATAGTTGTCGTTCAAATAGCCGCCGAAATACGCGGGATCGTCAGAGTTCAACATGACACACACGCCTTGGTCCAGCATCTGACCCAGGTTGTGCTGTGACAAATCAGGAAACACACACAACTTCAAGTTGGACAAAGGACACACGGTCAATGGCACCCGTTCTTTGATCAAACGTTGCATCAAGGCCGCGTCATGCACTGCCTGTACACCGTGGTCGATGCGTTCTGCATGCAACACATCGAGCGCACCCCATATGTAAGCCGGTGGTCCTTCTTCACCCGCATGCGCCACTGCACGCAAGCCGAGTTGCCGCGCACGGGCAAACACACGCGCGAATTTTTCTGGGGGATGGCCGCGCTCGCTGGAATCTAAACCGACCCCAATGAACAGGTCTTTGAAGGGAATGGCTTCGTCCAACGTGTCCATGGCCGCGTCTTCACTGAGGTGACGCAGGAAACACAAAATCAAGGCCGAACTGATGCCCAATTTTTCTTTGGCGTCAACACAAGCTTGGTGCAAGCCAGTGATGACGGTGCGCATCGACACTTTGCGCTCGGTATGGGTTTGAGGGTCAAAAAACAACTCGGCATGCACCACGTTGTCCGCCTTGGCGCGCAAGAAATAGGCCCAGGCCATGTCGTAAAAATCTTGTGGTTGCTGCAACACGCTGGCACCGGCGTAATAAATGTCCAAAAAGCTTTGCAAATCGGTGAACGCGTAAGCCGATCGCAACGCATCCACACTGGCGTAATTCAAGCGCACTTGGTTGCGTTTTGCCATGGCAAAAATCAATTCAGGCTCGAGCGAACCTTCGATGTGCATGTGCAGTTCCGTCTTGGGCATGGCCTGCAACAAGGCGGGTAATTGGGCTTGGGAAATGGCAGAAAAATTCATTTAACACACTCCAAACGTCACAGCCAATTTTTGTAAAAAGCGCCTGTAAGCCACCGACGCTTTGTCGCTGGCCACATTCGATTCAGCGCCCGTCTGCAAGGGTAACAGACGTGGCTTTTGCGACTCCAACACAGGCTTGTCTTGCGAAAAAATCTTGTCTTGAAACGCCAGCACGTCTTCGACATCCGCCTCCAAGTCAGACACCGCCATGCGAAACCAGACACGGCAACTGTCAGTGGTTTGAGGCTGGATCAGCAAGACGATCGATTCTTCATAGCCGGGCGGCACCCCGCTTTGCGCATCAGGAATTTTGGTCAATACCGCTGAATACGGGTGATTGACTTCATAGGTATAGGACACCATGCCACCTTCCGTCGACAACGCACTGGTGTTGGGTTGCCAGACTTGGGCGTTGCTGACTTTGAAGCCCATTTCGCTATCGGTCAATTGAATATCTGGAATTTCGCTGAAACCGGCTTGCCCCAACCAACCATCGTGCACAAAACTGAAGTGCGACATGTCCAGAAAATTTTCAACGATGCGCGGGGCACTGGTGGCCACGTCATAGGGACCGGCGTTGAATTTGCGCATGCCCGCATTCCATTCAGCTGCAAACACTGGCCAAATGGCTTGCTCTGCGTTGGCGGCATCCAAACACACCCACACCAAACCCATTCGCTCTTGCACAGCCACGGCTTTGGCTTGTTGGGCCGGGCCTGGCTTGAAATGCGGCAATGCAGGCACCTGCGTGCATTGCCCTTGTCCCTCGAATGTCCAGCCGTGGTAAGCGCACTGCAATTGGCCTTGGCAAACGCGACCCAGCGACAAACGCGCACCACGGTGCGGACACCGGTCATGCAAACCGAACACCGTACCGTTCTGGTCGCGCCACAACACCAGCCCATGGTTGAGCAATTCAACGGACAGAGGTACTTCTTGCACCAGGCTGGCATCGCACACAGGGTGCCACAGCAAATGTTCAATGGGAGACACGTGATCTGGGTTCATGGGGTTTCAAAATTTCGAGACAAGTCGCGTTAATCGTCGCGGCGTTTTTTGGAAGGTAACCAATGTCTGCGCGAAGGCACCCACGCTTGATAGGCCTCGATCCAATTGCGGGCGACACGTTGTTGCGCTTCGCCCAAGCCTATTTCACCACGGCACACCATTTTGTAAACGATCCATTCAAGCTCGTTTTTTTGTTCTGCAGACCACTCACCGTCACGCGGTTGCGGCCAAAGGTTGTTCGGGTCAGTGGGGTTGCCGCCGATGTTGAGCGGTATCAAGTGATCCATCTCGTAATGGCGCGGATCGGTGTCGGTGTAGTGGTACTTGCGAAGTTGCTCGCGCTTGAGTCGATTGGTGTATTTTTTATCGGGTCTGACCGTGTCGGTATAGCCTCTGACACACACGGTTGATTGAATATTGCTTTGTGTGACTGCCGTGTCCACCGATCCAGGCGTGCGAGACGCATCAGGCAATGCCGCCACAGGTTGGGCCCCCACACCGGTCGCCCAAAGGCAACTGATGGCAGCCATGTGAAAAAGTGATTTCATGGGGTTGAGCATCGAAAGATTGAATACATCCAAGTCACAAAAAAGGCTGCCCTGGGGCAGCCTTCATGCAGAAATGCACCGGGGCAATTATTTGCTGCCGGGCACTTTTCCTTCAACGCCTTTGACGTAGAAATTGACGCCACTCAAGAACTTGTCGTCAGCCACTTCGTCTTTTTTCAGAAGCGTTTTGCCTGTGTTGTCCACGAGCGGGCCTTTCCAAATCGCAAAGCTGCCGTCTTTCAAACCCGCTTTGATTTCGTCAATCTTGGCTTTGGTGTCAGCAGGCACGTCTTCGGCGATGGACACGATGTCAATGGCGCCTTCTTTCACGCCCCACCACACGCCAGTTCCACCGACCCATTTGCCTTCCAAGGCTTCGCGGGTGGCTTTGATGTAGTAAGGTGCCCAATTGATGATGCTGGATGCCAAGTGGGCTTTGGGGCCGTATGCGGTCATGTCGGAGTCCCAACCGAAAGCGCGCTTGCCTTTGGCTTCTGCGGTTTTCAACACCGCAGGAGAGTCGGTGTTTTGGAACAGGATGTCAGCACCACCGTTGATCAGTGAAGTGGCCGCTTCGGTTTCTTTGGGTGGATTGAACCACTCGTTGACCCAAACCACTTTGGTTTTGACTTTGGGGTTGACCGATTGCGCGCCCAAGGTGAAGCTGTTGATGTTGCGAACCACTTCAGGGATGGGAATAGAGGCCACCACACCCAAGGTGTTGGATTTGGTCATCTTGCCTGCGATCACGCCAGCCATGTAAGCACCTTCGTAAGTGCGGCTGTCATAGGTGCGCATGTTGTCGGCTTGTTTGTAGCCGGTGGCATGTTCAAACTTGACGTCTTTGCTGTCAGCAGCCACTTTCAACATGGGTTCCATGTAACCAAAGGTGGTGCCAAAAATCAGTTTGTTGCCTTGGGCGACCATGTCGCGGAAATTGCGCTCGGCGTCTGCAGATTCAGAGACGTTTTCAGTGAAGGTGGTTTTGACTTTGTCACCGAACTCAGCTTCGATGGCCTTGCGGGCGTTGTCGTGAGCGAATGTCCAGCCGCCGTCACCGACAGGGCCCACATAAGCGAAAGCAATTTTCAAAGGCTCAGCCTTGGGGGCTTCGGCCGCTGGTGCAGCTTTGGGTTCTTCTTTTTTGCCACAGCCGACCATCAGGGCTGCAGCCACGACACCCAAAGCAGCGGTACGGAACCAGGTGCGTTTGTGAAAATCAGTCATATCCATCCTTTAGAAAAATCGCAAGAGTTGGGGTTAACGAGAAAAATCGCATTATGACCTTGATTGACGGGGGTTTTCCCGCGTTCAGGGGCCAAAAGCACAAAACTCTCAGGGATTTCACGGATACCCGCTGAATTCAGCCAGTGACGCCCCGTTTCAGGACGTTTCTACAGACAGTTGGTGCGTGTTGGTGGTCATGCGCCAGGATAAAACGGCTTGCCCAAAGACGCAGGCATGTTGACCCGAATCCATTGGGGGTTTCTTGAAATCAACGCCAGCACCACGATGGTGGCGACATAAGGCAGCATGCTCAAAAACTGGCTGGGCACCTCGACACCGGAAGCCTGCAAATGGAATTGCAGCATGGTCACTCCCCCAAACAAATACGCCCCCAACAAAATGCGGGCTGGCCGCCAAGTGGCAAACGTGGTGAGTGCCAACGCAATCCAACCTTTGCCAGCGATCATGCCCTCGACCCACAGCGGCGTGTAAATCACTGAAATGTAGGCGCCTGCCAGACCACACAAAGCGCCACCGCAGACCACCGCCGCCAATCGAATGCCACGCACCGGATAACCCAACGCATGCGCAGATTGCGGCGACTCGCCCACCGCACGCAACACCAAACCGGCGCGGCTGCGTTGCAAAAACCAAATCAACGCCATAGTCAGGCCCAGCGCCAAATACACCATGGGATGGTGACGAAACAACGCTGTTCCCACCACCGGCAAGTCAGCCAAATACGGCACCTCGTAACTCAAGCGCTCAGGCAATTTGGCTTGCACATAACCGGTTCCCACAAACGCGGAGAAACCCACACCAAACAAACTCAAGGCCAATCCGGTGGCGTATTGGTTGGTGTTCAAACCAATCACCAAGGCGCCAAAGAACAGCGACAACAACGCGCCGGCGCCCATGCCCGCCAAAAAACCCAAAAGATCGCTGCCCGTGTTCACCACCGTGGCGTAGCCCGCGATCGCAGCACACAACATCATGCCCTCGGCCCCCAAATTGACGATGCCCGCTTTTTCGTTGATCAACAAACCCAAAGCCGCGATGGCCAACACCGTGCCCGCGCTGAGCGTGGCGGCAATCAACAATGCATAGGTTTCCATCACGCAAGCCCCTTGGTGTTCGCACTGCGCCAACGCAGTCGGTAATTCATCAGCACATCGCAGGCCAGCAAACAAAACAACAGCAAGCCTTGAAACACACCGGTGAGCGATTTGGGCAAACCCAACCGTGATTGGGCCAATTCACCACCGATATAAAACATGCTCATCAAAATGGCAGAAAACACCATGCCCACAGGATGCAAGCGGCCGACAAATGCCACGATGATGGCAGCGAAGCCATAGCCCACCGGTACGTATGGTGTGAGTTGTCCAATCGGTCCGGCAACCTCGAGGGCACCGGCCAAACCCGCACAGGCCCCCGATACCAAGAGCGCCACCCAAATGGCGCGACGAGAAGAAAACCCGGCGTAGCGCGCTGCGGCGGGGGACAGCCCGCCAATCTGTTGCGCCCAACCTGCACGGGTACGGAACATGAACACCCACAGCGCCAACACACCCGCCAGGGCCATCAATGCACCCAAGTTGACCCGCGAACCCTTGAACAGGCGCGGTACTTGTGTGGCCGCTTCAAAGGTTTTGGTTTGGGGAAAGTTGTAACCCAGCGGGTCTTTCCAAGGGCCATAAACCAAATAGCCCAACACCATGATGGCGACATACACCAGCATCAAACTGACCAAAATTTCATTGGCATGGAAACGGTCACGCAACCAAGCCGTCAGCCCCGCCCAACACATGCCTCCTACCAACCCAGCCAACAAGACAGGCACAAAAAACCATCCACCGCTGGTTTTGTCTGCCAGCAATGCCACGCCGGTGGCGAACACCGCACCCATCACATATTGACCTTCTGCGCCGATGTTCCAGACATTGGAGCGAAAGCACAACGCCAGCCCCAGGGCAATCAACAGCAACGGTGTGGCCTTGACCACCAATTCACCCAAGGCATAGCCACTGCGGATCGGCTCCCAAAAAAACACCTGCAATCCTTTGACCGGGTCTTTGCCCAAAGCCAAAAACAACAACACTCCCAGGATGACGGTCAACACCAACGCCAACAAAGGCGAGGCGATGCGCCAAAACGAGGACGGTTCGGGTCGGGCTTCAAGTTTCCACACGTCAATGCACCTTCTCTTTCATCTCTGTCCACAAACCGCTCATCCAACTGCCGATCTGGGCCACGGTGGCCTCGGCGCGCGACAACGATGGCGACAGTCGCCCTTGCGCCATGACATGCATTCGGTCACACAGTTCAAACAGTTCATCGAGTTCTTCGCTGACCACCAAGACCGCGCATCCGGCGTCTCGTAAAGCCATCAAAGCGGCGCGTATTTGCGCGGCCGCGCCGACATCGACGCCCCACGTGGGTTGCGACACGATCAGCAAACGAGGTGCCGCATCGATTTCGCGTCCCACGATGAACTTTTGCAAATTGCCACCGGACAGTGATTGGGCTGCTGCCTGCGGGCCACCGGCCTTGACTTGGTATTTGGCGATGATGGCGCCAGCTTGCGCAGCCAAGGCCGACATGTTCACCCAACCCGTTGCGCTCACTGCTTCGCTGCGGGTGAGCAACAGGTTGTGCGCCAGGCTCAAGGTCGGCACCGCTCCGCGCCCCAGCCGTTCGTCCGGCACAAAATGCAAACCCAACGCGCGTCGCTGCGCGGGGTCACGCTGGCCCACCGACTGACCAGACATGCGAATGCTGTCGGGCTTGGCACGCACATCTTCGCCGCTCAACGCATAGAGCAACTCGCGTTGACCATTGCCCGACACACCTGCGATGCCCACGATTTCACCTTGGTGCACTTGCAAATCCAAGGCATCCAAATGGGTGCCAAACGGGTCCAGTCGCGTCAGGCTGAGTTGCCGCACCTCCAGGACCAATTCGCCCCGCTGTCGCTGGCTGTGTACCAATGCAGGCGGCTCACTGCCAATCATCATTTGACTCAGCGATGCATTGGTTTCTTCACGCGGGTCACACTCGCCGCTGACACGCCCTGCACGCAACACAGTGCAATGCGTGCACAGCGCGCGGATCTCGTGCAATTTGTGGCTGATGTACAAAATGCTGCACCCTTCGGCAACCAATTGACGCAACACCGCAAACAATTTGTCAACCGCTTGCGGCGTCAGCACCGAAGTCGGTTCATCCAAAATCAACAAACGTGGTTCACACAACAACGCGCGAATGATTTCAACCCGTTGCATTTCTCCGACGCTCAAGGTGTGAACCGGGCGCTCGGGCTCCAAGTCCAAGCCATAAGCCGCAGCCTTGTCGCGAATACGGCGACTGACCTCGGCCAGCGACAAAGATTTGTCCAGACCCAACCAAACGTTTTGCGCCACGGTCAAGGTGTCAAACAAACTGAAATGTTGGAACACCATGCTGATGCCCAATTGGCGCGCTTGCTGCGGGTTGCGGATGTGCACCGACTTGCCTTGGAATCGGATGTCACCTTGATCGGGTTGCACCGCGCCGTAAATGATTTTCATCAAGGTCGATTTGCCAGCGCCGTTTTCACCCAAGATGGCATGAATTTGTCCGGGCATGACTTGCAAAGTAATGCGGTCATTGGCCAACACTGCCGGGTATTGTTTGCTGATGCCGCGCAGTTCTAACAAGGCTTCATGGCTCATGGGGCTTTTCCATTCGTGCGTTCCGGTGCAACAATAGCTCGTAAACATCTTTGCAGAGTTGGCATGACTTTCCCCAAACTGGATTTGATTCACCGTCACCGGCGCCATTCGCTGGTCAATGTACCACCGGCCCGCACCTTGCTCGACGTCTTGCGCGAAGAGTTGCGCGCCACCGACACCAAAGAAGGATGCGCCAGTGGCGACTGCGGCGCCTGCACCGTGGTGTTGTCCAAAGCCGATGGCACCCACGCGCACACCGTCAACAGTTGCATACGCATGGCTCACTCTGCACATGGCTTGAAAGTCACCACGGCGGCAGACCTGTCGGTGAATGGACAACTGCATCCTGTGCAACAAGCGTTGGTAGACCATCATGCCTCACAGTGCGGCTTTTGCACACCGGGATTTGTCATGAGTTTGTACGATTTGTACCAACGCGCCAACGGCAGACCGGTTACCCGCGACGAAGCCTTGGAAGCGATTTCTGGCAACCTGTGTCGCTGTACCGGGTACCGCCCGATCATTGACGCCGCATGCGCCATGCACACTTACCCGCGCCCCGCGTCCCCACCCGCACTTCCCGCGCAAAACGATGACCGCGATCCGCTGAACCCTCACTACGCCTTGCCGACCCAGTTGACGCAACTGTTGCGCTTGCGTGCCACACACCCGGATGCGCAATTGATGGCGGGCGGCACAGACGCGGGCTTGTGGGTCACGCAACAACACCGCAGGTTCCAACAAGTGATTGACCTCACGCGTGTGAACGAGTTGTTGCGGATCGAAACTTATCCGAACCATTTGGCTATCGGTGCTGCGGTGAATTTGCATGACGCATTCGCCGCCTTGGCGCAAGAACGTCCTTCAGTGGCGCATTTTGCTGAACGCTTTGCAGGACGCCCGGTGCGTCAGTCAGGCACGCTCGGCGGCAATGTCGCCAACGGTTCGCCGATCGGGGACAGCATGCCGCTGTTGATCGCCTTGGGTGCGCAAGTGGTGTTGATGGCTGAGCGCAAAGGCCGTGTGGTGAGCCGGCACCTGCCTTTGGAACATTTTTACATCGGTTATCGACAAACGGCATTGCAAGCAGACGAGGTCTTGTGTTGGATCGTGGTGCCCAAACCATTGGCGGGCGAGCAATTGGTGCATTACAAAGTGTCCAAGCGATGGGAAGACGACATTTCAGCGGTCTGTTTGGCCATGCAATACCACTTGAACAACGGCGTGGTGCAATCGGTGCGCATCGGGGCTGGCGGTGTGGCAGCCACGCCTGTGCGCGCCCGCCAGACCGAGGCCGTGCTTGCCGGACAAGTTTGGAATGCAACGGTCATCGGCAAAGCGCAAGACACCATTGACCAGGAGTTCTCGCCCATCAGCGACATGCGCGCCAGCGCCAGCTATCGCCGACTCGTGTTGCGTCAATTGTTGCAGCGTGCATGGCTGCAACAGCAAGGTCATCCCATGACCCAACTGGAAGACTTGGCATGAACCGATCTGCCCCCCATGAAAGTGCACATTTGCATGTGCAAGGCTTGGCCACCTACATCGATGACCTGCCTTTGACCGAAGGCACGCTGCATGCCGCGCCGATCTTGAGCACCGTGGCCAGCGGTGTCATCGAATCTTTGGACACCAGCGCTGCGCTCAAAGCGGATGGTGTGCGTGCTGTGGTCACCACCGATGACATTCCCGGTGACCGTTTGTTGTCGACATTTGTGCACGATGAGCCGGTGTTTGCCCACCAACGGGTTGACCACATGGGACAAGTACTGGGCTTGGTGGTGGCTGACTCCCACATCCAAGCGCGTGCGGCTGCAAGCAACACTGTGCTCAAGGTGCGAAACGAACCTGTGCTGTTGAACGCCCGCGAATCGGCTGCACAAGAAGCCACCGTGTTGCCTAGCGTGCGAGTTCAACGCGGAAACGCGGCCCGCGCCATTGAGGACGCACCTCACCAACTCAGCGGACAACTCGACATCGGCGGCCAAGAACACTATTACTTGGAAACCCAAATCGCTTATGCGATTCCCCAAGACAACGGCGAATGGTTGATCCACAGCAGCACCCAACATCCGGGCGAAGTACAGCATTGGGTGGCGCATGCGCTGCATGTCCCGATGCACTCGGTGCGTGTGGTGTGTCGTCGCATGGGCGGTGGGTTTGGTGGCAAAGAAACCCAAGCCGGACACTTGGCGGTATGGGCTGCTTTGGCCGCCCAAAAAACCGGTCGCCCCGTGAAGATGCGTTTGTCGCGTGAAGACGATTTTTTGGTCACCGGCAAACGCCATCCCTTCAGCCACGACTACACCGCAGGGTTTGACGACAAAGGGGTGTTGCTGGGCTTGCAATCCACCCAATGGGCGCATTGTGGTTTCAGCGCCGACTTGAGCGGACCGGTCGCAGACCGCGCGGTGTTTCACACCGACAACGCGTATTTTTTGTCAGATGTCGACATCGTTTCGCACCGCAGCAAACTCAACACGCAAAGCCACACCGCGTTCAGAGGTTTTGGTGGACCGCAAGGCATGATGTTGATTGAAAAGGTGATGGGCGACATGGCCCGGCACTTGCAAACAGACGCGCTGGATGTCCGCTTGGCCAACTTGTATGGCGCTGAGCCACGACACACCACGCCGTATGGCATGGCCGTCGAACACAACATCTTGCCGCAGTTAATGCGTCAGTTGGCCGACGATGCGCAATACCGCCAGCGACGCGCACAAATCACGCAGTGGAACGCTGGCAACCCCGTGATCAAAAAAGGATTGGCCCTCACCCCTGTGAAATTTGGCATCAGTTTCACCGCGACGCAATTCAACCAAGCCGGTGCCTTGGTATCGGTGTACACCGATGGCAGCGTGCGCATCAACCACGGCGGCACAGAGATGGGGCAAGGCCTGCACACCAAAGTCTGCGCCATTGTTGCCAGTGTGTTTGGTTTGCCAGTGGACCAAGTGCGTATCAGCAGCAGCGACACCGACAAGATCGCCAACGCCAGCGCCACTGCGGCTTCCAGCGGCACCGATTTGAACGGGCGCGCCGCAGAACGCGCTGCGTTGCAAGTCAAACACCACATCGCCGAGTGCTTGGCCAAGGCAGACGCATGTGAACCGGACCAAGTGGTGTTTCGCCAAGGCGAGGTCATCACCCCCCGACAACAACGACATTTTGTGCAAGCCGTGCAGTTTGCTTACAGCCAACGCGTTCAATTGTGGAGCGATGGTTTTTATGCCACCCCCAAAATCCACTACGACCGCACCACCTTGAGTGGTCGCCCTTTTTACTATTTCGCTTATGGCGCCGCGTGCAGCGAAGTGGCGATCGACACCTTGACCGGCGAACACCAATTGCTGCGCGTGGACATCTTGCATGACGTGGGTCAATCGCTCAACCCGTCAATTGATATCGGGCAAATCGAAGGCGGGTTTGTGCAAGGCTTGGGCTGGTTGACCACCGAAGAATTGGTCTGGGACTCACACGGCAAATTGCTGACGCGTGGCGCGAGCACCTACAAAATCCCCACCGCGGCTGACATTCCCGCTGCGTTTCACATCCAACTTTGGCACGAAGCCAACCCAGAGGACAACATCGGTGGCAGCAAAGCCGTGGGCGAGCCGCCGTTCATGTTGGCCATCAGCGTCTATGAAGCACTGCGAGACGCCGTGGGTCAGGCCATCGGCGGTCACCAACCGGTGCATCTGGACGCACCGGTGACCCCTGAACGCGTGTTGATGGCGTTGAACGCCCATCGATGAATTCAACGCATTGTTTTTGAACACACCCTCCAACGCACACGACATGCCAGCCGTTTCTGATTCACACGCTTACCGCGCCAGTCTTTTGTGGTTTCCTGACAGCCACAGCGACCGCATCCATTTCGAATCTGACGGACTGCTGGTCACTGAACGTGGTGAAGATGGCATTGCACGCATCAAAGCCATCGGTTCATACACCAGCTTGTACCCTCAATACATCCGCTTGCCTTTGACCGATTGGCGTGGTCGTTGGATTGCACCGGGTTTTGTAGACACGCACATTCATTACGCGCAAACCGATGTCATCGGCTCGCCCGCAGACGGTTTATTGCCTTGGTTAAACAACCACACGTTTCCGCAAGAAACACGCTTTGCCGATCCGAGCCATGCACGCGCTGTGGCCTCGTTTTTTTTCGATGAATTGAAGCGCCATGGTGTGACCACTGCCTTGACTTTTGCCACTGCACACAGCGCATCTGTGGATGCCTTTTTCAACGAAGCCCAATCGCGTCAGTTGCGCATGATCAGCGGTCGGGTCTTGCAAGACCGTCACAGCCCGGACGGACTGCGTGACCGCAGCACCGCCCAAAGCCTTGACGAAACCGAGGCTTTGATCCAACGCTGGCATGGGGTAGACCGATTGGGCTACGCCATCACACCACGGTTTGCTCCCACCTCCAGTGAAGCGCAACTGCGTGGTGCGGGCGAGTTGGCTGCCGCCTATCCTCAGACGTGGGTGCAAACCCATGTGGCGGAAAACGCCGATGAAATCCGTTGGGTCGCCGAGTTGTTCCCTGAGTCACGCAGTTACTTGGGCGTGTATGAAAGCATGGGGCTGTTGCGTGAACGCTCGGTGTATGCGCATTGCTTGCATTTGGATGCCAGCGACCGCGATTTGATGTCCGAGCGCGGTGCAGCGGCTGCGGTCTGTCCCACCAGCAACCTGTTTTTGGACAGCGGTCTCTTCGATTTCAACTTGGCGCAATCGCACCAACTCAAACATGCACTGGCCAGTGATGTGGGTGGCGGCACCAGCTTCAGCCCGTTTCACACCATGCACGCGGCCTACACCGTCGCGCGTCAAAGCTTAGGCAAAACAGGGCATTCTTTGGGTGCGGAACATGTGTGGTGGCTGCATACCGCAGGGGCGGCGGCCGCGTTGGGCTTGGACGGCGTGTGTGGCAATTTGAACCCGGGTTGCGACGCAGATTTCATTCTGATCAACCCGCGTGCCACGCCCTTGCTGGCACGCCGCACCGCAGCGGCCGACAGCCTGCAAGCGCAATTGTTTGCCATGGTGGTGCTGGGTGATGACCGATTGATCGAACACGTGGTGATCAATGGGCGATAAGTAAAAATGAGCAATTTACTATCTATTAGTTCACTTATTTAAATATTTAATTACTACAATCGATTGCTTTCCCAGCGAAAGCAAATCGATCAATGAGGCTTCCTTTAGCAAGACTGGCAACCCTTCCCTGCTGGTTTTTCTTCTCCCTGGCTTTGCCAGTCCACGCACAACCCTTGGCCCAATTGCCACTGGATGAACAACCCTGTTTTCCACTGAAAACCGTCATCTTGGACAGCGGCACAGACCCACTGCCCACCCATTTAGAAGACGCCTTATCGCTCGCCTCCAAAGACACCACTGACAGCCCAATCGGTCAATGCGTGGGGGCGCAAGGAATTCAATTGCTGATTGACCGGGTGCAAAACGCCTTGATTGAAAAAGGCTTCATCACCAGCCGGGTGTTGGCCGCACCGCAAAACCTTCAAACAGGCACGCTGACATTGAATGTGTTCATGGGCAAGATCCACGAGATTCGCTGGACGGATCCGCCCGCAGGCAAATTGCGCCGTGCTCACGCATGGAACACATTGCCCACAGGTCAGGGGGATGTTTTGAATTTGCGCGACATCGAACAAGCGCTGGAAAATTTCAAACGGGTTCCTACCGCTGAGGCAGACATACAAATTGCCCCTGCAGACGAAGCTGGCCACAGTGACCTGATCATCAGTCACTCGCAACCTCGGTTTCTGCGTTTGAATTTGACCTTGGACGACAGCGGCACGCCCAACACAGGCAAGCAACAAGCCAGCCTCACACTCAGCTATGACAACTGGCTCACGCTCAGCGATTTGTTCTACCTCACGGTCAGCCAAGACACCGGCGAAGGCAAATTACCCGGCTCGCGTGGCACGAAAAGCAAAACGGTTTATTACGCCATTCCTTGGGGATACCAATTGCTGTCCCTCACACACAGCCAAAGCAGCTACTTTCAATCTGTGGCCGGCGCCAATGATGATGTGGTGTATGCAGGCAACAGCGAAAACGCAGAAATCAAATTAAGCCGTGTGTTGCACCGTGATTCGGTTGGAAAAACCACCGGTTCAATCAAAGCATTCAGTCGCCAATCGTTCAGCTATATCGACCAAGGCGAATTGGTGGACCAACACCAAGCCATCGGCGGATGGGTGTGGGAAATAGGCCATCAGCGCTCTGTGGGTTCGCTGCATTTAGATGCCCACCTTTCTTACAAAAAAGGCACAGGCGACTTTGGTGCCCAACCTGCCTATCAAGAAGCATTTGACGAAGGCACCTCGCGCATGCGAATTTGGAACGCAGACACCACACTCACCCTGCCCTTCACGCTCGAACCTGTCCCATTTGAATATTCATTCAACTGGCGTTATCAGTTGAACAAAACCCGCTTGCTTCCCCAAGACCTGTTCAGCATCGGCGGGCGACACACGGTTCGCGGCTTTGATGGCAACAGTGTGTTGAATGGCGACCGGGGTTGGTTGGTGCGCAATGAAATCTCGACAGATGTCGGCCATGCACACAGGCTCTACATAGGCATTGACAAAGGCGTCGTGAACGGTCCGGCTGCTGAATTCTTGCCAGGCAAAACCTTGGTGGGTGCGGTGGTCGGTGTCCGCGTGAACCAACCCACCTTCAGTTACGACCTGTTTTGGGGAGGACCTTTGCAATCACCCCAACGGTTCAAAACATCGCAACGCACTGGCGGTTTCCAACTTTCATTTCAATTTTAAAAGGCCACTTCAACCATGAACAAACACCTTCACAGAATCGTCTTCAATGCGGCCCGTGCTTGCCTGATGGCTGTGGCTGAAACCAGCCGTGCCCATGGCAAAGCGGCCGCTGGCGAGCGAGGTGCCGCTTGCACACACGCCGCGCCCCCAGTCGGCTTTCATCTCAACCGATTGCAATGGGTTTGTTGGTTGAGTATTGGCGCGGTGATGGCATTGAACACCTCACCAGCGGCGCTCGCACAGACCGTCGTCATCGCTGACCCGAACGCCCCTCGCAACCAGCAGCCGACCGTGCTGCGCAGTGGCAATCAAACTGTGCAAGTCAACATACAAACACCCAACGCGGCAGGTCTGAGCCGCAACAGTTACAAGCAATTCGATGTCATGGCGGATGGCGTTATTTTGAACAACAGCCGTACCAACGTCTCCACGCAGTTGGGCGGCTGGGTAGAGGCCAACCCTTGGCTGGCAAAGGGAACCGCCAAAGTCATCTTGAACCAAGTCAATTCGATTCATCCCAGCTTGCTCAAGGGTGCGGTTGAAGTTGCGGGACAGCGCGCCGATGTGATCATTGCCAACCCGGCAGGCATCAGCGTCAACGGCGCCACATTCATCAATTCGGTTCAAGTCAATCTGACGACCGGCACGCCCCAATTTGACAACAACAACCTCACAGGCTTTCAAGTCAGAGGCGGCTTGGTAGACATCGATGGTTTGGGGCTGGACACCAGCCAAGCCGACTACACGGCCATCCTTGGTCGCGCCGTGACGCTCAATGCCAAAGTATGGGCCAACGATCTCAAAATCGCCACTGGCTTGAATGACCTGCCCAGCGACAGCTTGATCCCCAGTACCAACCCCAACATCAAGCCCGACAGCAACACCACAGCACCATCATTTGCATTGGATGTGTCTCGGCTGGGTGGCATGTACGCCGGCAAGATTCAACTCATCGGTACCGAAGCAGGTTTAGGTGTACGCAATGGCGGCAGCATCCAGGCCAGCAACGGCCCGCTGGTGGTGTCGCAAGACGGGTGGATCAGCAACACCGGCAACATGCTCGCCAGCCAACAACTGCAGATCGACACCACAGGCAAGTTTGACAACAGTGGCAGCATGTATGCAACAGGCTCACTCGGCATCCAAAGCGGCGACACACAAACACACAGTGGCATCACCGCGGCGCTGGGCAGTGTGAATTTGCAAACCCAAGGTGACCGCAAAGCCGACATCATCAGCCAACAACATGCAACCATCGCCTCAGGCTTGCAACCCGACGGCAAATTGACTGACGCACAAGCGCTGACCGTCCAAGCCAACGGTACCGTGCAATTGGCGGGTCAAACCCTGAGCTTGGGCCAATTGCGATTACAAGGTGACAGTGTGGATGTGTCACAAGGCACACTGTCTGCCAACACATACAAACCCAAAACGCGCTGGTCACCGACAAAGCCACCATCACCACTGACACATTCGACTTGCAAGCCCGTACGTGGCGGAATCAAGGTGGCAGCTTGACCCATGCCAGCGACCGCGACTTGACCATTCAATTGCAAGCGGAGTTTGATAACTCGCAAGGTGTGTTGCAAACCAACAGCAAACAGTTGAAATTAGAAACCGGTCTGCTCAACAACACAGGTGGGTTGTTGTTCAGCGCACATGACCTCGACATCCAAACCCAACAGCACGCGGTCATCAACACAGACACTCAAGACCCTGCCATGAAGCGCGGTATTCAAGCGATGGGCAATGTCAATCTGAATGCCAATGCCTTGAACAACGACAAAGGTGTGCTGTTGGCTGGCAATGACTTGTCACTGACATTGCAAGGTGACCATGTCACGCATGGTGTGATGGTTGCGGGCAGAGACATGGGGTTGCAAACCACTGGCGATTTAACCAACCAAATTGCCATTCGCGTCGGCCGCAACCTCAGCGTATCGGCGCAATCCATAGACAACACCGTCAGTGGTGAATTGGTCAGTGGCAACAACACCCAATTGATGGCCACCAAAGACTTCACTAACCGAGGCTTGGTTGATGGCGGACACACCCAGATCAACAGCGAATCGCTCACCAACCTTGGCACTGGCCGCATTTACGGTGACCGCATCAGCATCGCCGCCCATGACTTGATCAACAAAGAGGAATGGGTTGGAACCATCCAAAAGGCCGCCACCATCGCGGCAAGAAATGAACTCGACATCGGGGCACACACCATCGTCAACCAAGAACATGCGTTGATTTACAGCGGCAGTGACATGGCGATTGCGGGTGCGTTAGACAACGCTCGACGCGCCACGGGCACTGCAAACACACTGACCAACAGCAGTGCCACCATCGAATCGGGCAACCAATTGACCCTGCACAGCGCAGACACATTGAATGTCGACGCGCACATCAAAATTGAACCGCAAGTGTCCACCCAGTCGATTTCCGAAGGTGACAACCCAAGGTATGACTACACCCGAACCATCACAGAAGACAAACTGGTGCTGGCTGATCCCGCCAAAATCATTTCAGCAAGCAATATGGCGCTCAGCGAGGGGGCATTCAAAAACCTCGACAGCAAAGTATTGGCGGGCGGTCAACTGACCAAGTCGGGGACATCAGTTGAAAACAATGAAAGACTGGGAACCAAAACCACGCATGACGTGGGGACGATGACCAAATTCAATGTCAGGTATTGCCGTTTCGGCTCGCCGTTTGGGTGTATCTACCATGACTACAAAGACGAAACTTATGCATGGCAACGGGCCCCGGTCATTGAAACCTTGAACCTGACGCAAT
>RFYK01000002.1 GCA_009925585.1 Betaproteobacteria bacterium | reverse complement strand
CAATATTTCTTCAACTATGAATTGCCCAAGACATCGGCTTGGTTGCAAGTGGTGAAATCACAAGATGCCACGTGTGCCCACATGCCCATCGATGCTTTTTGAACCCGAACCTCACCCCAAGGAAACACCCCATGACTCGCACTGTGAAACAACTTTTTGACCTGACTGGCAAAACCGCTTTGGTGACTGGCGGCTCACGCGGACTGGGCCTGCAACTGGCCCATGCGCTGGGCGAAGCCGGTGCACGCATCATGCTGAGTTCACGCAAAGAAGCTGACTTGCAAGCAGCGGCTTCTGAATTGAAACACGCGGGCATCGACGTGCAATGGTTGGCCGCCGATTGCGCCAACGAGAAAGACATTCACCGCTTAGCTGCGGAAACTTTGCAAGCCTTTGGCCATGTGGATGTCTTGGTGAACAACGCCGGTGCGGCATGGGGTTCACCCGCCGAAGACCACCCCTTAGAAGCTTGGGACAAGGTCATGAATTTGAATGTGCGCGGCTATTTCATTTTGAGCCAATACTTGGGCAAACACAGCATGATTGGTCGGCGCAAGGGCAGCATCATCAATGTCGCCTCCATTGCTGGTTTGGCCGGTAACCCCAGCGGCATGAAAACCTTGGCCTACAACACCTCCAAAGCGGCAGTGATCAATTTCACCCGCGCGCTCGCTGGCGAATGGGGCGAACACGGTATCCGCGTCAATGCGATTTGCCCCGGCTTTTTCCCCAGCAAAATGACCGCGGGTTTATTGAAATCGATGGGAGAAGAGACGATGGCCTCACATGCACCGCTACGCCGCTTAGGTGACGACGAGGACCTCAAAGGCTTGGCCTTGTTATTTGCTTCAGACGCAGGCAAACACATCACTGGACAATGGATGGCCGTGGATGGCGGCGTCAGTGCCATTCTCGGCGGATCCGATGCCTCTCACGACGCCTGATTTTCCTTTCACTTGACCAAATACCCACGGAGACACACATGCCACACAACCCCCAAATCCATTTGGTCAGCCGCCCTCAGGGCGAACCTTTGGCCGACAACTTTCAGTTGCTGACGCTCGACACCCCTGCTTTGGCTGACCAACAGGTCTTGGTCAAACATGAATACCTCAGCCTTGACCCCTACATGCGCGGGCGCATGAATGACGTGAAAAGCTACACCTTGCCGCAGCCACTCAACAGCGTGATGATTGGTGGCACCGTTGGCGAAGTGGTGGAGAGCCGACACCCAGGGTTCGCGCCGGGTGACAAAGTGGTGGGCATGGGGGGTTGGCAAACCTACAGTGTGGTCGATGCCAGCGCCCCGGGCGCATTGCGCAAAATCGACACCACGCATGTGCCCATCAGCCATTACCTTGGTGCGGTTGGCATGCCCGGCGTCACCGCATGGCACGGTCTGGTGCGCATCATTGAACCCAAAGCAGGGCAGACCTTGACCGTCAGCGCAGCCAGCGGCGCCGTGGGCAGCGCATTTGGTGCGTTGGCCAAAGCGCGTGGTTGCCGCGTCATCGGTATTGCCGGCGGCAAAGACAAATGCGACTACGTCACCCGCGATTTGGGCTTTGACGCCTGCATCGATTACAAGCAGCACAACGACTACCTGTCCTTGTCCAAAGCCTTGAAGGACGTCTGCCCCGACGGCATTGACGGCCATTTTGAAAATGTGGGTGGCATGGTGTTGGACGCCGTCATGCTCCGAATGAACCACTTCAGCAGCATCGCGGTGTGCGGCATGATTTCTGGCTACAACGGCAACCCGATCCCCATGGCGAATCCTTCATTGATATTGGTCAACCGTATGAAGGTACAAGGCTTCATCGTCAGCGAACACCCAGCGGATTGGCCACTGGCATTGAAAGAATTGGGTGAACTGGTGGGCAGTGGCAAATTCAAACCACGCGAAACCGTGGCACAGGGTCTGGCCAACGCACCCGAGGCATTTTTTGGTTTGCTCAAGGGCAAAAATTTCGGCAAGCAAGTCGTCAAGATTTGAGGTCACATGATTCTTCACCATTACCCCACATCGCCGTTTGCCGAAAAAATCCGTTTGATTTTTGGCTACAAACACATGGAATGGCAGGGCGTTGAAATTCCGATGGTCATGCCCAAACCGGATTTGATGCCGCTGACTGGCGGTTACCGCAAAACACCGGTGCTGCAAATCGGCGCCGACATTTATTGCGACACCGCATTGATTTGCGATGTGCTCGAACAGATGGTGCCCACGCCCTCGCTCTACCACGCCGCACCCAAAGGCTTGGTCAGGACCGTGGCGCAATGGGCAGACAACGTGTTGTTTCCTGTGGCCATGGCATACAACTTTCAACCCGCAGGGGCACAACATGTCATGGCAAGCATGCCCGCCGATGTGGTCAAGGTCTTTGCCGAAGACCGCAAAGCCATGCGCGGCGGTGGTGCACGCATGCCTGCGCCGGACGCCACTGCCATGTACAAAAGCCATTTGCGGCGCTTATCCACCATGTTGGAAGACCATGCGTTTTTGTTGGGTGACACGCCTTGCTTGGCCGATTTTTCTGTCTATCACTCGGTGTGGTTCACCATCGTGAAAGTGCCTGTGATAGACCACATCTTGGACGCCACACCGTTGGTGAGGGAATGGGCGCATCGCATGGCTTCGATCGGGCACGGCAAGTCTCAAGCCATCACCGCCGCGCAAGCATTGCACATCGCGGCGGCCGCGAAACCTGTTCCTTTGCATGACGATGTGTTCCAAGACGAACACGGCATCCCCCTTGGCACGCAAGTCAGTGTCGCGGCAGACAGCTTTGGCACCGAACCCACCACGGGCACCTTGGTGGCTGCCACGCGCACCCGCTTGACCCTGGAGCGAAACGATCCGCAAGTGGGCCAATTGCATGTGCACTTTCCTCGCATGGGCTTCATCATGAAAAAGGCCGACGCATGATCAGCGACTTCAAAGGAAAAACCGCTGTGTTGACTGGCGGTGCGTCTGGCTTTGGTTTGGAATGCGCTCGCATTGGCGCTTCACTGGGCATGAACTTGGTGTTGGTCGATGTGCAAAAAGACGCGCTGAAACAAGCCCATGACGAAATGAAAGCCTTGGGTGTGCAAGTCATGGCCAAGCGGGTGGATGTCTCCCATGCCGACGACATGCAAGAACTCGCCACAGAGGTTCAAGCGCGTTTTGGTGCACCGCATTTTGTGTTCAACAACGCCGGTGTCGGCGCTGGCGGTTTGCTGTGGGAAAACAGCTTGCAAGACTGGGAATGGCTGCTCGGTGTGAATGTGTGGGGCGTGGTTCACGGGGTGCGTTTGTTCACACCCATGATGCTGCAAGCCGCACAACAAGACCCCACATGGCAGGGCCACATCGTCAACACTGCCAGCATGGCGGGTTTGCTCACACCTCCGAACATGGGCATTTACAACGTCACCAAACATGCGGTGGTGGCCTTGACCGAAACCCTCTACCAAGACTTGAACTTGGTCACCGACCAAATCAGCGCCAGTGTGTTGTGTCCCTACTTTGTGCCCACAGGTATTAACCAAAGCGAACGAAACCGACCCGGTCATTTGGCCGCGGCCCAACCCACGCAAAGCCAACTGATTGGCCAAGCCATGAGCGACAAAGCCGTCAGCAGTGGCAAAGTCAGTGCTGCACAAGTTGCACAGATGGTGTTTGATGCGATTCGCGCGAACCAGTTTTACATTTACAGCCATCCCAAAGCGCTGGGCAATGCCCAAACCCGTTTTGATGCGATCGTGCAAGGCAGCAACCCACCCGACCCGTTTGCCGAACGGCCTGACATTGGCATCCAATTGAAACAGGCCTTGCGCGGCAACTGACAACTGACCCATGAAAGCCCTGTGCATACACGCTGGCCCGCAGGCATTGGCGCATGTGCATGCCCAAGGCTTGCAACCGCAGCACATCAGCGTCATACCGGGGGCGGCCGGTGGCCCCAAGGGACTGGTATTAGGCCCCATCGACCGGTACTTGTTTGACCAATGGTTGCCCCGCAGTCAGCAACCGATTGACTTGGTTGGCGCTTCCATTGGCGCTTGGCGCATGGCCACCGCTTGCTTGCCAGACCCTCGGGCAGAGTTGCTTGCTTTGGAAGATGCCTACGTTCACCAAAATTACATCTTGTCCCCGGGTCAAACACGACCAACACCCACGCAAGTCAGCGACGATTTCTCTGCGAATCTGCACCGGTTTTATGCGGGCCGTGTACACAAAGTGCTGCAACACCCCCGTTACCGCCTGCACATCATGACATCGCATGGCCGAGGACTGCTTCAACGCGACACACCACTGCGTCGAACCTTGGGTTATGCCGGTGCTTACCTGACCAACTTGGTCAACCGCAAGGCCATGTCATGGTGGTTAGAACGCGTGGTGTTTTCCTCTTCTTTTTTGGGACACCCGCAACCGTTGCCATTTCGCGTGCTGGACTACCGCACCCGGCATCTGGCGCTGAGCGAAGAGAATTTTTTGGATGCCGTGCAAGCCAGTTGCTCGATTCCTTTTGTATTGAACGCGGTTCATGACATCCACGGTGCGCCCACGGGCGCTTATTGGGATGGCGGGATCACCGACTACCACTTGCATTTGGACTACCGAGGGGCCAAAGGCCTCACGCTCTATCCGCATTTTCAACAACAAGTGGTCCCGGGTTGGTTGGACAAACATCTGACTTGGCGACACCAAGCCACTTCTTTTTTAGACACCACCTTGGTGTTGTCGCCCAACCCACAGTGGGTGAAGCAATTGCCCAACGGCAAACTGCCAGACCGCAGCGACTTCATGACATACAGCCGCGATTTCAAAGGGCGGGTGAAGGTGTGGCAAACCGCCGTGGCAGAAGCGGGACGATTGGCTGACGAATTGGCCGAGTGGTTGCACCGACCCGACCCGAGTCAGGTTCAGGCTTTGTGAATGCTTGACATCACAATGAGATGTACATTTCGACATGGTCCATGTCAGCTTCTTGAAACACCTCGCCCCGACGCATGAAGCCTTGCCGTTGGTAAAACCGCTCTGCAGTGCACTGGGCATGAAGCACCACCTCTTTGTCACCACGTTTTTGGGCGGCCTCTAGCAAGCCTTGCAGGACATGGTCGCCCAGTTTCAATCCACGCAACTGTTTTTTCACGGCCATGCGACCGATTTTGGACACGCCTTCCACCGCAGGCATCAAACGGCCTGTGGCCACCGCCAAGCCCATGCGGTTGCGCAATACCGCATGCAAACTCAATGCATCTTTGTCGTCCCATTCCAATGCCTGGCTCACCCCTTGCTCTTGCACAAACACCTCGGTACGCAATGCACCCGCCACCGTTTTCAACGCACCCCAACTGCCCAATTGAAGTTTGACCATGGGTTCTCCTTGCTCAAACCCAAGCAAGGTGTCTCGCAATGCTTGCGGCACTGGTTGGGAAGTTTGCGTGGTCGGATCGGCATAGACATAGACCAACTCACCGGTGACCAACACTTGGTTGCCACGAAACGCGCAGGCTTGAAAGGTGAGGGAAGAATTGCCAATGCGCTGACAGCGCATGCCAATGTGCAACAAGTCGTCATACACGGCAGACGCTTTGTATTCCAAGGTGGACTTGACCACGTACAAATCACCACCCAAATCGTGCATGGTTTGCTCGTAGGGCAACACCAAATGTCGCCAATAGTCGCCCACCGCGGTGTCGAAATACATCAGGTAGTGTCCGTTGAACACAATTTTTTGCATGTCCACTTCCACCCACCTCACGCGCAGGGGATGGAAAAAACGAAAATCAGAGGTTTGCATGGGTCGAAAGCTGTCCGTTAAAGTCGCAGCATCCTACAACGCTCAGAGGGTTTTTCCATGTCCAGCATTCTTTACATCACGCAGATACACATTGAACCCGGCGCCATTCAACGACTGGCGGAAGAATGCGCACGACACCACATCACGCGTCCGTTGATCGTGACAGACGCGGGCATCAAAGCAGCGGGTTTGTTGTCGTTGGCGCTCGACGCCCTGCCTGGCGTGGCATGCACTGTTTACGATGGCACACCTTCGAACCCGACAGAGGCTTCGGTTCGGGCCGCCACGCAGCTGTGCCTCGACCACCAATGCGATGGCTTGATTGCCTTGGGCGGCGGATCCTCCATGGATTGCGCCAAAGGTGTGGCCATTGCGGCCACAAGGGGGTTCACCGCGCATCACTGACAAGGTGTTGCCGCTGATTGCCATACCCACCACCGCTGGCACAGGCAGTGAAGTGGCGCGTGGTGCCATCATCATCGTTGACGATGGACGCAAACTGGGTTTTCACTCGTGGCATTTGGTACCCAAAACCGCCTTGCTTGACCCTGACTTGACGCTGGGCTTGCCGCCCTTGTTAACCGCCGCCACGGGCATGGACGCGATCGCCCATTGCATGGAAACATTCATGTCCGCTGCGTTCAATCCACCTGCCGATGGCATTGCGCTGGACGGTTTACAACGGGGTTGGGCAAACATTCCACTCGCCACCCGCGAGGGACAGAACAAACACGCGCGCTTGCAAATGCTGAGCGCGTCCATGCAAGGCGCGTTGGCTTTTCAAAAAGGCTTGGGATGCGTGCATTCGCTCAGCCACAGCTTGGGAGGTATCAACCCCAAGTTACACCATGGCACGTTGAACGCCATGTTCTTGCCCGCCGTGATTGCATTCAATGCGCATGCACCTTCCATGCAACAAGAACATCGGCTCGAGCGCATGGCGCAGGCCATGGGACTTGCACCCGGCAACCACGCAGCCCAAACTTTGGGAGACGCCATCAAGCGCATGAATGCCGCGTTGGGTTTGCCAAGCGGGCTCGCGGCCATGGGGGTGAGCGAAGACCAATTTGACGCCATCATTCAAGGGGCATTGGCTGACCATTCGCACAAAACCAATCCACGTGAAGCCAGTGTGGCCGATTACCGCGCGATGCTGCAAGCATCCATGTGAAATCAAATGTCGTCGCGCAACGCGTAGGGCAGGGGATGCAATTGCAATCGGCTGTCAGGTGAGGAAGCCGGGTAAAGCGCATCAGGTTGCGCGAAAGAGGTTTGCAAACACACCAAAGCCCAATGCCCATGTTGAGCGTGAGATGCCGCTTGCGCGACTTGACCTGCGGGCTGTGAGCTGTCGCTGACATGAAAAATGTCTTCCCCTGCTTGCAATTAATTCAACATCTGCGGCACAAAGGCTTCAAAGGTGGCGGCCTGCACATCGGCCACGCCACTGAGCACTTCACCCAGCAACCAATCCTGGGGGTCTGACACCGCATCAGTCAATGCTTCTTCGGTGGGCAAAACACACAACTGTCTGGCCAGGCCGCCAGCGGGATACAAGCCCACTTGCCAAGTGCGCTGGTCTTGGGTCAACTGCCAAGGTGTGACCAATTCAGCATGTGCAGTGAACCGTCCTGCGACCCTCCACTCGGCACTGGCATCGGTCAGTTTCACTTTGGCGCGCAATACAAACATCGACAAGCGCTTGAGGGTTTGCGGCAACAAGTCGGCCCGCAACACCAGCAACACCTCAAGCGGTGACGTTTTGAAACCCACCATGCTGGCTTGCATGCGGCCTTTGGCATTGCAAAAAGCCGCCAGTCTGGCGTGCTGTAAATCCAAAAGCGCAAAGTCTTGGGTCAATTGGTTGTGCAAAAAATGGGCGGCGTCTTCGCCTCGGGCGGCAATCACGCTCAAATGGGGCAGGGCGCAGGCCCCAACGGTTGTCAACACAGGAGGGTTCATGGCAATTTCAGAGGAATTCATGCCTCCATTATCATGTCCGCTTCGTCAAACACACAGGACAGGCTTTTGAAAACTTGGTGGCGGTCAGGGTTGGTTCTGTTGCTGTTATCAGCCGTGATGGTCGGTGTCAGTGGGGCTTGGTGGTTATGGCGGCCTTTGCCCCTGTTGCAAACCACGGTGGATGTCTCGATCGAGCCCGGTCAATCGGTGCGGTCTATCGCGCAAAGCGTGGTCTTGTCTGGCGTTGATGTTTCGCCGACCCTGTTGTTTTATTACTTTAAATTCAGTGGCCAATCACGCCTGATTCGCGCTGGCAGTTATGAAATTGACGCGCAAACCTCTGCGCTTCAATTGCTCAATAAGTTGGTGCGAGGTGAAGAGAATTTAAAAAACATCACACTGGTTGAAGGCTGGACTTGGCGTCAATTCAGACAAGCGATGAACAAATCCGATTTTTTAAAGCACGATTCAAACAGCTTGAGTGATGAAGAAATCATGAGCCATTTGGGCAAATCGGGTGTGGCTCCGGAAGGGCGTTTTTTTCCTGATACCTATAACTTCAGCAAAGGCAGTTCAGATTTAGACCTGATGCGCCGTGCAGCCAAAGCCATGGACAAACACTTGGTCACCGCTTGGCAAAACCGCGACTTGGGCTTGCCTTTGAAAAACGCACAAGAGGCATTGATATTGGCGAGCATTGTCGAAAAAGAAACGGGTCTGAGCAGCGACCGACGCATGATTGCCAGCGTGTTTCACAACCGCTTGCGTATCAACATGCCGCTGCAAACCGATCCCACGGTGATCTACGGCATGGGCGCGGACTTCGATGGCAATTTGCGCCGGGTCGACTTACAAACCGATCACCCATGGAACACCTACGTTCACAAAGGCCTGCCGCCCACACCGATTGCCATGCCCGGTGCGGCGGCTTTGCAAGCCACCTTGCATCCAGCGACCAGCAAAGCCTTGTACTTTGTGGCGCGTGGCGACGGCAGCAGCCAATTCAGCGAAAACTTGGCAGACCATAACGCGGCGGTGGACCGCTACCAGCGCGCAGGCAGCAGCAAGGCACAATAGTTCGCATGAGTTCAAAAGGCTTGTTCATCAGTTTTGAAGGCATCGACGGCGCGGGTAAATCCAGTCACATACAAGCCGTGTCTGATGCTTTTCGCACGCATGGTCGAGCCGTGGTTCAAACCCGTGAACCCGGCGGCACCGCCTTGGCAGAAAAACTGCGCGAGATGGTGTTGCATGACGCCATGGACCCGCTGTGCGAAGCCCTGCTGGTGTTTGCCGCGCGACGAGACCATCTGGTGCAAGTGATTGAGCCCGCCTTGGCCAGAGGCGATGTCGTGTTGTGCGACCGCTTCACTGACGCCACCTTTGCTTATCAAGGGGGTGGTCGAGGCTTTGATACCCAAGTCTTGTCGCAACTTGAACGCTGGGTACAAGCCTTGCCCGATCATTCCCTCAGACAGCCTGACCTCACACTGTGGTTTTCACTGAACCCGCAAGTGGCGGCTCAACGGCTGGCCACGGCCCGTGTGCCAGACCGGTTTGAGTCTCAGCCTTTGGCTTTCTTTCAACATGTGCATGACGCTTATGCCATGCGCGCTCAAGCAGACCCGAAAAGGTTTGCCTTGATCGAAGCAGATGCACCGATGGACACAGTGCGCCAGTCGGTGTGGCGTTCGCATGACACCTTTGGCACCTTGGTTACAAACCCAACTCACCACGCTGATGCGTCGATCGGGGCATGCTTTTTTGCTGCAAGGTCCGTCCGGTTTGGGTCAATACGAACTCGGTTTGGCACTGGCAGCGACATGGTTATGCCATTCGCCCACCGACCATGGCGCCTGCGGAACATGCCCCAGTTGTCATGGCATATCAGTTCGAGCCCATGCAGACTTGACCGTGCTCATGCCCGAGGTTGACATGTTGGAATGGGCGTGGCCATTGCCAGAAAAAGCACTCAAAGACATTGAAGACAAAAAGCGCAAACCCAGCCGAGAAATTCGGGTTGAAGCCATGCGCGACATGCTGGCATTCAGCCAAACGACCAGTGCGGGGATGCAAGGCAAAGTGGTGTTGATCAGTCCCGCCGAGCGCATGAACCACGTCACGGCCAACACGTTGTTGAAAACGCTGGAAGAGCCCCCGGGCGACACACGTTTCATTTTGGCTTGCCAATCTGCCCAAGACTTGCTGCCCACCGTGCGCAGTCGATGTCAACACCATGCCATGGCTTGGCCCTCGGAGACAGAGGCCACCCAATGGTTGGTTCAACAATCGGTTCCCCTGGAAGACGCGAACGTGTTGTTGCAAGCCGCAGGGGGTCGGCCGAATGACGCTTGGTTGCTTTACCAATCCGGCATGAAAGCCAGCACTTGGCGTGCCTTGCCCTCGCAAATCAGCAGAGGAGACGTGTCCGTGTTGTCAAACCACAGCCCCGCGGTGGTGTTGTCATTTCTGCAAAAAATCTGTCATGACATGTTGCGTACCAAAGCAGGCGCAGCACCGCGTTTTTTCAATGCCAAAGATTTGCCACGCGGTGGGCACTGGGACAGCTTGTCGGCTTGGTCGCGTGAATTGATGACCATGGCCAAAACCGTCGACCATCCCTACCAAGCCGGGTTGTTGTTTGAAGCCTGGGTCAGTCGCGCTCAACGCGCCATCTCTTCTTGAACCTTGCCAGATGTATACCGATTCGCATTGCCACCTGAATTTTCCTGAGTTGCAATCTCGATTGACAGAGATTCGTCAAGACATGCATGCTGCCCAAGTCACCAAGGCGCTGTTGATCAGCACCCGACTGGAAACATTTGAAGACGTGCACAGCATCGCGAATGCTTACGACAATTTTTGGTGCACAGCAGGGGTTCACCCGGATGAAGACCAAGTGCAAGAGCCGACACTTGACGATTTATTGCGTTTGGGTCAACTGGGTAAAGTGGTCGGCATTGGTGAGACTGGCCTGGACTACTACCGGCTGGGCGAACGTTCGGTACAAGACATGGCGTGGCAACGGGACCGGTTTCGTGTTCACATCCGTGCGGCGCGACAGCTGGGTTTACCACTCGTCATTCACACACGCAGTGCCAGTGCAGACACCTTGGCCATCTTGAAAGAAGAAGGGGAAGATGGAACCACAGGCAGTGCAGGTGGTGTGTTTCATTGCTTCACTGAAACCGCGCAAGTCGCCAGAGCGGCTTTGGACCTGGGGTTCTATATTTCTTTTTCAGGCATATTGACTTTCAAAAACGCCACCGACTTGCGCGAGATTGCTGCTTGGGTGCCGCTGGACCGGATACTGATAGAGACGGACAGTCCTTACTTGGCCCCAGCACCCCACCGCGGCAAAACCAATGACCCGTCATTGGTTCCTTGGGTGGCCAAAAAAATGGCAGAAATCAAAGGGCTGTCCGATGAGTCGATCGCCGCCCATACCACTGAAAATTTCTTAAATTTTCATACTGATGGTAGCCCTGCCATTGGTCACGTTCCCAGCCGACAGCATTTACGGTCGCTACCTTCCCGACATATTGGCATTCACGGGGCTGGGCTTTTGGGGTTTGTTGACCACCCTGCAACCAGAAACAAAAAAGCAAGCCCTGCATGTCAATGGCTTAGGCATGCTCACCGGATTTTGGGCATTGCTGATTGCGGCTCAATATGTCTTTGGTTTGATCCCCACGTCTGTGGCCTTCACACTGCTCGGCATCGGATATTTGTTATCGGCCATGTTGGTGGGCATGTTGGTTCGTATCTGGGTGAATGCCGGTTTTGAGCATGAACTGTTGCACGCATTTTTACTGGCAGTGGGTGTGGTGGCTGTGCTCAATGCCACGGTCATCTTGATTCAAGCATCACCTTGGATCAAATACGTGGTGCCATTCATTGAGCAAGGCAACCCCAACCGACCCGGTGGCATCATTTCTCAAGCCAATATCGCAGGCACTTGGTGTGTTTGTGGTTTGATCGCTTTGGTGTTTTTATCGCAAGGTTCAAACCGAACTGCGGCGCCCATTTCTGCCTGGCGAATGGCCGTCATGGTCTGGCTGTTACTGGCCATCAACATCAGCATGTCACGCATTGTGCTGCTTGAGGTGGTTGCGGTTTCTGTGTTGTGTGCCGTGTTCAAGCGAAAACTCCAAGTGCATTGGGTCTGGTCATGGTTGCCGCTTTGGCAAGCGTTGATTCATTACTCGCTCAAGTACCTCTGGCATGTATTTCAGCCCCTCAAGCACTTTTCAGATGCCAACATCTACCAGCGATTCACAGAAAGCAACCAGTCTCGGATAGACATTTACAGCGCGGTGATTGAAACAATCAAAGAACATCCATTGGTTGGCATCGGCTGGCGACAGTTTCAATGGGTCCACATCAGTCGGCCAGAACTGGACACCATCTTCGACCACGCCCATAACCTGCTGTTGCATATTCAATTGGAATTGGGATTGGCTGGTTCCTTATCGCTGTTGGCGTTTTTCATCTACGCCTTTAAGCAAATACACATTTGGTCAACTGAGAAACCATCTGTGGCGGTGGGATTGATGATGGCCCTGGTCTTTGGCATGCACAGCATGACCGAATACCCCTTGTGGTATGCCCCCAGCTTGTTTGCATTTTGTGTGGCGGTGGCGTTCGTGTTCGATAAGCCTGTGGTGAGTTTCAAATGCCCTGCCTGGTTTTTTCAAGTGTTGTTTGCATTGCATTTGTCCGTTGTGGTTTGGGTCTACATGGACCACAAGCATGCCAACGAAAAACTGGGTAAATTCATCACGGGTTCATCGTCACCAACGTCGCCAGAACGTCCCAGCTTTTGGTTCAAAACCTACGATGACTTCATCGAGGTAAATGGCGCGGACATCCGTGAAACAAATGTCGAACAATACCAAAACAAAGTCATCAACCTCACGAATTTTTTGACACCTGCCATTCCACTGCACAATTTGCTAAAAATATATGTATTTAGCCATCAGGAAGAAAAAGCCAAGGGGTTGGCTGAGAGAATATGCAGGATGAATCCCGCCCTGTGGCAAAAAATACTGGTCTGGCACCTGACCCAGGGGCCAGACACCATGAAAAAGTGGATACTGGATCTCAACAAAGATGTCATTGATTGCGAATCCGCGCATCCACACTGAACAGGAATACCCTTTGAGAACCCGTGTTGTGTCCTTGATCGTCGGTCTGTGTTGTTCGGTCACTGCCTGGGCTGGCAGCTACGAAGATTTTTTTTCAGCCATCGAATTTGATCGACCAGACACCATCCAACAACTTCTGGACAGAGGGTTTGACCCCAATACGGTGAATGAAAAAGGGACAGGCGCAGAAGTCAGCAAAAAAGGCTGGACGCCATTGCATTACGCGGCCACCAAAGGCCATGTCCAAATGATGCGTTTGTTGATGGAAAACGATGCCTACCTGGATGCGGAGTCCCCCAACGGCACCACACCTTTGATGATGGCAGCAAGGTACGGTACACCTGCTGCAGTGAAATTGTTGTTGGAAGAGGGCGCGGATCCGCGCATAGAAAACAAGCTGGGATTAAACGCCTTGGAGTTTGCCAAACACTCTGTTCATCCCGAAGGTCAGGATGCAATTTATTACATAGAGGCTTTTTTGAATGATTGGAACCAGCGTTATCCCGCCTCACGCGTCAATGCGACAAAATCCGAGTGACAACCACCGCACCTCGCAATTCGCCAGGCTTGTAGTTCACGGCCTTGTCATTCGGGTAAAGCTGTTCTAGCTTGGCTTTGACTTCTGGAGAAATTTGGTCAGGGCTTCCATGACATGCGGTACACATCGGCTGCAAAACAATCGGTTTGGCATAACGCAATTCCAAATCGTAAGCACCGGATTTGGTCAGTTGCACAAACTCGATGTCATAGGGCTTGTCGCCCCGCGCCAAACGAGATTCAAATTGCTTGAGCGCCTGTGATTGCCATTCATTGGCGACGCCCATGACAGGGTTTCTGGCACGAGTGCCCACGCGCGCCACTTGCACTTGGTATTTGCTCGACAAGTTTTGGGCAATCTCTGGGGCTTGGGTTTTGCACACGCCAATGGCGTTTTCCGGTCCGCCATTGGCCATGGCCGTTTGCAAGGTTTGTCCAAGCTCCTTCAACATCGCTGCTGCGATGTCTCTGGTTTCTTGCATGGCTTTTTCGTTGGGGCCAGGTCCGGGTTGCGCCAGACCCAGGGCAGACACCAAGCAACCAGCGATGGTCAGGGCCCACGAACGAATTGAAGATGTGTTTGTTTGACTTAACATAATATGCATCGTATTAAATGAATAAGGGGTCAGGATTTGTCGGCAGGCTTGAGTTGAATGGCTTTGAACTCCAAGAATTCCTCAAACCCATACTTCCCGTTTTCGCGGCCATTGCCTGATTGTTTGTAGCCACCGAACGGCGCGTTGCCGTTGAACGGCGCGCCATTGATGTCAACTTGGCCGGTGCGCATGCGCCTTGCAAATGCCATGGCGTGTTCATCGGAGCCGCTCCAGACGCCGCCGCCCAAGCCATAAATCGTGTCGTTGGCAATGCGAGCCGCTTCGTCTTCGTCTTGGTACGTCAACACGACCAGCACCGGGCCGAAAATTTCTTCTCTGGCCAAGGTGTCATTGGGCTTGACCCTCAACGCCGTGGGCTGCACGAAATAGCCCTTGTCAAATGGCGGCTTGGCGGTTCCGCCTGCAATCAACTCTGCACCTTCTTTCAGGCCTTGTTCGATGAAGCCCAGCACGCGTTCGCGCTGGTTCGCGGTGATCAAGGGTCCTAAACGGGTGTCTTCAGCCAAGCTGGGGCCCAACGGGTATTTGGCAATGCCAGCTTGCAAAAGGGTTTTGACTTCTTCGTACTTGGATTCAGGCACCAACAGACGGGTGTGGGCTGAGCAAGTTTGTCCGCTGTTGAGAAAACAGGCAGCCAAAGTGCCCTTGACCGCTGCCGCCAAATCCGCATCCGGCAAGATGACGCTGGCGGATTTGCCCCCCAGCTCAAGTGTGACGCGCTTGACAGTTTCGGCAGCCAAAGCGGCGACTCGTTTGCCCGCACGCGTAGAGCCTGTGAAACTGACCATGTCCACTTGAGGATGACTGGCCAATACTTCGCCCACCACGGGGCCTGCGCCATTCACGAGGTTGAACACACCAGCAGGCAAACCAGCCTCATGAATGATCTCGGCCAATATCATCGCGTTGACCGGTGCAATTTCGCTGGGTTTGAGCACCACCGTGCAACCCGAGGCCAACGCCGGTGCAATTTTCAGGGTGATTTGGTTCAAAGGGAAATTCCACGGGGTGATGCAACCAACCACTCCAATCGGCTCACGCACTACCAACGAATGGCCTACTTTTTCTTCGTAATGAAAAGCACGTGCGACCTTGGCGGCGTTGCCCCAATTGAATACTGGGCCGCCAACTTGAACCATTTTGGCGAGCTTGATGGGCATGCCCACTTCACGGGCAATGGCTGTCGCCATTTCATCGGTTCGCGCCTTGAGACCAGCCACGATGTTGTCGATGTACTGACAACGTTCTTCCACACTCAATGCTGACCAAGCAGGAAATGCAGCATGCGCAGCGAGCACCGCTTGCGCAGCTTCATCTGCGGTACCTTGCGGCACGGTTGCCATGACTTCTTCGGTGCTGGCGTCGTGCACTTCAAAAAAAGCAGGTGATGTGGCGGCTTGCCAAGCACCGTTGATGTAATGGTTGCGATAGGTTTTCATGTGGTTTCTGTCTGTGTTTTACAAGCTCAAACCATTGTAGACGGGGCGTCAATGCGCATGGTGTGCTGGATGCGCCCACAACAAAAAAGCCTCGCGGTCCTCACGCAAGAGGCTCACTTTTCGCCCCACTGGCAAACACACTTTGGTAGACACATGGCCAAAAGGCAAGCCCGTCAGGACAGGCACTTTGAGCTGGTCACGCAAGCCATTGACCACCGAGTCCAGCTTGAAGCCTTGGTCATGCTTGGTCAATGTGTAGTCAGAGAATTGCCCCAACACAATCGCTTGTTGCCGGGCTAACACGCCGGCGTTCAGCAACTGTGTCAACATGCGTTCGATGCGATAAGGATGCTCAGCCACATCTTCCAAGAACAACACGCCCTTCTCGACCGCAGGCAAATACGGTGTGCCGACCAAACTGCACAACACGCTCAGATTGCCTCCCCACAACACGGCTTCCTCAGCAAGCATGTTTCGCTTGGGCATGTGAAGCAAATCTGCTTTAGGCAATCGCCAGCCCACGCCCTCTCCCCTGCCCTGTGCCATGTCGTCAAAACAATCTTGCATGACCTCGTCGACCTCCTTCGCACCGAAATCGATGCATGCGTGCGGGCCGGCCCAGGTGAGTGCGCCGGTCTTGGCCAACAAGCCCATTTGTAACGCGGTGAAATCGCTGTGTCCGACCCAGCGTGTGCCTTGTTTGACAGACGCTGCCATGGCTTTGTAGGGCAAATATTTCATCAGTCGGGTGATGCCATAACCACCTCGGGTCAGCATCACCACGTCTGCACCGCTGGCCGCCGCGCGTGAGACAGACAACACACGGGTTTGGTCATCTCCCGCAAAACGTTGTTTAGTGGTGCGTGCCCTTGTTGCGTCAGATGTTTGACAGCGCGCCGCAACGCAGCCTTGTCGCGAACCGCGCCAGATGGTGAATAAATATAAATATGCATGAAAGAACAGAGCCCCTGTGAATCAATTCAAACCAAAACCGGTCAAAGCCAAACCATACAGATGGTCCGCGCCCACTTGACCCCCTTTGAGCAACACTTCTTTGCCATGGATGCTCGCATCGGCAGAAACCAATCGAGAGAAATGCGCATTTTGTGAAAAGTGGCTGGCCATCGGCTGTAATGCTTGCGCGCCCAACGCACGCATGGTGTAACTGGATGAATCACCTCCAGCCACCACCAAACGCTGAAGACCGGTTTCGCGAAAAGCCTGTCCAGCCAACATTGAAAAGCACTGCCCGATGCGCCGACTGAGTTCACCCGACGCCCAGCCTGATGACAAGTTTCGCCATGTTTGGTTACTTGGGTCATCCGGACCCAGCGCGGTGTAAATCACCACGCTGCGACCTGAACTCAGGGCTTGCAACATTTGCCATTGCAACTCAGTCAACACCAAAGGGTTTTGTTCCAACCATGCGGGGTGGTCCATCCGCAAGCACACAAAACCTTCGCGCTGGGCATATGCAATTTGTGAAGCGGACAGCGCCGAGCAACTGCCTGACAGCACCAACAAGCGATCCGTCGCGGCCAATTGCTGGATGGGCTGAGGTTCTTGCGTATGACCACTTTCACGCCAATGTTGACCAAGCCCATGCGCCAAACCTTGCGAGGCCATGGCACACACTGGGCGATGCTTTGACATTGCCGACAACGCAGCAGCCGTTGTCACCATGTGTTGTTGCGTGTAACCATCAAACACGGCAGTGCGGGCATTCGACAATGGGTGCACGAGCTTTGAAGGGTCATCAACCGCTTGGTCCAAGCAACGAAGATCGACGCCGGCATCACACTCCACCCCCTGGGATGACAACACCTGACGCAAATCCGATTCGTGCATGGGCGTGACGGGGTGTACCGACATGACTGGATGCCTGTCGAGCCGGTGAACGTCCGCGCCGGCGCGAGCAAAGTGATGGCCAAACACGGTGTACCTGCCGAACTCTGGCGCCGCTGCAACCACAGGCACCAGACCATCAGGCCAAGTGGCTTGCATCAGTTGAATGGCGTGACCCAAGCTGCCGGTCTGTGGCGAGCTGTCAAAGGTTGAACAGCATTTGTATTGCACCAGTGGAATGTTCAATGCGGCGAAATCTTGCAACACAGGCCGCAGTTCTTCGGACATGGCGGCCAAGTCCAATGAACGCGCCGTCCCAGCCACACCCACCACATCACATTGCCTGGCAGCTTCATGCAAGGCCTCCAAGCTCGGGGGATGGAAAAAAAGCTGGGTACGCAAACCATGCCTGGCAAATTGGGCTGCGTTGTCGGATGCGCCAGTGAAATCATCGCCATAAAAAAGCAACTTGGCGCGCAATGCAGTCTGTGTCATTTGTTCGCACCAAATGTCACGATGGCTTCACGCAATTCGCGATGGGAGTTAGCTGCTGCTTGCAAGGGAATGCCATGAACAGCAGCTTCCCATGCTTGTCTCAACGCGTTGACGCCTGCCGCGATACCGCCCGGGTGCGCAAACAATCCGCCACCGGCCAAAAAAATCAAATCGGGTGATTGCAAACGTTGCCAAGTAGGGTGCGCCTGCATCACGGTTTGGCCGGATGAAAACACGGGCATCACAGTACAGGCTTTGTCTGGAAACATCGGGGACAAACATGCACGGGCTGAAGCGATGACGCTGTCGTCGTCTTCTTGAAATTTGTTGGCAATGCCATTCACATGCATGTGATCCACCCCCGCCAAACGCCAGAGTTTTTGCCACGCCACATAAGACCAACCCGACTGCACATAACCCCATCCATTGCGGTGTGCATGGATGGGTAATTGCGCGTGTTTACGAAACGCATTGAAGCCGCTCATGCCCACCGAGTTCAGGCCCAGCATCACCGCAGTGCCACCTTCTGCCACCACCAAGTCATGCCGTCTGCGCATCTCATCGAGTTCGCCTGTGAGGTTGAATGCGTACATGACTTTGCGGCCGCTGCGCTCGGCGTGGCTGCGTATGACTTGCATGCAAAGCCGAACACGTTCATCAAACGGGCAAGCAGGCCCATCGGCTTGCAACTCATCGTCCTTGATGAAATCGATGCCTGCCTCGCACAACTGGGCCACCATCGCGGCGGTGTCCACCGCGCTCAACCCAACGGACGGTTTGATGATGGTTCCAATCAAAGGCGCGAGCGGCACGCCCGTCAATTCCCGGGTGCCAGCGATGCCAAACGCAGGCCCAGGATAAGCTTTGGCAAACGCTTCGGGCAACGACAAATCCAGCAAACGCAAACTGCGAACAGGCCTCAATTCATACAAATTCCCCGCGACTGTTGCCATCAAGTTGGGCAACGATGGTCCCAAGTTCGCCAAAGGCCAAGACAGTGTCAAACGGTAATGCCGTGGTTGACCTGAGGGCGGTTGTTCATCCAATGGTGCAATGTCGTAAGTGGCTGCAGCACGCGCTTTGAGCGCCTCGTCTTCGCCCGGAATGGCCACAAAGGTGCCACTGGACTGCTCGCCCGCGATCAATGATGCCGTGCGTTCTGGGTCATCATGCGTGGTCAAGTGGTAAGTGGCGATGATTCTTTCTTGCATGCGGCCTCACATCACAGGTTCAAACAGCATCAAAGCCCTCTTGCACCGCTGGCCAAAAATCCACCATCGACTGGCATGACGATGCCCGTGATGTAGGACGCTTCTTCAGACGCCAAAAACTGCACCACCGCAGCAATTTCATCGACACTGCCATAGCGGTTCATCGGAATGGCTTTGGCGTATTCCTGCCTGAATTGTGCCGTGTGCAATTGGCGTGTCAGTGGCGTGTCAACCGGACCGGGGGCAACCGCATTGGCGGTGATGCCGTCAGAGGCCAACTCGACAGCCATTTGCCTTGTCAGCGCAATCACGGCCGCCTTCGAGGTGCCGTAAGCGGTTCGCCCAGTGCCAACCGCGCGCATGCCTGCCACTGACGCAATGTTGATGATCCGCCCCCAACGGTGTGGCTGCATCAATTTCGCCGCATGTTGACTGCACAGCAATGTGCCAGTCACGTTGATGCGCATGGTGCGTTCAAATTCGGCCAATGGGAATTCCAAAAAATCAGCGACGCTGGCCACGCCAGCCGAATTGACCAACACATCGCATCGCCCTGCTGTTTGGTGAATGAATTCAAATGCCACAGCCACAGACTCCGCGTCACCGACATCCATGGCTATCGCGCGGGCTAAATACCCTTGTGTGGTGAGCGCGGCAGCGGTTTCCTCTGCGGCTTCGATGTTTCTGTCAGCCACCCAAACTTGGTAGCCTTTCATGGCCAATCGGTGCGCGACCGCTGCGCCAATGCCCATGGCACCTCCCGTCACCACAGCCACTTTGGGTTGCACAGAACCGGTTGTACTCAAGTCAATGCTCCTTGGTGATGGGATTGGAAAAAGCGCCATGCTTGCACAGCGATGTCAGACCCATGTTCTTGCACAAAATGCCCCGCCTGTGGCAGTACCACGGGTGGCGGGCAGCCTCGGATTTGGGCATGCAATTCGCGCATGACAGGTTCTCCCAGCACCGGGTCTTGTTGGCCGATGAACATCAAACTTTTGCCTTGCCACTGCGTGTTGAAAAATGCCGTGGCTTGCCTGGCAACCTCTGCACCTGGACTGTCCCACGACGACGGCACCATGGCGGGAAATGCCCTCAGTGCAGCGCGGTGACCCGCATCTGGGAAAGGCGCGTTGTAAGCAGCGCATTCGTCTGAGCTCATGTGAGGATTGCCTCTGGCAAACAATTTGGCCACATCAAACATGGGCTTGTCAGCACACATTTGTCGCCACGCCAAAAACCCTTCACTCAAAGGCAGCTCACCTGTCGCGAGCATGGTGTTCATCACCAACAGCGCGTCATAGCGCCATGGCTGTGACATGGGCAAAGTGAGCCCCAAAATACCACCCCAATCTTGCACCACCAGTTGGATCTGACGCAAATCAAGGGCGTCGATGAATTCAAGTAACACCTGTCGATGCCATTCAAACGAATGGGTGGCGTCTTTTTTGGGTTTGTCGCTTTTACCGAACCCTGGCATGTCAGGCGCAATCACGCGATGGCCTGCAGCCAACCACACGGGAACCATGCGTCGGTACAGATAACTCCAAGCGGGGTTGCCATGCAAACACAACCAAGTGACCGATGCGTCACTCGGGCCTTCGTCCAAATAATGCATACGCAGGCCATTGAGTGATGGCAAATCGCTGATGTAGTTGGGCTGCCAGGGGTAATCGGGCAATCCTTGAAAAGCGGTGTCGGGTGTGCGAACGGCATCGTCACGCAATCGGGTCTCGGCTGCTTGGGCTTTGTGTGCCACACGTTGCGCTTTGAAAAATGTTTGCAAGGGTTGCGCACAGTCTGCGGCCAACACACCGCCTTTGCGCGTCGTGTGGTGGTTCAACTGCGGCAGAGAAAAGACATCCAATACCGAACCCGCCGCCCCCGTTTTGGGTTCAGTCGCGCCCCACACCAAGCGACGCAATCGAGCGTTCAGCACAGCCCCGGCACACATGGTGCAAGGCTCTAACGTGACATACAAACTGCAATCATCGAGTCGGTAATTGCCCAACAAACGAGCTGCTTCGCGCATGACCAAGACCTCGGCATGCGCGCTGGGGTCATGCTTGGAAATCGGGGCGTTATGCGCTTGCGCGATGACTTTCCCATCTCGCACCAACACAGCGCCGACAGGTACTTCTCCTGCAGCCAACGCGGCATGGGCTTGCGCCAAAGCCAGTTGCATAAAGTGCTCGTCATTCATGCGCCGCAATGTAACCCATGCGCGCAAAGTCTTCAGTCGCGTTGGTAGCTCAGCAGTCGGCCACGGTAAGGCGTGTCATCGTTCAACGGGGTCAACACATCGGTTTGCGTCAACACAAAACCATTGTGGTGCATGGCTTTGTGAAATAGCGCACGGTTTCCTCGGTTGGGATCGATGATCAACACCTGCGCATGGGCAGCGGCATGGCGCTGAATGAATCCGGCCAATTGCTGCGGATGATCGCGCTCGTACAGCACATCGCTGCCAATGATCAAATCGAATTCGCCCAACAAAGGGTTGGCGCGTTCCCAATGGCCACGAAAATAAGGCATGGGCTGCAAGCCATTGAGCCGCAAATTGGCATGCAAAAAACGTTCGGTATAAGGGTGGTAATCGGAAGCGGTCACATTACCCAGCCGACGGTGCACCACCAAACTGGCCAAGCCCAAACCGCAGCCAATTTCAAGGATGCGCAACGACGCCAAAGGCCAGGTTTGCATGACATCGGCCATTTTTTGGGCAGACGGCCACACCAAACCAAACAAAGGCCATGTGGCGGATGAAACGCCCAGTGCCAATGCCTCGCCCAAAGGGTCGTGAAATTGTTGTTTGTCTAGCAATGAACGGATGTTCAAAGCGGCACCGCCAGAGATGGCGATGCGTTCTTGCTTGACCAAATAGCCCAATCCGGTGTCGGATGGGCTGGCGGTCAAAACCGTCTGCGACGAGAGTTCCAAGGTGACTTTGTCGCCGGCCAGGATGCGGATGTGGTGCATGCGCATCTTGCCTGCGGTATAGGCCACGAGTTCGTGGCCGTTGTCCAAAGTGACACGGTAGCGCGAGTCGGGAAGCACCTCGCGCACCATGCCGGACATTTCCAGCATTTCTTCTTTGGACATCAGCGGCCTTTAAGCGGGCGGCTTAATCGGCTGACTTGATGTTGGACGCTTGCAGGCCTTTGGGGCCGGTGGTCACTTCAAAGCTCACGCGTTGACCTTCTGCCAGCGTTTTGAAGCCCTGGTTCTGGATCGCTGAAAAATGGGCGAACAAATCTTTGCCGCCGTCTTCGGGTGTAATAAAGCCAAAACCTTTGGACTCGTTAAACCATTTCACTGTACCTGTTGCCATGTATTGCATTTCTTAAAAAAAAGGGAAGCCCCCCTCGGGGTCGAAGGTCAAGACAGGCGAACGACATAACCTGATATCGAAGTCCGACTATGCACTGTTTCTGGCCATAAAGCAATCTTTATTTCGTGAATCGGCTAATATCCCGCAAATGAGTGAGATTCGCGTACTGAAACAGGTTTTGAAACAACACCGCACGATAGCGGTGGTTGGTTTGTCTGCCGATTGGTTCCGGCCCTCGTATTTCGCCGCCAAATACATGCAAGCCCATGGCTACCGAATCGTGCCGGTCAATCCCAAATACCCGCAAATTCTGGACGAGACCTGTTATGCCAGCCTCGCAGACATTCCATTTGACGTCGACATCGTCGACGTGTTTCGCAAACCTGCGGACACGCCAGCCATCGCACAAGAAGCCGTTGCCATTGGCGCCAAGGTGTTGTGGCTGCAATTGGGTGTGGTCAACACAGACGCGCAACGCATCGCCCAAGATGCCGGTTTGACCGTGGTGATGGACCGGTGTGTCAAGATCGAACATGCCCGGTTGTTCGGCGGCCTGGGTTGGTTTGGCGTCAATACCGGCGTGATATCGGCCCAACGTCAAATTCCTCCCACTTAAAACCGCTATGGCAGATCGCAAATTTGGTTTCGACACGCTCAGCTTGCACGCGGGGCAAATACCCGATGCAGCCACTGGCAGCCGCGCTGTCCCCATTTACCAAACCACGTCTTACGTGTTCGACAGCGCCGAGCATGCCGCGAGTTTGTTCAACCTGCAAACCTTCGGGAACGTGTATTCGCGCTTGTCCAACCCCACGGTCGCGGTACTGGAAGAACGCATCGCCGCACTGGAAGGCGGACGCGCGGCGGTTGCCACTGGCAGTGGCATGGCCGCACAAATGATCGCCTTGCTCAATGTCTGTGAAGCGGGTGACCAAATCGTTGCGGCCAAGACCTTGTACGGTGGCACACACACGCAACTGGGTGTGAACTTCAAAAAGCTCGGCATTGAAACCGTGTTTGTGGATGCCTCTGATCCGCAAAATTTTGCCCGTGCCATCACACCCAAAACCAAAGCCTTGTATGCGGAAACCTTGGGCAACCCCTCTTTGAATGTGCTGGACATCGAAGCCGTTGCCCAGATCGGTCACCAAGCAGGTGTGCCGCTTTTCATTGACAACACATTTGCCAGTCCGTATTTGTGCCAACCGTTTCTTTGGGGTGCAGCCATCAGCATCCATTCGGCGACCAAATTCATCGGTGGGCATGGGACCACCATGGGCGGCATCATCATCGAGTCGGGCAAGTTTCCTTGGGACAACGGCCGCTTTCCCACCATGACCGAGCCCTCGCCCGGCTACCACGGTGTGCGTTTTTATGAAACCTTCGGCGACTTTGGTTTCACCATGAAATGCCGAATGGAAGGCATGCGCACGTTCGGGCCGGTGCTGTCGCCCTTCAATGCGTTCTTATTGCTTCAAGGCGCAGAAACCTTGTCTTTGCGAATGGACCGCCATTGCAGCAACGCGTTGGCGGTGGCCCAACATTTACAACACCACCCCAAAGTGGCTTGGGTGAATTACCCGGGGTTGAGCAACCATCCCGACCATGCATTGGCTAACAAGTACCTGCCGCGTGGTGCAGGGGCGGTGTTGACCTTTGGTGTCAAAGGTGGGGCTGCTGCGGGTCAAACCTTCATTGAGCATGTGCAATTTTTGTCTCATCTGGCCAATATCGGAGATGCCAAAAGCTTGGTGATTCACCCGGCTTCAACCACGCACCGTCAGTTGTCCGAAGAACAACAAATTGCAGCAGGCGTGCCGCCAGATTTGATTCGTTTGAGTGTGGGTTTGGAAACGCTGGACGACATCATTTGGGATATTGAGCAAGCGTTGGATAAGACCTGAATCGCAGTGCACTTTTCGCTTTGAGTCAAGTATTCACGCCATGCCGGCTCGGTCGCCGCTCACCGCCTACGGCAACGTTCGCGTCGGCCCGACCGTCATGTCGTTATCCATTCGTTTTTTTGCCGACTGCATGTCTTAAAGCGAAATCACTCCCCACACGATGATTGCGATCAGACTGTATTTGGTCAGTCGATAAACCGGTCGATTCCATTGTTTGAAAGCCTTGCGCTTTTGATCCAACACAAAATGCCAATGGGTGAGCTTGTTGATCGCACCCGTCTGGTCACCTGCGTCATTCGGCGAACTGGCCGCAGACATCACGACACGACTGAACCAACGGTTCAGGGCTGACACCCAAGCCAAGCGCGATGGTCGCTCCACATCACAAAACAAAATGATGCGGTTGTGCGATGTCGTGTTGTGCGCTTCATGGATGTAAGTTTCATCAAACACCACGCCCTGCCCGTCACGCCAACTGTGACGCTCACCATCCACATCGATATAGCAAGCATCGTCATTGGGCGTGACCAAGCCCAAGTGGTAACGCAACGAACCGGCATACGGGTCGCGGTGGCGATTGAGCTTGCCGCCTGGCGGCAACTCGGCAAACATCGCGGCCTTGATGGAGGGAATGCTTTTCAAGATAGCCACACTGCGCGGACACAACTCGGCGGCTGACGGGTGTGCCGCGTCATACCATTTCAAATAAAAACGTTTCCATCCGTATTTGAAAAATGAATTGAAACCGATGTCGTCGTGTTTGTCTGGCGCTTTGATGCGTTGCAACTCGGACAAATGCAAAGCCTCTTCGCGAAACACTTGCCAGTTGTCTTGCAAGGTTTGCAACTCTGGCAATTCAGACAACGGCACGTAGGGCGTGGTCGGCACCTTGCTGCACAACACCATCAACGCGTTCAAAGGCGCGAGCAATGCAGAATGGTCCAGAAACACTTTTTGCCAAGCAGCGCGCACCTGACCGCGGTAATGCCCAAACAAAATGGCTGACAACCATGTGCCAACGATGAGCCACTTCATTTGAATGCCTGACGGTGTGCGCTGTTCATTGTCCGGTCACTCCCACTCTATCGTCGCGGGTGGTTTACTGCTCACATCCATCACCACCCTGTTGATGCCGCGTACTTCATTGATGATGCGCCCCGACACTTTCTTTAACAAACTGTAAGGCAACTCTGCCCAATCGGCAGTCATGAAATCGCTGGTGACCACGGCGCGCAATGCCACCACGTGTTCATAGGTGCGGCCATCGCCCATGACGCCCACCGATTTGACTGGCAAAAACACCACAAAGGCTTGGCTGGTGGCTTCGTACCAATTGCGTGGTGGTTGTTCGCCGCTGATGGCGCCGGTCGTGGCGTCGCCAGTGAACGGCGTGTTGCGCAATTCTTCAATGAAGATGGCGTCCGCGCGACGCAGCAAATCGGCGTACGCTGCTTTGACCTCACCCAAAATGCGCACACCCAGACCAGGGCCGGGAAACGGATGGCGATACACCATGTCATGCGGCAAACCCAAAGCCACGCCGAGTTCGCGCACTTCGTCTTTGAACAAATCGCGCAAGGGCTCTAACAATTTCAAACCAAGCTGTTCTGGCAAACCGCCAACGTTGTGGTGGCTTTTGATGGTGACCGCTTTTTTGCTTTTCGCGCCGCCGCTCTCAATCACATCGGGGTAAATGGTGCCTTGCGCCAAGTAAGTGGCGCCCTTGTGTCCGCCGTCGCCCGCTTTGAGTTTGGCAGCCTGCGCTTTGAACACGGTGACAAATTCAGCCCCGATGATTTTGCGTTTGGCCTCTGGGTCACTGACACCGGCCAATTTACCCAAAAACAAATCGCTGGCGTCCACGCGAATGACCTTGGCGTGCAAGCGGCCTGCGAACATCTCCATGACCGCATCGCCTTCATTCAAGCGCAACAAGCCATGGTCGACAAACACACAGGTCAATTGGTCGCCAATGGCGCGGTGGATCAACGCGGCGGCCACCGAAGAATCCACACCGCCAGACAAACCCAAAATCACTTCTTCGTCACCCACTTGGGCGCGAATGCGAGCCACTGCTTCATCCACATAACCCGTCATCACCCAATCGGCACGTGCCTGACAAATCTGGTGCACAAACCGGTTGAGCAAGGCTTTGCCTTGCACGGTATGGGTCACTTCAGGATGAAACTGAACCCCATAAAAATGCCGCGCTTCATCGGCCATGCCAGCGATTGGGCAACTGTCGGTGCTGGCCATCAACTTGAAGCCAGGCGGTAATTCAGTGACCTTGTCGCCATGGCTCATCCACACTTTGAGCATGCCATGGCCTTCAGGGGTGGTGAAGTCAGCGATGTCTTTGAGCAAGGCAGTGTGGCCTCTGGCACGAACTTCTGCATAACCAAATTCACGCTGGTGTCCACTCTCGACTTTGCCACCCAGTTGCTGTGCCATGGTTTGCATGCCGTAGCAAATGCCAAGCACCGGCACACCGAGTGTGAACACCGCGGCAGGTGCGTTGTCTGTGTCGGCTTCGTAAACACTGGCATGGCTGCCGGACAACACAATGCCTTTGAGCAGTCCATCGGCGGCGTATTGGCGCAACCAATCGTCCGTCACATCGCAAGGGTGTACCTCGCAATACACATGGGCTTCGCGTATGCGGCGAGCGATCAATTGCGTGACCTGCGAGCCAAAATCCAATATCAATATTTTGTGGTGTGCCATGGCAATGTGTTTTGCGGCAACTGAGCGGTTGTCAGTCGGCGCGGTAGTTGGGCGCTTCCTTGGTGATTTGCACATCGTGCACATGGCTTTCACGCATGCCTGCGGCGGAGATTTCAACGAACTCCGCTCGCTCACGCATGTCTTCGATGGTGGCACAACCGCAATACCCCATCGCGGCCCTGACACCGCCAGCCATTTGGTAAACGATGCTGACCATGGAACCTTTGTAAGGCACTCGTCCTTCGATGCCTTCGGGCACGAGCTTGTCTGCGTTAGGGTTGCCTGTGGTGGCCTCTTGGAAATAGCGATCGGCGCTGCCTTGCTGCATCGCTCCGATGCTGCCCATGCCACGGTAGCTTTTGTAACTGCGTCCTTGGTACAAAATGATTTCACCCGGGGCTTCCTCGGTGCCAGCGAACATGCCACCCATCATGATGCTCGACGCACCGGCGGCAATGGCTTTGGCTATGTCGCCGCTGTAACGAATGCCACCATCAGCGATCAGTGGAACACCTGTGCCTTTGAGCGCTGTCGCCACGTTGTCAATCGCCGTGATTTGCGGCACCCCTACACCTGCCACGATGCGCGTGGTGCAAATGGAACCCGGGCCAATGCCTACCTTGACCGCATCTGCCCCGGCTTCGGCCAAGGCCAAGGCGGCTGCGCCGGTCGCAATATTGCCTCCCACCACATCGATCAACGGGTAATGTTGTTTCACCCATCGCACCCGCTCGATCACCCCTTGGCTGTGGCCATGTGCGGTGTCCACAATGATGGCATCCACGCCTGCTTTGACCAATGCCTCCACGCGTTCTTCGGTGCCTGGACCCACGCCCACAGCAGCACCCACACGCAAGCGCCCTGCACTGTCGCGAGCCGCGTTGGGGAAACTGGTTTGCTTGGTGATGTCTTTGACGGTGATCAAGCCTTTGAGTTCAAACGCATCGTTGATGACCAACAAGCGCTCCAATTTGTGCTTGTTCAACAAGGCCTTGGCTTGCTCGGGCGTGGTGCCCTCGGTCACCGTGATGAGCCGCTCTCGCGGTGTCATGATGTCTTTGATTTGAAGGTCGTGGCGAGCCTCGAAACGCAAATCGCGGTTGGTCACGATGCCCACCACCTTGCCTGCATCGCACACGGGGAAACCGGAGATGCCCAATTCATCGGACAAGGCCATGACCTGACGCACCGTGTGTGTAGGCGTGATGATGACTGGATCGAGCAACACACCGCTCTCGTAACGCTTGACCTTGGCAACCTCTGCGGCCTGCTGTTGTGGCGTGAGGTTTTTGTGCACGATACCCATACCGCCTTCTTGCGCAATGGCGATGGCCAAGCGGGCTTCAGTGACCGTGTCCATGGCGGCAGACACCAAGGGCAAATTCAGGGAAATTCGGCGCGAAAACTGGGTGGAAAGTTGGGTGTCCTTGGGCAGGACCTGGGAATATGCGGGAACCAACAACACATCGTCGAAGGTCAGCGCTTTGCCAAGAAGGCGCATAAGGGAGATCTCCAAAAAATAGATTCTACCGACCCACTGCCAACGCTTTCTTTAGCCCATCGCTCGACGCGAAAATGAATTAAAAAGCATTGGTCTGAAAGCTAATAACCGGGTTTGGCACCCACACGCCGCTTGGCAAACAAGCCAGCGGTCTTGGCGCCTTGGCGTTGAAAACGCTCGCGACGCGCCACTTTGGGGTCCACACGCAAGGGCCGCAACAGTTCCAAACGGTCGCCGGCTTGCAGCACCTGTTGCAACTCGACCGGTTTGCCCCAAACGGCGGTTTGCCAAAGTTCCTCTGGTTGGCTGGCAAATATCGTTGAATGCATGCGCAAAAACGCCAACGCTTGCGCCACTGTCGCGCCCTCGTTGGCCTGCCATGCAAGCAATTGCACCTGTCGCGGGGCCTCTGACCAAAGAATGTCGATCTTCACCTTTTGTACACCGACTCTGCGCGCTTGACAAATGCGTCGACCAAGGTGGAGGCGATCTTGTCAAACACCGGTCCCACGATCGCACCAAACACCGAGTCAAAGCTGTACGACAACTTCAACTCGACCCGGCAAGCCTGTTCTTCCCCGACGGGAATGAAGTCCCAAACCCCACTCAAATGCTTGAAAGGGCCATCGATCAAATCCAGTTTCACTTGCCGACCGTGGATGTGGGTGTTTTGTGTGGTGAAACTTTTGTGCAGCCCGCCAAAAGCCATGCCGATGCGCGCGGTCATGCCGTCATCGGTCTGGGAAAGAATCTCGGCTTTGTCGCACCAGGGAAGAAACTGTGGATAGGCAGGCACATCGACAATCAAATCGAACATTTCGCGGGCACTGAACCAGATCAATACAGACTTCTCGATGGTTTTCATAGAATGCAGTTCATGCCACACTGGCGTTGCGGGCAATTGTAAAGACCCCGCCTTGTTTATTCTTCTCTCTCATGGCCAGCAAAACTGCACCCCAAACCCGAATCGCGGACAACAAAAAAGCCGCGTTCAATTATTTTTTCGAAGAACGCCTAGAGGCAGGCATGGTGCTGGAAGGTTGGGAAGTCAAAGCAGCGCGCGAGGGCAAAGTGCAACTGACCGATGGCTACGTGGTTATCCGCAACGGTGAAATGTTTGTCATTGGCTGCCAGATCAATCCCTTGAAAACCGCGTCCACCCATGTCAACCCAGATGCGGTGCGTTCCCGCAAATTGCTGTTGCACAAAGACGAGATCCGTCGATTGATTGGCAAGGTCGAACAAAAAGGCTACACCTTGGTGCCATTGAACCTGCATTGGAAAAATGGTCGCATCAAATGCGAAATTGCCTTGGCCAAGGGCAAAGCCGAACACGACAAACGAGACACCATCAAAGACCGCGAGGGCAAGCGCGAAGTGGAGCGCGCGATGAAACAGCGCACCCGCTGAACTCAGGGTTGCCAGCTCGCGCGGCCCGCCTCCATCACCAAGCGACGGTCGCAGCGTCGGCTCAATGCCAAATCATGCGTCACCAACACCAAGGTGGTGCCCAGTTCTTGATTCAAACTCAACATCAGTTGCATGATGGTCTCGCCGGTGGCGTGGTCCAAACTGCCCGTGGGTTCGTCGGCCAGCAACACCTGCGGCTTGACCACAAACGCACGCGCCAAAGCCACGCGCTGTTGTTCGCCACCACTCATCACTTTCGGGTAATGATTCAAACGTTCGGACAAACCCACGCGAGCCAACATGTCTTTGGCCACCGGTTTGGGGTCGACATGCCCTGCCAACTCCAGCGGCAACATGACGTTTTCTAAGGCGGTCAAGGGGGCCAACAGCTGAAAATCTGCCAAATGCACCGTGCCACGTGTGGGTGTGTCAAGACCCGCCATGATGCTGAGCAAGGTGCTCTTGCCTGAGCCCGAGGCGCCGACGATGGCGATGGTTTCCTTTGGCATCAAGGTGAAATCGATATCGCGGAGAATGTCCAAGGTACCGGTGGCATCCGTCACTGACTTGTACACATGAGAGACCGAAATCAAAGGTGAGGACATTCCGTGAAATCCGAGTTAAGACGCAGAGACTTTAACCGGCTGGCTGTAGGCTTGTCTGCATTGGGTCTTTCTGGCCTGGCGTGGAGCAATGACAAAGCGAGACACATCTTGGTGGTGGGCGACTCGCTGAGTGCGGAATATGGCATTGCCAGAGGCACTGGTTGGGTCGCGTTGCTGAGCCAACAGTTGGCCAACCACAAACCGCCGTGGCAAGTGGTCAATGCCAGCGTCAGCGGCGACACCACCGCAGGCGGTCTGGCCAGACTTCCCGCTTTGTTAAAGCAGTACACCCCCAACGTGGTGGTGATCGAATTGGGCGGCAACGATGCCTTGCGCGGTTTTCCGCTCAAAACCACTGAAAAAAACCTCACCCAAATGGTTGCGGCTTGCCACCAAGCCAAAGCCACCGTGTTGTTGATTGGCATGCAAGTGCCTCCCAACTATGGCCAAGCATACGCACAAGATTTCAGCCGAATGTTTGCGCGCATCAGTCAACAACAGCGCACCCAACTCGTTCCGTTCTTGCTCAAAGGCGTGGCCGATGCCACCGACCCGACCGCCTTGTTTCAACCCGACCGGATTCATCCCAAAGCCGAGGCGCACCCGATCATCTTGAGCAATGTCTGGCCTGTGCTCAAGAGAATGCTCTGATGGCGGCACACCCGATCAGCCCTGAGGTCGCCATCGAACGCATGGCATTGCCCCCCAACGACAACGGGTTTGCTTGCATCATCGACGCCAGAACCGAAGATGAATTTGCGCTGGACCATTTGCCAGGCGCTCTCAACTGGCCTTCGCTGACCAATGAAGAGCGCATTCGTGTCGGAACGCTTTACAAACAAGTCAGTCCGTTCGAGGCCAACAAAGTGGGTGCGATGTTGGTGGCTTCCAACATTGCCAAGCACATCGAACGCAACGTCATGGGCTTGTCAAAAGATTGGCAACCTTTGATTTACTGTTGGCGCGGCGGCAAACGCAGTGGCTCATTGGCACTGGTGTTGGGTCAAATCGGCTTTCGCGTCTGGTTGATTGAGGGTGGCTACAAAGCCTTTCGGGCGGCCATGCTGAATGACATTTCACGCTTGGTCAAACCACTGCGGTTTCAAATCATCACCGGCCCGACCGGTTCGGGCAAAACCCGCTTGCTTCATGCATTACAGGGCTGTGGCGCTCAGGTGTTGGACCTGGAAGAGCTCGCACGCCATCGCAGTTCTGTGCTCGGACGCATACCCGGTGTGCCACAACCCAGCCAAAAACATTTCGACACCTTGGTGTGGGACGCATTGCGACAATTTGACCCAGCCCGACCCGTGTTTGTCGAAGCAGAAAGCAAAAAAGTGGGCAATGTCGCGGTGCCACAACCACTGATGGACGCCATGCGCGAGAGTCCTTGCATTGACTTGCAACTGACTGACGATGAACGCGTGCAATTGCTGATGGAAGACTATGCATTCTTCGCAGACGACCGCGCACAATTTGCCGAACGCTTGACCTTACTGACCGAACTCAAAGGCAAAGCGGTGGTTCACGCTTGGCAAACACAACTGGAACAAGGCAAGGTGGAACCGGTGGTGCGCGATTTGCTGATTCACCATTACGACCCGACCTATGCCAAATCGGTGGCGCGCAATTTTGTTCAATTTGCCCATGCACACAAAGCGGTGTTGCCAGACCGCCATCCGAGCAGCATGCGGCACTTGGCTCAGCAATTAAGCGATCAGTTTTCTTGAGTGAACGCAGCCAAAGCTTGCGCCAAGTCTTCTGTCAAATCGTCTGCCGCTTCCCAGCCAATGGACAAACGCACATAACCACCTTCAAGCAATGAGGGATCGGCCATTTGGCGCATGGTCTTTAAGTCATACGGCACCGCCAAGCTGATCGGTCCCGCCCAGCTGTAACCCAATTTGAAGCATGTCAATCGGTTACAAAAGTCATCTACTTGGGATGGCTTGAAACGAGGGTGGAAGCGCAAACCCAACAAACTGGCCGCCGCACCACCCGAATGCACGGGCGCGTCTTCGACAAGCCCTTGTGCACACAGATCTCGCCAATGGGCATGACCAGGTGACGAAGCCACTGCCGGATGCAACACTTGGGCAATCGCTGGTTGCTGCAAACACCAAGCCGCGACGCGCCGACAGCTTGCGTCTTGCGCGCGGTACCGCATGCCAATGCTGGGCAATGAACGCAACACCAATTCGGCGTCATTGCCGCCCACGCCAAACCCCAAACGCATGTGACTGAGTTTGAGCCGCTTGGCAAGGTCATCGCGGCAAGTGGTGATGCTGCCCATCAACACATCACCGCCACCGCTGGGGTATTTGGTCAGCGCATGGACACTGATATCTACACCCCGTTGATCAAGGGAATCATCAGGCAAACAATTGAACGCTGAAAACGCAATGCCCGCACCCCAAGTGTTGTCCAAAGCAGTCAACACACCATGCGACTGGCAGATGCGAAGCAAAGCGGGTAAATCAGGAAATTCCAAGGTGACCGAACCGGGCGCTTCCAACCATACCAAACGGGTTTGAGGACCGATGCTTTCCGCCAAGCTTTGCGGGTTCATGGGGTCGTAATACTGGTGTGTGATGCCCCAATGCGCCAACTCCGCTTCGGCCAAAGACTTCAACGGCGCGTAGGCGTTATCGGGTATCAAAATTTCGTCACCCGATTTCAGCAACGCCAAATTCACTTGCGCGAGGGCGGCCAAACCACTCGGTAACAGCAGCGCATGCTTGGCGCCTTCCAGTTGACACAAGCGTTCTTCCAGCGTGAACGTGGTGGGTGTGCCATGCAAGCCATAGGTGTAACCGGTTTTGTCCAACCAATTGCGTTCACGCATGGCTTTGACATGGGGAAAGAACACCGAAGACGCTTTGTGTACCGCGATTTGTGGCGACTGAAAATCCTGCGGCGCCACGTAACCGTGGTGGATCAGCGCGGTATCAGGCTTCATGCCTCAGACCCGCCATTTCTCCAGCAAGTGCACTGGGCGCATCGTGTCGTAGGCTTCAAACGGCTGGTGTATCCACGGGTTGGTGGGCAAAAACTCCACTGAAAAGTCCGGCACAAAACTGGACACACCTTTGGTCCAAATGACGGCGCTTCTGAGTTCGGTGATGGGCGAGTAATTGTTTTTCAACAAATCAATGACCGCATTCAAAGTGTGGCCTGAATCTGCCAAATCATCTACCAACAACACGCGTCCAGCGATTTCACCTTTGGGCGTGGTGATGTAGCGCGCAATGTCCAAATGGCCTTGCACGGTGCCGCCTTCAGAACGGTAAGAACTGGTGGACATGATGGCCAGCGGTTTGTCAAAAATGCGCGACAACACATCGCCTGGGCGCATGCCGCCTCTGGCCAGACACAATATCGTGTCGAACTCCCAATTCGATTGGTGGATTTTGATCGCCAGTTTTTCAATCAGGTTGTTGTATTCGTCGTAGGACACGTACAAATGTTTACCGTCTTCAGTCAGCATGGCAAGGCTCGCAAATCAAGGTTGAAAAGGGTCACGGATCAAAATGGTGTGGTCTCGGTCCGGGCTCGTGGAAATCATGTGAATCGGCACACCGGTGACTTCTTCGATGCGCTTCAAATAAGCCTGCGCTTGCACAGGCAAGCGTGCCAGGTCAGTGATGCCGACCGTGCTGTCGGTCCATCCTGGCATGGTTTCATACACTGGTTCGCAGTCAGCAATGTCATCCGCACCCATGGGCAAGATGTCTGTGTGCTGACCATGCAATTGGTAACCGGTGCACAACTTGAGTTCGCTCAAACCATCGAGCACGTCGAGTTTGGTGATGCACAAACCACTCAATCCGTTGACTTGCGCGCTGCGTTTGAGCAAGGCGGCGTCAAACCATCCGCATCGGCGATAGCGGCCCGTGGTGGTGCCTTTTTCTGCGCCCACCGTGCTCATGTGCCAACCTGGTGTGTTTGGCACATCCCAATCAAGTTCGGTTGGGAACGGCCCACCACCCACACGGGTGCAATACGCTTTGGTGATGCCCAACACATAGTGAAGCATGCCCGGCCCTACACCTGAACCTGCGGCGGCATTGCCCGCCACGCAATTGCTGGAGGTGACAAACGGGTAGGTGCCATGGTCCACATCCAGCAATGTGCCTTGTGCGCCTTCAAACAGCAAATTCTCGCCATGGGCATGGGCATCGTTCAGTTCGCGTGACACATCGGCCATCATGGGTTTGAGCAATTCGGCATGGCGCATGGCCTCGTCAAACACTGGTTGGAATTGCACCTCGCCGTTCACCACATAAGGTTTCAAGGCGTCACCAAATGTGAATTCGCGCGAACCCAAAAACGAGGTCAACACGTGGTTGTGCAAGGTCAGCAATTCGCGCAATTTCTCTTCAAATCGCTTGGGGTATTTCAAGTCTTGGACCCGCAATGCGCGTCGGGCAATTTTGTCTTCGTATGACGGGCCGATGCCGCGACCGGTGGTGCCAATTTTTTCTGCTCCGCCTTGTTCGCGAGCGGCTTCACGGGCAACATCCAGCGCCGCGTGAAAAGGCAAGATCAAGGGACAGGCTTCGCTGATGCGCAAACGAGAACGCACCTCGACCCCGGCCTTTTCCAACCCTTCGATTTCTTCAAACAACTTGCCTGCCGACAGCACGACACCGTTGCCGATGTAACACCGAATACCAGGACGCATGATGCCGCTGGGGATCAAATGCAGCGCGGTTTTCACGCCATTGATGACGAGCGTGTGCCCTGCGTTGTGACCACCTTGAAACCTGACCACACCTTGGGCGCGCTCAGTCAACCAATCGACCAACTTGCCTTTGCCCTCGTCGCCCCATTGGGTTCCCACCACCACCACATGTCTCGCCTGCTTGGTATTCATAACTTCTTCTTTGTCTCAGTTGGTGTTCAAGGGGCGGACTGTCCACTCGCCTTGGTGTTGGGTCAATTCGCGGTCACAATGAAATTCATCGACTTCGCTCTCGTGTCCAGGCAACAAACACACCACGGTGTGTCCTTGAGCGCGCAATGCAGCAATGGCTTGGGTCAGACTGGGGTCTTCACGCCATGGGGCACGAATGGCCGCCTGCGGCTGAGGATGAGGCAACAGGCCCACCAAGACCTTGATATCCAAGCTGAAACCCACTGCAGAACGCTTGCGCCCATAAACCGCGCCAATTTCATCGTACCGACCGCCGCGCACCAAGGCGTCGCTGGTTTCGGGCACGAACACAGAAAAACGCGGGCCGCTGTAGTAGGCGTAGCCTCGCAAATCAGCCAAATCGATGCTGACAGCATGGTCTGCGTGGGCTGCCAACCAAGACAATTCGTCCAGCGCCTTGCACACTTTCGGCCATGCCGCAAATTCGGATTTGGCTTGGGTCAACACTTCGAGCCCACCGTACATCTGCACCAACGCCAACAGGGCTTTCGCCAAATGACCGGGAAACTGCTTGCCCAACTCACGCATGCCGCTGATGTTTTTGTGTGTCAGCGCGGCAGTGACTGCTTGGTGTTGCGCTTCACTCAAGACATGACCCTCCAACAACGCCGGCAAGATGCGCGCGTGGCTCAGGTCCACATGAAAGCCATTCAAGTGGCTGGCGCGCAAACTTTGCAGGGCCAGTTGCAGCACTTCCAAATCGGCTTCTAACCCATCGTGGCCATAAATTTCTGCGCCGAATTGCAAAGGTTCTCGGGTGGCGTAGGGACTGGCGGGCAAGGTATGCACCACCGGACCGCAATAGCAAAGACGGGTGACGCCTTGGCGGTTAAGCAAATGGGCATCGATCCGCGCGGTTTGTGGTGTGGTGTCGATGCGCAAACCCAATGTGCGACCAGAGAGTTGGTCGATCATTTTGAAAGTTTGTAAATCTTGGGCGCTGTTGCTGGCTGGCAGCAATGACTCGGTGTGCTCAAGCAAAGGTGGCATCACCAACTCGTAGCCAAAGCCTCGCGCCGTGTCCAAGCACAAGCGCCTTAATTCTTCGATATGCCGAGCCTCTGAAGGCAAAACGTCAGCGATGTGATCCGGCAAAACCCAGGCAGCCATAGTGTGCAATGCTGTTAAAAAGGCGATTCTACCGATCTGAGAAAGGACCCATTTGCCCGGCGATCAGACGCGGGCAAACAAGCGTGCGAACCACCATGCCACACGGGGCCCTCGCGGCAACGAACCTTTGGGCGGCGCGTCTTTTGCGAGCTTATTTTTTGGCAGGGGCGGCAGAGCCACCGCCACGCATGGCTTTGAAAAATTCGCTGCTGGGGTCAAGCACCATCACATCCGATTTTTTATTGAATGTGGATTTGTAAGCCTCGATGCTTTGGTAGAACTGTGCAAACTGGGCGTCTTTGCCAAATGCATCGGCATACAAACGCGCTGCTTCTGCATCGCCCTCGCCTTTGATTTTTTGGGCATCACGGTAGGCGTTGGCTAGCGTGACTTCGCGCTGGCGATCCGCATCTGCACGGATTTTTTCGCCCTCGGCCGCGCCGGTGGAGCGCAATTCGTTGGCGACGCGCTTGCGCTCGGCTTCCATGCGCCGATACACCGATTCGGTGATGGTGTCCACGTAGTCGGCGCGTGTGATGCGCACGTCCACCACATCAATGCCCCAAGGGTTGGAACCTTTGACGATTTCAATCACTTCACGCTTGACGTCAATCATCAACGCCTCGCGCTTGAGCGAGAGCAAATCTTTCACTGTGCGTTTGTTGATTTCTTCTTGGAAGGCGTTTCGAACCACGCGGGTCAGTTGTTGCGCACCGGCCTTTTCGTCTAAGCCGACGTTACGGATGTATTGAGACGGGTCAGAAATGCGCCACCGCACATACCAATCGATGACCATGCGCTGTTTTTCAGCGGTCAACATCGGTTCAGAGTCAACGTTGTCCAAGGTCAATAAACGCTTGTCGATGAAGTTGACGTTTTGAAACGGCGGCGGCAATTTGAAGTTCAGGCCGGGCTCGGTGATCACTTTTTTGATCTGTCCGAGTGAATACACCACGCCGTATTGGCGCTGGTCCACGACAAACACGGTCGAGCTGAAAATCAACAAGGCCAGCAATAGCGTAGAAATATAAAAACCGATTTTGTTCATGTCAGGGTCGCCTTAACGGAGGTCTCGCTCACGCTGCCGACTGTCGCGGCTGCGGCTGGTGCTCTCAATGGTGGCCGGGGCTGGCACCGAACCATTGGCGGAGGATTCATTCAGGGTGGAAGCATTGGAAGACGGCTGATCCGGCGGATTGACGCCGTTCATTTGCATGATTTTGTCCAGAGGCAGGTACAGCATGTTGGCACCTTGGCGGGTTTCCACCATGACCTTGGTCACATTGCTGTACATCTCTTTCATGGCGTTGATGTAGAGACGATCACGGGTGACTTGTGGGGCTTTTTGATATTCGGCATACAGCGAGCGAAAACGCTGCGCATCACCTTGCGCTTGCGCCACGATGCGTGACTTGTAAGCGTCTGCTTCTTGCTTCAAGCGAGAGGCAGAACCCACCGCACGGGGCACCACATCGTTGGCATATGCTTCGGCTTCGTTCTTGGCGCGCTCGCGTTCTTGTCCGGCTTTGAGCACGTCGTCAAATGCCGCTTGAACCTGCTCTGGGGGACGCACACCGCCTTGTTGCAAGTTGATGCCCACAACTTCAATGCCAACGTTGTAGTGGTCCAAGATGGTCTGCATGATTTTTCGCACACGCGGCGCGATTTGTTCGCGGTCCTCTGACAACGCTGCGTCCATTCGCATTTTGCCGACCACCTCTCGCACCGCGGTTTCTGCCGCTTGCATCACGGCGTCGGTCGGGTTTTTGCTTTCAAACAAATAAGCGCGGGCATCGGTCAAACGGTATTGCACGGCGAATTTGATTTCAACAATGTTTTCATCTTCGGTCAGCATGGCCGACTCGCGCAAACCGGTTGCTTTGATGATGGCATCGCGGCCGATGTCAAGTGAACGAATTTGCGTGACAAACACCACTTCATGGCGTTGGATGGGGTATGGCATGCGCCAATTGATACCCGCCCCGACGGTACTGTGGTAGCGGCCAAACTGGGTGATGACGGCCTGCTGCCCCTCTTGCACAATGAAAAAACCGGTGCCGAGCCAAATCAGAAAAAACACACCAAGCACCAGCCCTAGACCTAAGCCTGCGTTTTTAAAAGGTTCAGGAAAACCGCCACCTGAGCCAGGAGGCGGCGCACCCGGCCCACGCTTGCCGCCAAACAATTGGCCCAATTTGCGGTTCAAGTCACGCCAGAGTTCGTCCAAATCGGGCGGGCCACTGCTGGCAGGTTTGCGGTTGCCTTCAGGCGGAGGGTTGTTGCCGGGGTCAGAGCCATTGGACACGCTTTGCGGTTGACCTTCTCCACGGCCCCAACGTCCGTCGTTCAGATTGAAGACGCCTAACAATTTGCGCCACAGGGCGACGAAAACCAAACGCGCCCACTGAGCAAACCACATCATGTGGTTCAACCCGTTCGAAAAGGCCCAAGACAAGGTTTTATGGTTCATTTGCTGTCAGTCAAAAAAGCGGCAAGTCGACATTGTGCCTAAAGTGGCATCAGACCTGAATTTCCCTCAGGTTACATGCACCGGTTGAAGGGTTAAAAGGGAATCAGCATGAGATTGCGCTTGCTGCAACAAACGCTGACGCAAAGTGTCAAGGTTCAAGCCATTTCGCGCACTCAAAAACACACGTGGCATTGCCTGACCGTCATACACATACAAATCTTGCATCAATTGGGGTTGGTTTTCAGGCGGCAACGCATCTATCTTGTTGAAGATCAGCCATTGCGGCACATCTTGTGCCCCAATGTCATTTAAAACCGACATGACCTGCTCGATTTGCTCTGGGTAACCAGGATGAGAAGCATCCACCACATGAAGCAACAAATCAGCCGTGGTGGCTTCTTGCAAAGTGGCCTCAAAGGCATCCACCAAACCATGCGGCAAATCACGAATGAAACCCACGGTGTCAGAGACGGACAATTGCGATCCGCCGCCACCATCGTGCGGCAAATACAACTGGCGCGTGGTGGTGTCTAGCGTCGCAAACAATTGATCTGCGGCATACGCACGGGCTTTGACCAAAGCGTTGAAGAGCGTCGATTTACCCGCATTGGTATAGCCCACCAAAGAGACGTTGAACACTTGGTTGCGCTGACGCTGTTTACGCTGTGTGTTGCGTTGGCGTTTGACTTTGATCAGGCGTTCTTTGGTGCGCTTGATGGACTCGCCAATCATGCGCCTGTCCAGTTCGATTTGCGTTTCGCCGGGGCCACCACGGTTACCGATACCGCCGCGTTGACGCTCTAAGTGGGACCAACGCCTGACCAATCGGGTGCTGAGGTATTGCAATCTGGCCAATTCCACTTGCAATTTGCCTTCATGGCTGCGGGCGCGCTGCGCGAAGATTTGCAAAATCAACATGGTGCGGTCGTTGACCGGCAGCCCCAAATGACGCTCCAAATTGCGCTGCTGCGCAGGCGATAAGGATTGATCAAACAGGACTTCTGATGCGCCGTGCAGCAATGCCAATTCTTTGATTTCGTCGGCTTTGCCAGAGCCCACAAACATGGCAGCGTCCGGCGCTTTGCGGTGACAAGTCATTCGGTGAACAGGCGACAGTCCTGCGGTCAAAGACAGTTGCGCGAGTTCGTTCAATTCCTCGTCGAAATGCGGGGCACCGAAATCCACACCCACCAACAAAGCGGTGGCTGTGGTTGACGAGTCGAGAGAAATCAAGTGGTGGGTGGACTGATGAAAAGTACGGTTCAGTCGGCGGTTTCGCCGCCTTCGGCTTGGGCGAAATTGACGGGTCTGCCGGGAACGATGGTGGAGATGGCGTGCTTGTAAACCATCTGCGTCACGGTGTTGCGCAACAAAACCACGTATTGGTCAAAGGATTCAATTTGGCCTTGCAATTTGATGCCATTGACCAAATAAATGGAGACTGGCACATGTTCTTTGCGCAAAATGTTGAGGAACGGGTCTTGTAAAAGTTGCCCTTTTTGATTCACGATATTCTCCGTGTTTGATGAGGAAGTTCATAACATACCACAGCTGAAATAGCCACTGATTGACGCGGGTTGAAGCTCAGTCTTTGTCTGTGTAGGGGTTATGAGAGGTTTTCAATTCAATCCTCAAAGGCGTACCTTCGAGGGAAAAAGCCTTTCGAAAGCGACCCTCAAGATAACGTTTGTACGAATCTGTGACATGCTCGAGTGAATTGCCGTGCACCACAATCACGGGCGGGTTCATGCCGCCTTGGTGGGCATAACGCAATTTGGGGCGGAACATGCTGCCACGTTTGGGCGCTTGAAACTGCACCGCTTCCAACAACAATCGCGTGAGCACGGGCGTGGACATTTTGCACATGGCTGCCTGGTGGGCTTGCGCGATCGACAACCAGACGGGCCCCAAGCCTTGCCGTTTGGTCGCAGAAATGTGGTGCAACTTGGCGAACTTCAAAAATGCCAAACGGTTTTCTATCGAGCGCGCGACCAACTCACGCTGGTAAGCATCGACCGCGTCCCATTTGTTGATGGCCAACACCACAGCGCGACCTGTCTCCAAAATGAATCCGGCGATGTGCGCGTCTTGATCGGTGACACCTTGCGTGGCATCTAACAACAACAAGGCAACATTGGCGGATTCAATCGCTTGCAATGTTTTCACCACAGAGAATTTTTCGATCGCTTCAAACACCTTGCCCCGACGGCGCAAGCCAGCCGTGTCAATCAATTCAAACGCTTGGCCATTGCGCTCGAACGGCACGCTGATGGCATCGCGCGTGGTGCCAGGCAGGTCAAACGCCACTAACCGTTCTTCCCCAAGCCACGTGTTGATCAATGTGGATTTGCCCACATTAGGCCGTCCCACCACAGCGAGCTTGATGGGTTTGAGCGCGTCGTCATCTGGCGTTTCATCGTCGTCTTCAGGCAAGTGCAGCGGCTCGAGCGCGGCTTCGATCATGCTGCGTATGCCTTGCCCATGAGACGCCGAAACCGGCATGACTTCGCCGAGGCCTAACTCAAAAAAAACGCCTAGCTTGATGCCGTTTTGCATGCCCTCGGCCTTGTTGGCAACCAACAAACACGGTTTGCCCAAGCGCCTCAAATAGTTACCGATGTCATGGTCTTGGGCAGACAAACCTTCGCGTGCATCCACCACAAAAATGACGGCATCGGATTCGGCCACTGCTTGACGCGTTTGCTTGGCCATTTCTTTGTAGATGCCGCTGTCAGCGGACGGCTCAAAACCACCGGTGTCGATGACGATGAATTCATGCTTGCCGTGCTTTGCGCTGCCGTAATGGCGGTCACGGGTCAGGCCCGCATAGTCAGCCACGATGGCGTCACGGGTTTTGGTGATGCGGTTGAACAGCGTTGACTTGCCGACATTGGGGCGGCCCACGATGGCCAAGACGGGTTTCACGGCTTCACCCTAATTTCAGGGCAGTTGGTAAGCCAACAATTGACCGTTGCGGGTCAAAATCACAAAGCCTCCGTTGGGCAAAGGGGTGGGGGCAGAAGCAAACCCATAGGACGAGGTTTGTACTCGGTTGAGCAAAGCGCCGTCGGTGGCGGACAGCACATACAAACCACCGCCTTCGTCACCCAAAATCACGCCCTTGGGGGTCACCAAAGGTGCAGTCAATTCGCGGTATTTGAAGCGCTCTGTGTCCCAAGCGCGTTCTCCGCCTGCACGGGTCCAAGCCCTGACCACGCCATTGGATTCGGTTCCCACCAACAATTTGGCGTCCCCGTCCATGCCTTGCACGCCAACCGAGGCGCGGTTCCACATCAAAGCGCCTCGTGCAACATCCACACAGCCGACTTGGGCCTGGAAGGCTCTGACACACAGGGAGTTGTTGACGCGGGATACGGGTGCGACCAAGTCCACCAAACGCTCCAAGTCATTGACGCCCCGAGGGTTGGCAATGGCGACATCCCAAAAAATTTGTCCGTTGTCAGGGTTCAATGCGATCAATCGACCGCCTAAGCCGGCGATCAGCGCATTTTGAAACGGCACCAGCACGCCGTTTTGTTTCAGCACCAACGGCTCGCCGGTGCGTTGCTGTGTCCACAAAAACTGTCCGTCCGTCGCGTCAAACGCTGTGACCGAACGGTCAGCCAATAAAACAAATACCCTGCCCCCGGCCATCAAGGGGTTGGTGTATGACTGGGCTTTCAAGCGTTTGCGCCAGAGAACTTTGCCTTCGTTCAGCACCACCAATTCGTTGGAAACGGTCACCACCGCCAGTTGTTCGCCATTGAAGCCTGCACCCGATTGCAAACGGTTGCCTACTTCGTACTTCCATGCCAATTTGCCATTGCTGGCATTGACCACAGCGACCGCGCCATCCGCAGCGGCGATGGCGACTTTGTCGTTGACCACAGGCAAGCTTTGGTTGAGCTGATTGACCGAAGAAAACTTGAAGCTCCAAGCAGGTGTCAGAGGTTGTTGGACTTTGACGTCCCCAATGGCTGCTGGCGTGGGTTTGGGTGGCGAACCGCACGCAACCAAACACACCATCACCATGGCTCCCAAGGCTTGGCGCAAGCTTGTGTGCCTCAACATGGTCATGGTTTGTCGGCTTCGTTCGGGTTGACGCCCAACGCAGCCAATTTGACTTCGATCAGGCGGCGGTATTCGTTTTGTTCTTCCATGCCTTTCCATGCAGCCAGAAAGTGGCGCTTGGCATCTTCATTTTTCTTTTGCAAGACAGCAATGTCGCCCAACCTGTCGTCAAACAGTGCTTGGAACCCCGCAGGAGGTTTTTGGCCTTGCACCCATTCGTTGGCTTTGTTCAGGTCTTTGCGCTCGATTTCCAAGGCCGACAAACGCAAACGGGCCAAGGCAACAAACCCGGGATCTTTGTTCAAATCAATCACCCAACGCAAAGCTTTTTCCGCTTCCGTCAATTTGGTTTGGTCCACATAAATGCGGGCGGCCAGCAAAGAGGCTTGTTGTGTGACAGTGGTGCGTGCAAATTGGTCTTGCAAATCTGCCAAAGACCGGGTCATGAGCGCATCGTCTTTGCCACGAACCGCTTTTTCAAACGTGTCATACAACACCGCCGCTTGTGCCGCTTGGCGCTGTTGCCAGTAATTCCAACCGTTCCAACTGGCATAAATCACCAGAACCACCGTGATCAACCCAGTGATCAGGTTGCCCCAACGGCTCCAGAAATGTTTGAACTGGTCTAGTTGTTCTTGTTCTTCAAGGTCAAGATGGGTAGCCATGCGATTCCAAATAAGCTAGGGTAAAAGAGTAGATTGTAGGCGGTGGCCCCACTCGGCGATCTGTTGGAGCGATTCACTGCGTTGCGCACCTTGGCCGTCGCGCAAGGCTTTGAGCGTGACCTGTCCGCTGGCCAGTTCATCAGCGCCAAAGACCAAGGCATAACGCGCGCCGCTGGCGTCGGCCTTTTTAAATTGCGACTTCATGCTGCCCATGCCATCGCTGGCGCCTGCAGGCGCATGCATTTGTACCGAGACCCCCATGCTGCGCAGGGTTTGCAGCACAGGCATGACCTGCGGCAAAGAAGATGCTTCAGGCACGATGGCATAGGCATCTGCGGCAACCTCAGGCGAGGCATTGCCCTGCTCCTTGAGCAATTCCAGCACACGCTCGACGCCCAGCGCCCAACCGACGGCTGGCGCATGCTTGCCGCCAATCTCGCCAATCAAGTAGTCGTAGCGTCCGCCACCACACACGGTGCCCTGTGAGCCCAATCGCTCGGTGATGAACTCAAACACGGTCAGGTTGTAATAGTCCATGCCTCTGACCAACTTGGGGTTGATGTGGTACGCCACGCCGTTGGCATCCAAGATGGCTTTGACCGCGTTGAAATGCGCCAAGCTGTCGGCGCCCAGAAAATCCAGCAACCTGGGGGCTGCGTCATTCAACGCTTTCATCGCCGGGTTTTTGCTGTCCAAAATACGCAAGGGGTTGCTGTGCAAACGGCGCTTGGCATCTTCGTCGAGTTGGTCAATGTGTTGTTCGTAATAAGCAATCAATGCGGCGCGGTGCTGTTGTCGCTCCGGCGGTTGTCCCAAGCTGTTGAGCTCAAGCCGCACATCCTGCAAACCCATCGCTTGCCATAACGACACGGCGAGCAAGATCAATTCCGCATCCACTTCAGGCCCACCAAACCCCAGCGCTTCGGCGCCGATTTGGTGAAATTGGCGATAGCGTCCTCGTTGGGGCCGCTCATGCCTGAACATGGGGCCCATGTAGTAGAGCCGTTTTCCGCCTTCGTAAAGCATGTTGTGCTCGACCACCGCACGCACCACCCCTGCTGTGGACTCGGGGCGCAATGTCAACTGCTCGCCATTCAAGCGGTCTTCAAAGGAATACATTTCTTTTTCGACGATGTCAGTCACCTCGCCGAGCCCACGCACGAACAAGGCAGTCGGTTCAACGATGGGCGTGCGGATGTTGCGGTAAGCATGCAAGCGCATGACCTCGCGAACCGTTGTTTCCAGTGCTTCCCAGCGCGCCGATTCCGGCGGCAAGATGTCATTCATGCCTTTGACGGCAGTCAATTTATCAACCATGGTGATGTGTGGCGTTCAGCACTCAGGCCTGAATCGCATATTTCTTTTGAACGTAATTTTCGACAATGTCGTGGAATTCTTTGGCGATATTCTCGCCGCGCAAGGTGAGCGCCTTTTCCCCATCGATGAACACAGGTGCAGCCGGTGCTTCACCGGTACCTGGCAAGCTGATGCCAATGTCGGCATGCTTGCTTTCGCCGGGACCATTGACGATGCAACCCATGACAGCGACTTTGAGGTTTTCCACGCCCGGGTATTGCTTGCGCCACACCGGCATTTGGTAGCGCAAGTAATCGTCAATTTGCATGGCCAGTTCTTGAAAAGTGGTGCTGGTGGTGCGACCACAACCCGGGCAGGCCGTGACGCTGGGCACAAAGGTTCGCAACCCCAAGGCTTGCAAAATTTCTGTGGCAATCAACACCTCTTGCGTGCGCGCTTCGCCGGGCTGCGGCGTCAATGACACTCGGATCGTGTCGCCAATGCCTTCTTGCAACAACACACCCAACGCCACACTGGAGGCCGCCGTTCCCTTGGTACCCATGCCTGCTTCGGTCAAGCCCAAATGCAGGGGATGGTCCGTGCAACGGGCGAGTTCACGGTAAACCGCGATCAGGTCTTGCACGCCACTCATCTTGCAACTCAAAATGATTTGATGGCGAGCCAAGCCGATGCGTTCAGCCAATTCAGCAGATTCAAGCGCAGAGGTCACCAAGGCTTCGTACATGACTTGTTTGGCATCCCATGGCGAACTGCGTGACGCGTTGACATCCATCAAACGCGCCAGCAGTTCTTGGTCCAAGCTGCCCCAGTTCACGCCGATGCGCACGGCTTTGTCATAACGAATCGCCGCTTCAATCATTTGCGCGAATTGCTTGTCGTGCTTGTCGCCCTTGCCCACATTGCCCGGGTTGATGCGGTACTTGGAAAGGGCTTGGGCGCATTCTGGGAATTCGGTGAGCAAGCGGTGGCCGTTGTAATGAAAGTCGCCCACCAAGGGAACGTGCACACCCATCTTGTCGAGTTGTTCACGGATGTAGGGCACGGCCTTGGCAGATTCAGGGGTGTCCACCGTGATGCGGACCAATTCGGAACCGGCTTGGGCGAGTTCCTTGACCTGAATGGCTGTGCCGATGGCGTCACCCGTGTCGGTGTTGGTCATCGATTGCACCCGCACTGGGGCGTCACCGCCCACGGTGACCACTTGTTCGCCCCAACTGACACGCGCTTGCAAAGAACGGTGCCGCTTGGGCTGGGAAAAAGGAATGGGTTGCTGCATGCTGGGATTTTGCCGTAATCAGGCGTGAATCTGAATGGTTTTGGCGCGTCTGCCCGCCACATCCGTGCGGTCTTGCACATCGCCCGCCAGTTGACCGCAAGCCGCGGCAATGTCGTCACCACGGGTTTTGCGAACGGTGGTGACGATGCCCGCACCCGACAGCACCGCGGCAAACGCTTTGACGCGTTCAGGGGGCGAACGCAACAACCCAGAAGCGGGGAACGGGTTGAATGGAATCAGGTTGAATTTGCACGGCAACGGCTCACCGCGCGCAGGTCGAACCCACTCAACCAAAGCCATCGCGTGTGCGTCAGTGTCATTGACGCCATCCAGCATGCAATATTCAAACGTGATGAAGTCACGCGGGGCAAATGCCAGGTAATCGCGGCAGGCTTGCAGCAATTCGGCCAACGGGTACTTCAAGTTGAGCGGCACCAAGCGGTCACGCAATGCGTCATTCGGTGCGTGCAAGGAAACCGCCAAGGCCACTGGGCAATCTTGACTCAAACGCTCGATCATGGGCACCACACCCGAAGTTGACACGGTCACGCGGCGCCTGGACATGCCATAGGCATGGTCATCGAGCATGGTTTTCAAGGCCGGGATCAAGGCACTGTAGTTTTGCAAGGGCTCGCCCATGCCCATCATCACCACGTTAGAGATGACACGATCTTGGGTGGCGAATTCGCGTCGCAACGTGGTTTCGGCAAACCACAATTGAGCCAGTATTTCTGCAGTAGTCAGGTTGCGACTGAAACCCTGTGCACCGGTGGAGCAAAACGGACAACCCACGGCACATCCGGCTTGGGATGACACACACAGCGTGCCACGGTCAGTTTCAGGGATGAAGACGGTTTCAATGGCATTGCCTTGGCCCACATCGAACATCCATTTGATGGTGCCGTCAGTCGAATCGTGTCGGGTGATGACAGGCAGTGCGCGGATTTCGGCATGCGCTTGCAAGGTCTGGCGCATGCTTTGCGCCAAATCGGTCATGGCCGAAAAATCGGCCACGCCTTTTTGGTGGATCCAGCGAAACAGCTGAACCGCACGGAATTTTTTTTCGCCCTGCGCTTGGCACCAAGCCACCAACCCATCGAGATCGAAATCCAACAGATTGGTTTTCATGGCACGGCCGGGCGAGCCGGTGTCAGCGGTTGAACACGTTCATGCCAGCGAAGAAAAATGCGATTTCTTGCGCAGCCGTGTCGGGGCCATCGGAACCGTGCACTGCGTTGGCGTCAATGCTGTCAGCAAAGTCCGCACGGATGGTGCCTTTGTCTGCCTTTTTGGGGTCGGTGGCGCCCATCAGGTCACGGTTTTTGAGGATGGCGTTCTCGCCTTCCAAAACTTGGATCATCACCGGGCCGGAAATCATGAAATCGACCAAATCCTTGAAAAAAGGACGCGCTTTGTGAACCGCATAAAAGGCTTCGGCTTCGCCACGACTCAGGTGAGCCATGCGTGACGCGATGATTTTCAGACCAGCCGATTCAAATCGGCTGTAAATCTGACCAATCACGTTTTTGGCGACGGCGTCGGGTTTGATGATGGAGAGGGTGCGTTCGATGGCCATGAGAAAGTTTCCAGAAAGTTAACAAAAATAAGGGTGAATACCCATATCAATTGATTTTAGCCCTGCGGGGTAAAGCCTTAGACCGTGAGGTTTTGGACTTTTGCTCGCGACGTTGGCGGGTCAAGCTGTCAGCACCAATGAAATCGGGTTTGGCCGCAGCGACGGCCTTGTTGCCTGAACGGGGTGGCCGACCTTGGGCCAGCGGGGCAGACGCTCTGACGCCTGGCGTTTTGCCAGACACACGGCCCAGTCCGGCACTGCGGATCAATTGGTCGGTATCAACGGCGTCCAACTCCATGCATTCACCGCGTTTGAGGCCGCGAGGCAAGAGCATCTTGCCGTAGCGTATGCGGATCAAGCGACTGACGGCATGTCCCACTGCCTCAAACATGCGCCTGACCTCGCGGTTACGGCCTTCTTGGATGGTGACCCGGTACCAGCAATTGGCTCCCTCACCGCCACCCTCTTCCAAACTGCCAAACCGGGCTTCACCGTCTTCGAGCTGCACGCCTTCCAGCAATTTGGCTTTTTCAATGTTGCTCAAATGTCCGAGCACGCGCACCGCGTATTCACGCTCGAGCCCAAAACGCGGGTGCATCAATTTGTTGGCCAGTTCGCCTGAGTTGGTAAACAACAGCAGGCCTTCGGTGTTCAGGTCCAACCGCCCGACCGATTGCCATTTGCCGGTTTGTAAACGAGGCAATTTGCGAAACACCGTGGGACGGCTTTGGGGATCGTCACGGCTGACAATTTCGCCAGCAGGCTTGTGGTACGCAATCACACGCGGGGGGGGTGGCTCGATTCGCACAAACAGGGGTTTGCCGTTGACTTTGATGCGGTCGCCGTACTGGATGCGCTGGCCGACGTGCGCCGGTTCATCGTTGACCCAGATTTTGCCGTCGGCGATGAGTTGCTCCATGTCCAACCGCGAGCCCAAGCCCGACTGTGCGAGCACTTTGTGAAGCTTGGGGGTGTCGGGTTGGGCACTGAGCACCCGCTTTGGTGGGGGCGCCGCAGTGTCCGTCGAGGCTTGGGTGTCGTAGTCGCCAGAGACGATGTCGTCAAATTGAATGCCAGGTTTGCTCACTGGGTCAGGCCCGATGCCGTTGGGTCTTGCGTGTCAGAGGCTTCATCAGCGGTGGTGTCAGTGTCGGCTTCGTCCAGCGGCATGGCCATTTGCGACGGGTCTTCGCTGGCTGGCGCGTCAGCAAGTTGCTCAAAAAACCCCTCCGTCGCGCCTTGCGTTTCCAAGGGCGGGAGTTGGTCCAGCGAGGAAATGCCCAAATCGTCCAAAAACTGGCGGGTGGTGGCATACAACATCGGGCGACCGACGGTTTCACGGTGTCCGATCACTTCGACCCAGCCACGGTCTTCCAATTGTTTGATGACCAAAGAATTGACCGTCACGCCACGGATGTCTTCCATGTCACCGCGGGTCACAGGCTGGCGGTAGGCGATGATGGCCAAGGTTTCCATGGCAGCGCGCGAATATTTGGGGGGTTTTTCTGGATGCAACCGATCGAGGAAATCGCGCATCTCGGGGCGACTTTGCATGCGCCAACCGCTGGCCACATTGACCAACTCCAAGCCACGTTCTTGCCAATCCTCTTGCAAGGATTCGAGCAATGTTTTGAGGGTGTCAGCGCCGAGTTCGTCATGAAAAAGTTGACGCAACTCCCGCACCTGCAGAGGCTGGGTGGCGCACAACAAAGCCGTCTCAAGGACACGCTTGGCATCCAGGGTATTCATCATCCAATGTCCGGGGGAAATCAATCGGTCATTCTAGCCGAGGGGGTTGCGCAAGCCCATGGCGTCCAGGGCTTGCTGGATATCGGCGCTCAAGGGTGAAGAAAATTGCAAAACCTCTTGGCTGAATGGATGGGTAAAGCCCAGTCTGAACGCATGCAATGCCTGGCGTTCCAAGGGCAAGTACCCTGCGCCGCCATACAAACCATCGGCCAACAAGGGCAAGCCGATGGCCGCCATGTGCACACGGATTTGGTGGGTGCGCCCAGTGTGCAAAGTGCAGTGCACCAAGCAGCCTTGGTCGTTGCTGTCCAAACAGTGCAGCGAAGTGTGGGCATGTTTGCCGGGTTGCCGCTCCAAATCCACCACTGCCATGCGCAGACGCTGTCGTGGGTCGCGTCCAATGGGTAACTCGACCTCTCGGTGCATGTCGCCGCGCCAAGGGCGTTGGCTGAGCGCCAAATATTCGCGGTGCACATCGCGTGCAGCAATCATGGCCACCAAGGCATCCATGCATGCGCGGGTGCGCGCAACCACCATCAAACCGCTGGTGTCTTTGTCCAAGCGATGAACGATGCCGGCGCGGGGCACCTGTGCCGCCCCAGGATCGAGCGCGAGCAAGCCATTGAGCAAGGTGCCACTCCAATTGCCGGGCGCCGGGTGCACCACCCGCCCAGCAGGTTTGTCGATGATGCGCAAATGCGCGTCCTCGTAAACCACATGGATGGGCATGGCCTGAGCCACATAGGCTTGCGACATTTCGGTCGGCTGCAGTCGAACGGTGATGATCTCTGCCGCCTTGACCAAGTAAGCGACTTTGCCGATGGGTTGCGTGCTCGCATCGTTGCGAACAAACCCATCTTCAATCAAGTGCTTCAAGTGGTTGCGAGAAAATTCTGGCATCAACTGAACCAGTGCCCGGTCTAACCGCTGTCGATGCAAGCTGGGCGGAATTTCCAACCGACGCTCTTCGGTATCGGTGTCCGACTCTTCCATCACGACGTCCTCGGCAATCAGCATTGGTGATGGGTTGGGCTCGGTCGGATGCATCGTTGATAATCGCGTCAGTTCAAAGTTCGAAGGGTTCATGTGCAAAGATTTCTTTCATTATCAATGGTGTGGGTGTTATTGCTCTTAGGTGCTTGCGCCTCTGACGACAAAGACCCAACCGCCAAGATGTCGCCTGAGGAAATTTATGCCGAGGCCAAGGACATCATGAAGGGCAATATTTACGACAAGGCCATCAAGTTGTTTGACAAACTCGAAGGCCGTGCGGCAGGTACCCCGCTGGCACAACAAGCGCAGTTGGACAAGGCCTATGCGCAATACAAGGACGGCGACCGCGTGTCAGCGCTCATGACGTTGGACCGTTTCATGAAACTCAACCCAGCCAACCCAGCTTATGACTATGCGCTGTATTTGAAAGGCACCATCAATTTCAATGACGATTTGGGTCTGATGTCCAAATGGTTCAAGCAAGACTTAGCTGAGCGCGATCAGATGGCCGCCCGTGATTCATTTGAAGCCTACAAAGAACTGGTGACGCGTTTTCCAGACTCGAAATATTCACCCGATGCGACTTTGCGCATGCGTCACATCGTGAACCTCTTGGCCAAATCTGAACTCAAAGTCGCCAGGCACTATTACAACAAGGGGGCTTACATCGCTGCTGTCAATCGCGCCCAAGCCACTTTGAATGATTACCCCAACAGCGAAGCAGCAGAAACCGCGCTGATCATTCTGATTGACTCCTACCAAGCTCTGGGCTTGACGCAGCTGAGCGAAGACACCCAACGGGTGCTCAAAGCCTCATTTCCGGAAAGTCGCTATTTCCCGCAACCTCCCAAAGCACAGGCACAAAAGAAAAGCTGGTTCAGGTTTTGGTGATGCTGCTGAGCGCAGCCAGCAACGCAGGGAATTGATCCACCCGTTTCATGGGGGGTAGGACTGCCAACAAACGCCGGCCATAGGGCGTGCTCACCAGCCTGTTGTCGCAGATGACCAGCGCCCCGCGGTCCGTCTCACGGCGAATCAACCGCCCTGCCCCTTGCTTGAGCGACACACCTGCCTCGGGCAAAAAATAGTCATTGAAAGAACTCCTGCCTTGCGCCTCTAAACGCTGGCTACGCGCTTCGACCAAAGGGTCGTTCGGCGGCGGAAAAGGCAACTTGTCGATGATGACGGCTTGCAATGCATCGCCAGGCACGTCAAACCCTTCCCAAAAACTGGCGGTGGCGACCAACACCGTGCCTTTGCCCCCCGGCTCGATGGCTTGCCGAAAACGTTGCATCAACTCACGTTTGGGATGTTGCCCCTGAACCAATATGTCCATGTCTGGGTTGTCATTGGCTGACGCCAACAATTGGTCACCAATCGCACGCAATGCGCGTGTGGTCGTGGTCAGCACCAGCGTTCGACCACCCAAGGTGCACGCGACTTGCCAACTGAGGGACGCCACTTGCTCGCTGTGCTGAGGGTCTTTGGGTGACACCATGCCCCGAGGCACATACAACCAAGCTTGGTTTTCGTAATCAAACGGGCTTTGTACTTGCAGCACCTGTGCGTTTTGCAAACCACAAGGTTCAGTGAACCAACGCAATTGCGGGTCGGACCCCAAAGTAGCCGAGGTGAATATCCAACTGCGCGGCAACGCCACGGGCTGTTGCTCGGCATCGGGCACCGTGATCACTTGTGCATCGAGCAACTTGGTTTGCACCACATCGGCGATGTCCAGTGGCGCTTCCATGCAACGCATTTGCGAGCTCACATCCAACCAACGCACGCTGCCCACGGCGCAAGGGCTGGCGAAATAGTCGATCAAGCCCAATACATCGCCCAAACGCTCGTGCAAGCGTTGGAAATCCGGCGCCGCATCCATCACCACGTCCAAGGCGTCTTGCAACGCGCTGGCCGCCCGAGACACCTCGTCCAACGCCTGCCGCCAATCCTGTGGGTCGATGCCTTGCGGCTGCGCTTGACTCCACCTCAATTTGGCATTCGCTGGCTGTTTGCCCACCAACAAACGCCAATCGCGAACCGCTTTTTCAAATGCCCCCGTGAGGGTTTGCCAGTCCACCAAGCCTCGTGCCAATTGCAGGCCGGCAGTGAGCGTGTCGCGAGCGAGGTCAAGCAATTGGCCGCTGCCCAACTGTTTGCCTAAAAACTGGATGCCTGTCTCGTTCAACTGATGGGCTTCATCAAAGATCACGACCCGCACGGTGGGCAGCAGCTCGGCCATGCCTGACTCACGCACCGCCATGTCAGCAAAGAACAAATGGTGGTTGATGACCACCACATCGGCAGCCATGGCTTCGCGCCTGGCTTGGTTGACATGGCATTCGCGCCAATGCGGGCAAGGCGACCCCAAACAGTTGTCGCGGTTGGACGTGATCAACGGGATCAGTGCAGACTGCTCATCCAGGCTCGGTACTTCTGCCAAATCGCCGCTGACAGTGGATTTGGCCCACTGCTGAACCACGGCCAAGGTTTTGACCGCATGTCGGTCTGGCAAACTGGCCGAGCTCAATGCCAGTTCCAAGCGTTGCTGGCACAGGTAGCTGCCGCGGCCTTTGAGCATGGCCAATTTCAAAGGCAAACCCAAGGCTTTGATCACGTCCGGAATGTCGCGAGAAAACAATTGGTCTTGCAATGTTTTGGTGGCCGTTGACAACAGCACGCGTTCTCCACTCAGCAAGGCAGGCACCAAATAGGCAAAAGTTTTGCCAACGCCTGTGCCCGCCTCGACCACCAATGAACCGCCTTTCTCCAAGGTATCGGCCACGGCCAGCGCCATGTCAGTTTGTCCTTGGCGAGGCTGAAAAAAAGCCGTTGCTCTGGCCAGCGGGCCGTGTGGTGTGAACATCTCGCGCACCACGTCGCTCAGACGTTCAGTCAAACCAACTCCTGCTCATTGGGGCATGTCCGCTGGCTTGGGTGTGGGCAAAGTGTCCATGTTGGGTTTGCGCTCAGCAGCGTCTTTTTCAACGCTCTTGCGGTGCTTATCGGCCTCTTCTTGTTTGCGCTGGTAGTCAGCGCGTTTTTGCGCCGCTTGCGCGGCTTTTTCAGCGTGCTTGCGCTTGCGTTCTTCAATTTCTTCCAAGCGCTGCCGGTACTGCTCTCGGTTCGCTTCAATCTCAAGGGCTTTGTCCAAGGCTTTTTCGTTTTTCTCGATGTTTTCTTGCAATTTGTCGAGGTGAGTATTGCGCTGCTCCATGCGCTGTTCTTCGTCTTTCAATTGCTTTTCTTGGCTTTGTTTTTCTTCCAAACGCAATTGGGCTTTGTCGCCGCGCTGTTTTCGAACGGCGTTATTGAGAATGATTTCTTGCCGACGCAGATCGTTGTCTCGTTTGATTTTCTCGTCCAAGGCATCTTGCTTGCAGCTGTTGACTGCAAATTTTTGATAGCACAACTTGAGCGCTGCTTTGTATTCGGCGTCCACAGCATCTCGCTCGGCGCGAATGCGCTTACGTTCGGCATCCACATCCAAGCCTTGGAGCAATTCAGGTGAGGCCTGTGCTTTGTCGACGGCCGCAGAAGACTGCGCCCAGGCAGGGTTGGCCAAGTGCAAAACGCCACACAAAATGAAATAAACAAGGTGCTTCATGTCAGCGAAGTATCCACCAGTCTGCGACCCAAGGCCAAAAAGGCGCCAGATTGCATTTCTCGCAGTCGGGAAGCGGTTCTGGGAAATTCATGCGACATCGGTCCTTCGGTGTAAAGCAACTCGGGCTCAACGTCGGCTTGCAGCACCAATTTCACACGGCGGTCATACAACACATCGATCAACCACGTGAAGCGTCTGGCCTCGGAAGACATGCGAACCTCCATTTGCGGCACGCCACTGAGGAACACCGTGTGAAATTGGCTGGCAATTTCCAAAAAGTCATTTTGCGAACGCGGCCCCCCGCACAACACCTTGAAGTCAAACCAAACCATGCCTCCTGCGCGGCGTTTGGCCCAGAGCTTGCGTTCTTCAATCATCAGCAAGCCATCTTGGTCAGGCGATTCAGCCAACCGGTCAAACGTCTGGTGCATGAGGGTTTCTGTCTCGTCATTGCAAGGTGTCAGGTACAACTGTGCTTGCTCCAACATGCGGCCACGGTAATCGACACCGTTGTCGACATTGACCACTTCCATGGTGGCATTGAGCAAATCGATCGCAGGCAACAACCTGTCGCGGTGCAAGCCATCAGGGTACAACTCGTCGGGTTTGAAATTGGAGGTGGTGACAAAGCCAATGTCGTTGTGCTGCATCGCCATCAGCAAGCGATGCAAGATCATGGCGTCTGTGATGTCGGCGATGTGAAACTCGTCAAAACAAATCAACTTGAACCGCTTGGCCATGCGCTCACCCAGTTCATCCAAGGGGTTGACTGTGCCTTGCAAATCTCTCAATTCACGGTGCACTTCGCGCATGAACTCATGGAAATGCAAGCGGGTTTTGCGTTCAATCGGCACGGCATTGAAAAAACAATCCATCAAAAAACTTTTGCCTCGACCGACGCCACCGTACAAATACACGCCCTTAGGTATGTCGGGGTGGTTGATCAGCTTTTTCAACGAATTGCCGCGTTTGTGTTTGTACTGCGTCCACTCGCTCGCACAACGCTCTAACGCATCCACCGCCCGCAGTTGCGCGGGGTCAGCCGCAAAACCACGCTGCTTCAGTTCTTGTTGGTAAATGTCTGAGACTGACATGGTGTGCGTGGCTTTTGCTTTTGTCAATGGCGAGAAAAACTGACGCCACGGGCAAGCAAACGGTGCTCATAGGCTTGGCGGGTCAGCGCCTCGCGGTAATCGGGATGGGCAATTGAAATCAAAGCCAGCGCGCGTTCGGGCACCGATTTCCCTTTCAAATTGACAATGCCGTATTCGGTCACGACATACATCATGTCGGTGCGCGGTGTGGTCACCATGTTTCCCGGCGTCAGTGACAAGGCGATGCGGCTTTTGCGTTGGCCATTTTTTTCAAAGGTGGACGACAAGCACATGAATGATTTGCCACCCTCAGACGCATAAGCGCCACGCACAAATTGCAACTGCCCGCCTGTGCCACTGATGTGACGAAACCCGTCAGATTCTGATGCGGCTTGGCCTTGCAAATCCATTTGCGTGGTGTTGTTGATCGCGACCACCCGGTGGTTGCGCATGATCTCGTGCGGCAAATTGGTGTCTTGTACGGGCAAGCAAGCCATGTCAGGGTTGCGGTGCAAACTGGCGTAATAACCGGGCGAGCCCAATCCAAAAGAGAAAGCCATCTTGCCCGTGTGAACTTGTTTTTTGGCGTTGGTGACTTTGCCTGCTTGGTACAGCTTGACCATGCCCTCGGTCAGCATTTCCGAATGCACACCGAGGTCTTGGGCCGGGCTGTGCAGCAATTGCTCGCACACCGCATTGGGCATGCCGCCAATGCCAATTTGCAAACAGGCGCCATCTTCAATTTCCGCCGCGATCAATTGACCCACCGCGACATCCACCTGCGTGGCTGATGGTTGCGGCAGTGCCGGTGCCGCTTGGTGGTCACCTTCGATCACAAAATCGACTTCGCTGCGATGCACACCGTTGCGAACACCATGGACATAGGGCAGGCCATCAGTGACTTCAACCATCACGCATTTTGCGCGCTCGATGATGTCGCGGTGCCATAGATTGGATGCACTGAAATTGAAAAACCCGTGTTCATCCTCGCGGCAAGTTTTCAACACCACGATGTCGACCGGATCGATGAAGCGTTGGTAATAGTCCGGAATTTCACCCAAATTCACAGGCAAATAATGGGCTCTGCCCTTGTCATGCCATTGACGGTCGTAGCCCGAGAAATGCATGCTGAACCAATGAAAGTGATGCCCTTCTGGGTCGCATTCCAACACCGCGCGAGGCCGCATGGTGATGCACGAGCGAAATTTGACATCGTGCAATTCGTCTTTGCGTTCGGCCAAGGCTTGGTCAAACACATCGGGCTGACACAAGGTGGCGCCGTAGTCGATCCACATGCCAGGCCTGACCATGGCCGCCGCCTGTGTGGCGGAGATGGTTTTCGCCGGGTGGGAAGCGACGCGCAGTGGCATGACAACGTGACTTAAAAATTCAACGTGCGTTTGTCGACAGCCAAGGCCGCTTCTTTGGTCGATTCACTCAGCGATGGGTGGGCATGGCAAATGCGCGCAATGTCCTCCGCGCTGGCTTTGAATGCCATGGCCACGGTCGCCTCGGCTATCAATTCGCTGGCCTGCGGTCCAATGATGTGCACGCCCAAAATTTCATCGGTGTGTGCATCGGCCAACATCTTCACCATGCCTGTGGTGTCGCCCAACGCACGTGCACGGCCATTGGCCAAAAAGGGAAAGCTGCCGGCCTTGTAAGCCACGCCGTCCTGCTTGAGTTGCTGTTCGGTGCGTCCAACCCATGCGATTTCCGGGCTGGTGTAGATGACCCAAGGCACCAAATTGAAATCGACATGGCCGTGTTGTCCGGCAATGCGCTCGGCGACCGCGACGCCCTCTTCCTCGGCTTTGTGTGCGAGCATGGGCCCACGCACCACATCACCGACCGCCCAGACGCCTGGCAAGTTTGTTTGGCAATCCGCGTCAACCACGATGGCACCACGCTCGTCCAGCTGCAAACCCACGGCTTCGACATTCAAGCCGTTAGTGTTGGGCACGCGTCCAATCGACACGATCAATTTGTCAACTTCGAGCCGCTGGGGTTCGCCTTTGGCGTTGGTGTAGTTGACGCTGACGCCTTTTTTGTTGCGCGCAATGTCACCGACTTTGGCGCCGAGTTGGATGTTCAGCCCTTGCTTATCAAATATCTTTTTCGCTTCTTTCGCAATCTGCTCATCGACCGCGCCCAAGAAAGTGGGCAGGCCTTCCAAAATGGTGACTTGCGCGCCGAGACGTCGCCAAACAGAGCCCATCTCCAAACCGATGACGCCTGAACCAATCAACGCCAGTTGTTTGGGAACCGCGCCGATGCGCAACGCACCGTCATTGGACAGGATCTGTTCTTCATCAAAAGGGGCGCCTGGCAAAGCGCGTGCGCTGGAACCTGTCGCAACAATGATCTGCTTGGCCACCAAAGATTCTTCACTTGCCCCAGAGACTTTGACCTCATAACCTGCTTCAGATTTGCTGGCAAAACTGGCCCGCCCATGGAAGAACGTGACTTTGTTTTTCTTGAACAAATACAAGATGCCGTCGTTGTTTTGCTTGACCACGGTGTCTTTGCGAGACAGCATTTTGGCCACGTCCATCTTCACCTCTTTGGCGCTGATGCCGTGGTCTGAAAAATGGTGTTGGGCTTGGTCGAAATGCTCAGACGACTGCAACAAGGCTTTGGAGGGAATGCAACCCACGTTGGTGCAGGTGCCGCCCGGTGCCGGTCCGCCTGTGGCGTTTTTCCATTCATCGATGCAAGCCACTTGCTTGCCAAGTTGTGCGGCACGAATGGCCGCGATGTAGCCGCCAGGGCCGGCACCGATGACGATGACATCGAATGGTTTACTCATGTTTTTCTTCTTTAAATATCAAACAACAAACGTGCAGGGTCTTCCAATGCCTCTTTCATCGCGACCAGACCCAAGACAGCTTCACGGCCGTCGATGATGCGGTGGTCGTAAGACATGGCCAAGTAATTGATGGGGCGAACCACCACCTGCCCGTTTTCCACCACCGCGCGGTCTTTGGTGGCGTGCACACCCAAAATCGCAGACTGGGGCGGGTTGATGATCGGCGTGGACAACATGGAACCAAACACGCCACCGTTGCTGATGGAGAACGTGCCGCCAGTCATCTCTTCGATGCCGAGTTTCCCGTCGCGTGCTTTGGCGCCGTATTCGGCGATTTTTTTCTCGATGTCAGCAAAACTCATTTGATCGGCGTTGCGCAAGATGGGCACGACCAAGCCACGCGGTGAACCGACCGCGATACCAATGTCAAAGTAACCGTGGTAGACGATGTCATTGCCATCGACAGACGCATTGAGCACTGGGAATTTCTTCAAGGCATGCACGGCGGCTTTGACGAAAAAGCTCATGAACCCGATCTTGACGCCGTGTTCTTTTTCGAATTTTTCTTGAAACCGCTTGCGCATTTCCATCACCGGTGCCATGTTCACTTCGTTGAACGTGGTGAGGATGGCGTTGGTTGATTGCGATTGCAACAAACGCTCGGCAACACGGGCGCGCAAACGGCTCATGGGGACACGTTGTTCTGGACGCTCACCCAGATCGACCGATGGACCATCGACCTGCGGCAATACCTTGGTGGGCACGCCGGTGGGGATGGCGGCCGCGGCAGGCTTGACACCGGTGGCCACCGCTCCCAACACATCGCCTTTGGTGACGCGACCGTCTTTGCCGGTGCCTGTCACTGAACCTGCTGGCAACTGGTGATCGGCCATCCATTTGGCAGCGGCTGGCATCAACACATCTGATTTGGCTGCGCTGGCACTGGCTACAGCTACCGGAGCAGCGGCAACAGCGGGTTTGGCAGCAACCGGGGCGGCTGTCGCGGACGCGGTGGCTGCGGTGTCGATGCGGGCGATGAGTTGGTCTGCCATGACGGTACTGCCGTCGGCACACAGTATCTCGACCAACACACCTGCTGACGGTGCGGGCACTTCGAGCACCACTTTGTCGGTCTCGACATCGATCAAGATCTCATCGACAGTGACAGCTTCGCCAACTTTCTTTTTCCATTGCAACAACGTGGCTTCGGCCACGGACTCAGACAACTGGGGGACTTTGACTTCAACGATAGACATGGTGAATTCCTGGATGAAAAATGGGTCAATAGCGCGCTGAGGGCGGCACTTATTTGGTCAGGATGAAACCTTTGAGGCGGCCAAATGCACCGTCGACCAACGCCTTTTGTTGTTCTTGGTGCAAATGCGAATAACCCACCGCAGGAGAGGCTGACGCGGCGCGCCCGCTGTACCCCAGTTTTTGACCAGGGGCCATGTTTTCAAACAAGTAGTGCTGGACAAAAAACCATGCGCCTTGGTTTTGCGGTTCATCTTGACACCACAACACCTCGGTGGCGTTCGGGTATTTTTTCAGCTCAGCCGCAAACACTTTGTGCGGGAACGGATAGAGCTGCTCGAGGCGCATCAACACCGTGTCATCGTGACCGGCCTCTTCGCGCTTTTTGGCCAAGTCGTAATACACCTTGCCAGAACACACCACGACGCGTTTGACTTTGTCGGCCTTGACGTCCTTGACCTCGGGGATGAGGGTTTGGAATCCCCCTTTGGTGAACTCAGACAAAGGCGACGCGGCATCTTTGTTGCGCAACAACGATTTGGGCGTGAAGATGATCAAAGGTTTGCGCAAGTTGCGCACCATTTGGCGACGCAAGACATGGAAAATTTGGCTGGCCGTGGTGGGCTGCACGATTTGCATGTTGGTGTCTGCCGCGAGTTGCATGAAACGCTCGACACGGGCCGAACTGTGCTCGGGGCCTTGTCCTTCGTAACCATGCGGCAGCATCAATGTGATGCCGTTGACTCGGCCCCATTTCACTTCGCCTGAGGCAATGAATTGGTCGATCACCACTTGGGCGCCGTTGGCAAAGTCGCCGAATTGCGCTTCCCAAATCACCAACGTGTTCGGGTCGTTGGACGCATAGCCGTACTCGAAACCGAGCACCGCCTCCTCTGACAGGATCGAATCAATGACGGTGAACGGGGCTTGGTTGTCGGCCGCGTTTTGCAGCGGAATGTATGTGCCTGTGTCCCACTTTTCGCGGTTTTGGTCATGAATGACCGCGTGCCGGTGAGTGAAAGTGCCTCGGCCAGAATCTTCACCGGACAAACGCACGGCGAATCCGCTGGCCACCAACGAAGCAAATGCCATGTGTTCACCCATGCCCCAATCCACGGGCAAATCGCCACGGCCCATGGCAGCGCGGTCATCCAATACTTTTTTCACCAACGCATGGGGGGTGACGCCTTCAGGCAACCGGGTGATGCGCTCGGCCAGTCGCTTCCACTCGGCCATGGGGATGGCGGTGTCCGCAGCGTCTGTCCATTTTTTGCCCATGAACGGGCTCCAGTCCACCGTGAACTTGGTTTTGAAATTGGTCAGCACCGGCTCCGAGGTGTTCTTGCCAGCGTCCAGCGCCGCACGGTAGGTTTTCACCATGTCGTCGCCCAAGGTTTCGCCCAAACCTTGCGCTGTCAATCGGTCTGCATAAAGTTTGCGAGTGCCTGGGTGCGCCGCGATTTTTTTGTACATCAAGGGTTGGGTCAAGCTGGGCGTGTCTTGTTCGTTGTGACCCAACTTGCGGTAGCAGGTGATGTCGACCACCACATCTTGGCGAAAGGTCATGCGGTATTCCAGCGCCAACTGCGTGGCCAGCACCACGGCCTCGGGGTCATCGGCATTCACATGCAACACCGGCGCTTCCACCATCTTCACAATGTCAGTGCAAAACGCGGAGGAGCGCATGTCGCGCGGGTCTGAAGTGGTGAAGCCAATTTGGTTATTGATGATGATGTGTACCGTGCCACCCGTGGTGTAACCGCGGGTTTGCGCCAGCGCCAGCGTTTCTTGGTTGACACCTTGGCCACCAAACGCGGCGTCGCCGTGAACCAACACGGGCAACACTTGGCTACCGGTCGGGTCGCTGCGACGGTCCATGCGCGAGCGCACCGAGCCTTCAACCACCGGGTTCACGATTTCCAAATGGGAAGGATTGAATGCCAGCGACAAATGCACCGGGCCGCCGGGTGTCGGCATGTCAGAGCTGAAGCCTTGGTGGTATTTCACGTCACCGGCGGGCAAGTCTTCAGGTGCGGTGTGATCGAATTCGGCAAACAGGTCTTTGGGCATTTTGCCCATGATGTTGACCAGCACATTCAAGCGGCCACGGTGCGCCATGCCGATCACCACCTCTTGCACGCCACGCATGCCCGCACCTTGAATCAGCTCGTCCATGGCCGCGATGAAACTTTCGCCACCTTCCAACGAAAACCGTTTTTGTCCCACGTATTTGGTGTGCAAATAACGCTCCAAGCCCTCGGCTGCCGTGAGCCGCTCCAAAATGCGTTTTTGCTTGTCCGCGCTCATTTGCGGGTGACTGCGAATGCTCTCGAGTTGTTGCTGCCACCAGCGTTTTTGCGCCATGTCGGTGGTGTACATGTACTCAGCGCCCAAGGTGCCGCAATAGGTTTGGCGCAAGGCGTTGAGCAACTCGCGCAAACTCATGCGGTCTTTGCCAAAGAAGGTGTTGCTGGTGTCAAACACGGTTTCTTGGTCGGCGTCGGTGAACCCATAAAACGAAGGTTCGAGCTCGGGAATCTGAGGCCGCTCGGTGCGCTGCAATGGGTCCAGATTGGCCCACAACGCGCCAATGTTTCGGTAGGCCGCGATCAGTTGTTGAACCGCTGTGCGCTTGCGACCCATCTCCATGTCGGCGCTGGCCATGACCACGCGGGTGCCACCTTGTTTGGCGCGCTCGGCAAACGCGTTGATGACCGGCAAATGCGGCACATCTTTGGCTTGGCTGCCGTCTACCGCAGGCACATGTTGCAAAGCGTCAAAGTACTGCCGCCAAGTGTCAGGCACGCTGCCGGGGTTGAGGAGATAGTTTTCGTACATCTCTTCGACGTAAGGGGCGTTGCCCCCGAAGAGATAAGTGTTGCCTGCATAGGCTTGATAGACGGACGAACCCGTCGATGATGCATCGCTCATTGCTGACCTCCGTTTCCCTGCAGGAAACATTAGCTTGGTTGATAAACCCTCCGCGACACGGCTGAACCGGTTGGCGGATGCGACCGGCGCCTTGAAGAACACCGGTATGTGGGCGCATTGTGCCACCAAAGCCTGACAGTTTCACGACAATTTTCAGTGACACCAGCAACGCTTGAACGCTGCGCTCGGTTCAAAAGATGGTTTGAGTTGGAGCGATGCGCCGGGCTCTGACTCAAGCCAACTGGTCTTTGATTTGTTGTAACGGCGTGGGGTCATCAATGGTGGTCAAGTCACCAGGGTCGCGCCTCTCACAAACCGCTTGTATGGCGCGACGCAACAACTTACCGCTGCGGGTTTTGGGCAACAGGCTCAAAAACAGCACTCGCGCAGGCCGTGCCACCGCGCCCAACTGGCTGTCGACCAACTTCATGATCTCGCCTTCGAGCTTCAAACGTGCACCGGCATCGGCCAAACCCGAGCTGTCTTTGGCGACCACAAACGCCATCGCCACTTGGCCTTTGAGCTGATCGGCCACACCGACCACGGCGACCTCGGCCACATTCGGGTGGCTGGAGATGCTCTCCTCGATTTCACGGGTTCCCAAGCGGTGTCCCGCCACGTTGATCACGTCATCGGTGCGTCCCAAAATGTAGAAATAACCATCCGCGTCGCGCACGCCCCAATCGAAAGTGGAATACACCCATCGGCCTGGGACGCTTTGCCAATAGGTTTTGACAAAGCGCTCATCGTCACCCCACAAGGTTTGCAAACAGCCGGGTGGCAGCGGCCCTTCCACCACGACCACCCCTTTTTCATTGGCGCCGGTCAATTCTTCACCCGTGTGGTCGTTCAGCAATTTCACATGAAAGCCATACATCGGCACGCCCGGGCTGCCAAATTTGCTGGGCATGGGTTGCACGCCATTGGCCACCGTCAAGATGGGCCAACCCGTTTCGGTCTGCCAGTAGTTATCAATGATCGGTTTGCCCAAGCCATCGGCAATCCATTGGGCAGTCGGTTCATCCAAGGGTTCACCTGCCAAGTACAAGGCTTTGAGGCTGCTGATGTCGTATTTGCTCAGCAAAGCCGGGTCTTGTTTTTTCAAAACACGAACCGCCGTCGGGGCGCTGAACATGTGGGTCACTCGGTATTTTTCGACCAACTCCCACCAAACGCCGCCGTGCGGTCGGGTGGGCAAGCCCTCGTACATCAACGTGGCCATGCCTGCGATCAAAGGGCCATAGATGATGTAACTGTGCCCCACCACCCAGCCGATGTCGCTGGTACTGAAATACACCTCGCCAGGCTTGCCCACAAAAATGTGTTGCATGCTGGCCGCCAACGCAACCGTGTAGCCCGCGGTATCGCGCTGAACCCCTTTGGGCTTGCCAGTGGTGCCCGAGGTATACAAGGTGTAACTGGGGTGTTCGCTGGCCAACCACACACAAGGCACGCGCGCGTTCAAATGTTGCTGTCGCAAAGCAGCGTAATCGTGGTCGCGTCCATCCACCCGATGGAACGGCGTCAGCCCGCGATCGACCATCAACACAGATTGGGGTGGCAGTTTGCTGAGTGAGATGGCTTCGTCCAACAACGGCTTGTAGGGCACCACTTTGCCTCCGCGAGACCCTGCATCTGCGCTGATCACCAACACGGGGCTGGCGTCATCGATGCGACTGGCCAATGCGTGTGATGCAAACCCGCCAAACACGACAGAATGGATCGCCCCTATGCGAACGCAAGCCAACATGGCAAACGCCGCCTCAGCCACCATCGGCATGTAAATCAAGACCCGGTCACCTTGTTTGACCCCCAGGCTTTGCAAAATGGCTGCCATGCGTTGCACTTCATCGCTGAGCTGGGCAAAGCTGTAAGTGATTTCATGGCCCGTTTCGGTGGACACATAAATCAGGGCAGGCTGATCGGCACGGTCATTCAAATGCCGGTCGACCGCGTTATGGCACAGGTTGGTTTGTCCGCCCACAAACCAACGGGCAAACGGCGGTTTGCTGTAGTCGCAGACCTGTGTCGGCGGAACGTGCCAGTCGATCAACTGCGCTTGTTCGCGCCAGAATCCGTCACGGTCATGGATGGAGCGTTGGTAAAAACTGGCGTAAGCATCCACGAGAAGTCTCCGTTCAACACATCATTTGATCAACGACTGAACCGCTTTGAATTGGGGGTGATCGGCAGTTCGCAACCATTCGAACAACACCATTTCGGTGGTGATCAATTCGGCACCCGCCGCGGCCAATCGGTCATATGCGGCATCCCGGTTGCGCTCCGTTCGAGACGTACACGCATCGGTCACCACCCACACTTCAAATTCTTCGTCCAGCAAGTCCAACGCTGTCTGCAACAAACACACATGGGCTTCGACACCAGCCAACACAATGGCAGACGCAGCGTCAGTCGCCGCCGGGGGTTTTTGCAAATGCTTGGGCAAGCTGCGTGCGTTGCCTGCGGGTTTGGTGTGAACCACCGGACGCAGCAACTCGACCAAGCCTTCTTCACAGGCGCTGAAGTGCATTTTGGCCAGCGTTTGCCTACACAAGGCTTTCAAGTCGGCAGGGTTGCTGCCCAATTTGTCGGGGTTTTGCTCGGTTCCCCAAGCGGGCACCCCCAGCCACTGCGCTGCTTGGGCCAAGCGCATCGCGTTGGCCAAACAAGCCTCACCCTGAAACAAGGCAGGCATCAAACGTGTCTGGTAATCCACCAGCACCAATTGAGAGTCGTCCAGATCAAGCAACATGGTTTAAATCTTCACCACCACTCGGCCACGAACTTGTCCGGCCATCAAGGCATGGGCTTTGTCGATCGCATGCGCCAAATCCACTTCTTCGACCATGCTCTCCAATTTGGCGGGGTCCAAATCGGCGGCCAACCGGTTCCAAGCTTGTTGGCGCAGCGACAACGGTGCCATCACCGAGTCCACACCGATCAAGCGCACGTTGCGCAAGATGAAGGGCATGACGGTGGTCGGTAAATCCATGCCCTGCGCCAAGCCGCAAGCGGCCACTGCGCCGCCGTAGCGGGTTTGCGCCAGCGCGTTGGCCAAAGTGTGCGAGCCCACAGCGTCCACCACACCGGCCCAACGTTCTTTCTGAAACGGTTTGCCCGGCGCCGACAATTCGGCGCGGTCCATGATGCTGTGCGCGCCCAGCGATTTCAAATACGCTTCTTCGCTGGCCTTGCCCGTGGCGGCCACCACTTGGTAGCCCAGTTTGGCCAGCAATGCCACTGCCACGCTGCCGACGCCGCCGGTGGCACCCGTCACCAAGATGTCGCCTTTGCCAGGTTCAACGCCTTGCTGCTCCAGCGCCATCACGCACAACATGGCCGTGTAACCGGCGGTGCCGATCGCCATCGCTTGGCGCGCTGTGAATGCCTTGGGCAACTTCACCAGCCAATCGCCTTTGAGACGTGCCTGCTCCGACAAGCAACCCCAATGGGTTTCGCCCACGCCCCAGCCGTTATGAACAAACGCATCGCCGGCTTTCCAATCGGGATGACTGGACGACAGCACGGTTCCCGCACCATCGATGCCTGCCACCATCGGCCAGACCCGAACCACCGGGCTTTTGTTGGTGATGGCCAAGCCATCCTTGTAATTCAACGTGGAATAGGCCACTTGCACATGCACATCGCCCTCGGGCAATTGGGCCGGGTCCAGCGTTTGAACGCTGGCACTGAAGGTGGGTTCTTTTTGAAGGGTAATGGCGCGAAACATACAAACATCCTTTGAACTTCGGTCAATCTGAATCTGTCGATTGTGCGGCAGGCGGGAAACCCATGGGCAGCCGTTATGATCTCCCCCCATGTTTCGCCTGATTTTTCTCTGTTGCCTGTCCATTGGTTTGGCCCACGCTGCCCCCACAGCGGCGGACAACGACGACTTGGAGGCACTGATCAACCAATCGTTGGTCATGTCAGAGATCAGCCACATCAGTCAGCGCGTAGGCAGCCAAGCCTCCGATTTGGTGGTCAACGCCATGGGCTTTTTGGGCGTGCCCTACAAACGCGGCGGCTCTGGCATCGCAGGGTTTGATTGCAGCGGTTTTGTCCGCGCCATGTACGAAAACACCTTGGGATTGGTCCTGCCCCACAACGCCAAAGCACAAGCAGACGCGACCCAAATCATTGATAAAAACGAACTGCAACCCGGCGACTTGGTGTTTTTCAACACGTTGCGTCGCGCCTTCAGCCATGTGGGCATTTACGTGGGCGAAGGCAAATTCATTCACTCACCTCGCGCGGGCGGCGAGGTTCGCATTGAAAACATGTCTGACAGTTATTGGCGCAAGCGTTTCAACGGTGCACGCCGCGTCAGCCCCAACTCGCTGAACAATCCATCGGATGCCTCGGTTCGCTGATCTGATGTTTGCAGGGCCAGAACATGCCTGATCCGATTCTGATTGCCCGCAACCCCCACACTGAATGCTTTTTACTGCCGCAGTTGGTCAACCGGCACGGTTTGATCACGGGCGCGACCGGCTCTGGCAAAACCGTCACCTTGCAAACGCTGGCTGAGGGCCTGTCAAAGATCGGCGTGCCGGTGTTCATGGCCGATGTCAAGGGCGATTTGACCGGCATGAGCCAAGCAGGGCAACTCAGCGACAAGATGGCCTCTGTCCTCCAAGAGCGCGGCTTGCAGCCGCCCGCGTTTACCGCCAGCCCCGTCACGCTGTGGGATGTGTTCGGCGAACAAGGCCATCCGGTGCGCGCCACGGTCAGTGACATGGGCCCCTTGCTGCTGGCGCGCATGCTGAACCTGAATGAAACACAAGCCGGTGTGCTGAATTTGGTGTTCAAAATCGCAGACGACAACGGTTTGTTACTGCTTGACCTCAAAGACCTGCGCGCCATGCTGCAGCATGTGGGCGAAAACGCCAAGGAATTCACGAGCGAGTACGGCAACATCAGTGCAGCCAGTGTCGGCGCCATTCAACGCGGCTTGCTGCAAATCGAATCACAAGGCGGCGACCGGTTCTTTGGCGAGCCCATGCTCGACATCCACGATTTCATGCAAACCGATCCCCACGGACTGGGCTTGGTGAACATCTTGGCCGCTGACAAATTGATGAACTCGCCTCGGCTTTACGCCAGCTTTTTGTTGTGGTTGCTGTCTGAACTGTTTGAGCAACTGCCTGAAGTAGGTGACTTGGACAAACCCAAACTGGTGTTCTTTTTTGATGAAGCGCATTTGCTGTTCAACGACGCGCCCAAAGCGTTGATTGAGCGCATCGAACTGGTGGTGCGATTGGTGCGCTCCAAAGGTGTTGGCGTGTATTTCGTCACGCAAAACCCGCTGGACATTCCCGACAGCGTGCTCGGCCAATTGGGTAACCGCGTACAGCATGTGCTGCGCGCCTTCACGCCGCGCGACCAAAAAGCCGTCACAGCGACCGCACAAACCATGCGGCCCAAACAAGGCTTGGACATCGAAGCCGCCATCACCGAATTGGCTGTCGGCGAGGCCTTGGTCAGCTTGCTCGACGCCAAAGGCCGGCCCAGCGAAACCGAACGTGTGTTCATCCTGCCGCCTGGCAGCCAACTGGGTCCGATCACAACCGCACAACGCCAAGCCTTGATGGCGGATTCACTGGTGGCGGGCGTTTATGAAAAAACCATTGACCGCGAATCGGCCTACGAAAAAATCAAAGGGCGCGCGCCTGCCATGGACGCGCAAGCGGTCAACCAAGCCAAGCAATCTTTGTCATCTTCCAACGCTGGCGAAAGCCAAGGCGTCATGGGCGAAGTGTCGGATTTGCTTTTTGGCTCGACTGGCCCCCGTGGCGGCAAACGCGACGGCGTGGCTCAACTCGTGGTGCGCAGCGCGGTCAGAACCGTCGGCTCAGCGATCGGTCGAGAGATCGTGCGCGGTGTGTTGGGCGGTTTGCTGGGCGGACGCCGTCGTTGAATCGCTGGCTGGCCCCTGTCTTGTTGGCTGTCTTACTGGCCTGTTTGCCAGTCGCACGGGCGCAAACCCCTTGGCCCGCCATGCAGGCAGAGATGTACCCCTATGTCGAATCCATGCTGCA
>RFYK01000001.1 GCA_009925585.1 Betaproteobacteria bacterium | reverse complement strand
CTTCACGCATTTGCAAGTGGCGCAACCGGTGAGCTTTGCGCACCATTTGCTGGCGTATGTCGAAATGTTTGCGCGTGACCAACAGCGTTTTTCTCAAACCCGAGAACGCACCAACTGCCTGCCGCTCGGGGCTGCCGCTTTGGCCGGCACGTCTTACCCGCTGGACCGCGAACGCGTGGCCCGCACGCTGGGCATGGTCGACAGCCATGGGGTCGCTCAAGTGTGTCAAAACAGCTTGGACGCGGTCAGCGACCGCGACTTCGCGATCGAATTCACTGCCGCTGCCAGCTTGTGCATGTTGCACATCAGCCGCTTGTCTGAAGAGTTGATCATTTGGATGAGCCAAAACTTTGGCTTCATTCAAATTGCCGACCGGTTCACCACCGGCTCGTCCATCATGCCGCAGAAGAAAAACCCGGATGTGCCCGAACTGGCGCGTGGCAAAACCGGACGCGTGGTTGGCCATTTGATGGGCTTGATCACCCTGATGAAAGCCCAACCCTTGGCCTACAACAAAGACAACCAAGAAGACAAAGAACCGTTGTTTGACACGGTAGACACGCTCAAAGACACCTTGCGCATCTTTGTTGACATGATCGGTGGACAAACCAACCCCACCACGGGCCGCAAAGAAGGCGGCATCAGCGTCAACGCGACACGCATGGAAACAGCCGCCCGATCCGGTTATGCCACCGCCACCGACTTGGCCGACTATTTGGTGAAAAAAGGCTTGCCGTTTCGGGACGCACACGAAACCGTGGCGCATGCGGTCAAGTCGGCACAAGCCAAAGGCTTGGACTTATCCCAACTGCCATTGTCCGAATTGCAAAGCTTGCACCCTTCCATTGCCGAAGATGTGTTCGAGGTACTCAGCTTAAAGGGCTCGATGAATGCGCGCCACACACTCGGTGGCACCGCCCCAGTCCAAGTCAAACAGCAATTGGCTCGCCACAAACTGCGTCTTCAACATGCCGAATAAACGACCCCATGTGGTCATCATCGGCGGTGGTTTCGGTGGTCTCGAAGCGGCCAAATCGCTGGCCAAAGCAGCGGTTGACATCACCCTGATTGACAAGACCAACCACCACCTGTTTCAACCCCTGCTCTACCAAGTGGCCACCGCCGGATTGGCCGCCCCCGCGATTGCAGCGCCGACCCGCAGCTTGTTCAGGCACCAAGCCAACCTGACCACCTTGCTGGCCGAGGTGCACGACATCCAACCGGCCGAGAAAAAAGTGTTTTTGTCGGACGGCAGCACGTTGCTGTTTGACCATTTGATTTTGGCGGCAGGTGCCACCCACAGTTATTTCGGTCACGATGAATGGGCGGCCTTCGCGCCGGGGCTCAAGACATTGGAAGATGCATTTGAAATCCGTCGTCGCGTGCTGTTTGCCTTCGAATCCGCCGAAAAAGAGCCCGACCCGGAAAAACGCCAAAACTGGCTCACGCTGTGTGTGATCGGCGCAGGACCGACCGGCGTCGAAATGGCCGGGGCGTTTGCAGAAATTGCACGCCAAACTTTGGTGGGCGAATTTCGGCGCATCAACCCGCACGACGCTCGCATTTTGTTGATCGAAGGCGGGCCCAGGGTGCTGCAAGCCATGCCCGAATCGCTCAGCGAAAAAGCGTTGCTTCAACTGCAAAAATTGGGCGTGGAAGTGCGTTTGAACGCGATCGTCACTGGCATTGATGCAACAGGTTTGCAAGTGCGCGGTCCGGCACCGGCGGGGGTATTGGGCACGGTGGACTACCGCATCGCCAGCCAATGCGTGGTGTGGGCCGCCGGTGTCGCGGCCTCGCCGCTGGGCCGTCAACTTGCCGAACACACCGGTTGCCCGATCGACCGCGCCGGTCGCGTGTTGGTCAGCCCAGACCTCAGCTTGCCCGGCTATCCGGCAATCCATGTGATTGGCGATCTGGCCTTGGCCATGAGCCATGTCCCTGGCAAATCGCCCACTGCGGTGCCAGGTGTGTCGCCAGGTGCCAAACAAATGGGCCGCTGGGCTGCCCGCAACGTCTTGCTCCGCATCCAAGGCAAGCCCACCCGCGCATTCAAATATGCCGACTACGGCAACCTGGCCACCATCGGGCACAACGCCGCCGTGGTGGACCTCAGCACACCGTTCGGACCGATGCGGTTTTCCGGTCGCTGGGCTTGGTGGTTCTGGCTGCTGGCTCACATTTATTTTTTGATCGGCTTTCGCAACCGCTTGGTGGTGCTGATGGACTGGGCATCGGCCTACTTCAGCTTCAGCCGCAATGCCCGCGTGGTTGCCGGTCCACTGCACAAGGCTGCGCCCCACATTGGGGAAAGTTGATTTCTAGGGTGCTCACGCGGGTTTTCCCAATGTCCCTTTCAGTGTTTACACCTATTAGAGCGGTCTGCAAACAGTTCTACTATCACCGCAACTGAAGATGGCTGTCGCCCTTCTGTGACCCAGTTGAGGCGACAACAATCAGAAGTTGTTTTTTCATTCATAAGAGGAGATTCCCAATGCGCGTACTAAAACTGGTTGCTGCAATTGCTGCAACAACAGTGATGGCATTTGGCTCAGCAGCACATGCTGGCCCAAGCGTCACACTCGAAAAAGTTGTCAGCGGAATTAACACCCCGCTTGCCATGGTGCAACCTGCTGGCGACAGCCGCATGTTCATCGTTGAGCAAAACGGCCGTGTCAAGATTCTTGAAAACGGCAAAATCACTGGAACTCTGCTCGACATCCGCAGCAAAATCGTTCCACTGATGCAAGACTTTGACGAGCGTGGCTTGTTGGGTCTGGCTTTCCACCCCGACTTCAAGAACAACGGCAAGTTCTATGTGGCTTACTCAGCCCACTTGGACTACCAATCTGACTTGGGTCAAATGCTTTGGTACAACCACAGTAACGTTGTTGAAGAGTACACCGTCTCTAAAACAGACAAAAACATGGCTGACATGTCTTCAGCTCGTCGCATCCACTCCATCAGCTGGCCCCAGTTCAACCACAATGGTCACTGGATCGGCTTTGGTCCGGACAAGAAGCTCTACATCTCTACCGGTGACGGCGGCTACGCCAACGACTGGGGCATTGGCCACAACCCTCTGATCGGTAACGGTCAAGACATGATGTCCAACATGGGCAAAATCTTGCGCATCGACGTGGATGCACGCAGCGATGGCAAGCCTTATGGCATTCCAAAGGACAACCCATTCGTGGGCAAAAAAGACGTGTTGCCTGAAATCTGGGCTTCTGGTCTGCGTAACCCTTGGAGATGTTCATTTGACATGGCCGGTGGCTCACAACTGTATTGCGGCGACGTGCAGCAAAACAGCTGGGAAGCTGTCAAAGCCATTGACAAAGGCCAAAACATGGGCTGGCGTCGTGTGGAAGGTGTGATGCGCTGCTTCAACTGGGCAGAGCCTGACAACCATCCTGCGAACTGCGACAAAGGCGGCATCACACCTGCCATCATGGAATACGCTAACTGCACCGCCGTACCTAACGGTTGCAAAGGCATTTCTGTGACCGGTGGCTATGTGTCACGCGGTGACGGCACTGGCGCCAAAGGCAGCTACATCTTCGGTGACTGGAGCAAAGGCTTCGCCGAGAACGATGGCCAGATCTTCGTTGGCAGCAAAGGCGCTGATGGCAAGTGGAGCATGGAAGTGGCTTCGGTGAACGTCCAAGGCGGCACACCTAACGGCAAAACACCTTACATCTTGGCATTTGCCCAAGACGCAAAAGGTGATGTCTACGCACTGACCTCCATCACCACTGGCCCCAACGGTTCACAAGACACCATCTACAAAGTTGTTGTCAAGTAATCTTTAGGACCTTGAACGAAACTGCTGCCTGCCCTCGCAGGCGGCAGTTTTTTTTTGTATTAAACTGAATTCATGAAACACTCAGAACTTTCCCCAAGCACTCTGCGTCGCACACGGTTACTGCTGTGCGTGTCAACGATTCTGGCTGCCACTTGTTTCACCACAAGTGCTTGGTCCGAGGACAATTCCCCAACGGCTGCGTCGCCCGATGAACCGGTTCCCGCGTTCACCGCTGCCGTGATGCAAGACCCCACCTACATCGAGTCTGGCAAACAAGTTTGGGACGGCCAATGCCGCCACTGCCACGGCAACAGCGCCTACCCAGGCAAAGCACCCAAGCTCAAGCCCTCCAGTTACCAACCCGATTTTGTGTACGACCGGGTCACCAACGGTTTTCGCAAAATGCCCGCCTGGAAAGCCATCTTCAATGAAAAACAGCGCATGGGTGTGGTCACTTACATCATGAGTGGCGAATTCTCGCCTTGATTTTTTAAAAACGCTGTCAAATCTGTATGAAACCTGCTGCTCACCCCAGCAGGTTTTTTTCTTTGGCACAGATACTTTTTTGAAATGTGGTATTTGGATATTTCAGGGCATGCTTCGAGCGGGAAAACCAGGGGTTTTCAGTCGCAAAGCAGGGGTTCCCCCATGCTTTTTCAAGCCCTAAAGTGCTATGATTTTTTTTCCAGTAATTCAAAGTGTCATCAACGCACCGTTTGTTGACGCTTGACGAAGATTTCACATGACAACGCATCCATCTCACCCATCGTCTGACAAAGACGCGCACGCTTCCTCGGTAGAAGAAATGTTCAGTGGCAAGTCGGTGTCTTGTCCTTGCTGTGGCGGTACGTTCACCCCCAGCATGTTGCAAAAAATCATGGACGATGCTGCGCATCTGGCATTGAACAAAAAAGATTTCCGCGCCATTCCCACCGGCGGTCTGGGCATGATGATCGACCCGCATGCGCACATGACCGCGCGCACCACCGACGATTACGAAGCCATGGCACAAGCCGGCATCGTTGCTGTCATTGAACCGGCGTTCTGGTTGGGTCAAATGCGAACGAATGTGGGCACCTTCATTGACTACTTTTCCACCATCACGGGTTTTGAGCGTTTTCGCGCAGGTCAATTCGGCATTCGCCACTACTGCACGATTGGCATGAACCCCAAAGAGGCCAACAACGTGGCATTGGCCGAAGAAGTGCTTGCTGTGTTGCCGCGCTACCTCACCAAAGAAGGCGTGGTCGCGGTCGGTGAAATTGGCTATGACGAGCAAACCCCGCAAGAAGACAAAGTGTTTCGCGCGCAAATTGAATTGGCCAAAGAATTCGATTTGCCGATCATGATCCACACCCCCCACCGCGACAAAACGCGTGGCACCCAACGCACCATGGATGTGTTGGAGGAACATGGTTTCGATCCAGCACGTTGTGTGATTGACCATAACAACGAAGAAACCGTGCGCGAAGTCCTCGACCGCGGCTACTGGTGCGCATTCACCATTTATCCGTCCACCAAAATGGGCAACGAACGCTTGGCAGCCTTGGTACAACAGTATGGCGCTGAACGTGTCATCGTTGACTCGTCTTGCGACTGGGGAGTGTCTGATCCTTTGGCCGTGCCCAAGACCGCGCGTTTGATGGCAGACAGAGGCATTTCCGCAGACACCATCCACCAAGTGGTTTACAAAAACGCCTTGGCCATTTATGGGCTCAACGGCGAAATGCACGAGTCGCATTGGCTGCAACCGCAAGCGATTGACCAGCGCACTTTGTACGAAGGCAATTCTGTGTTGCGTGGTCAAGAGCCCAAGGTCATGACCCGCACCGTTGACGCCAACGTGATCCGCTGACACACCGCCCATTTTTGCTTTCTCTTCGCCATGCAGCCTTTGATCATTTTGAACGTGGTGGGTTTGACGCCCCGTCACCTCGGGCACTTGACGCCTCGGTTGACGGCGTTTGCCCAGCAAGGCGGCATGCGTCCCATGACCACCACTTTGCCAGCGGTCACGTGCACCGCACAAGCCAGTTTCATGACCGGCTTGCCCCCAGACCAAACCGGCATCGTGGCCAACGGTTGGCTGTTTCGTGACCTGCATGAAATTTGGTTTTGGCGGCAATCGAACCGCTTGGTCAAGGGCGAAAAAATATGGCAAGCCGGTAAGTCGCGCAACCCTCAATTCACTTGCGCCAACATGTTCTGGTGGTACAACATGGCGTCCGACCATGACTTTGGCGCCACGCCTCGCCCCATTTACAAAGCCGATGGTCGCAAATTGCCCGACTGCTTCACGGTACCCACCGATTGGCGCGAAAAACTCAGCAGCCGTCTTGGCAAATTTCCGTTGTTCAATTTCTGGGGCCCGAACACCAACATTTCTTCCACCCGTTGGATTGCCAAAGCCTCAGAACTGGCCATCACTGACTTTGATCCCACACTGACGCTGGTCTACTTGCCGCACCTCGACTACGACTTGCAACGCTTCGGGCCGGACGAGTCGCATCCTGCGGTGGCCAAGTCCTTGCAAGAGGTGGACAAGGTGGTGGGCGACTTGATTGACTTTGCTCAGCAGCACGGTCGCAAAGTGATGGTGTTGTCCGAGTACGGCATCACGCCAGTTGACAGACCGGTCCATTTGAACCGCCATTTCCGCCGCGAAGGCTGGCTGCAAATCCGCATGGAAGACGGCCATGAAATGTTGGACCCAACCACCTCGTCGGTGTTTGCTGTGGCCGATCACCAAATCGCTCACATTTACATCCGTGACCCGGCCATGGTGCCGCAAGTCAAGCAACTGCTCAAAGGGATTGCGGGCGTGGAATCGGTCTGGGACAAAACCGAACAAGCCGCTCACCAGATCGCACACGAACGCAGCGGTGAGCTCGTGGTCATGTCGGATGCCCGCTCTTGGTTCACCTACTATTTCTGGCTGGACGACGCGCTGGCCCCAGACTTTGCACGCACAGTCGAAATTCACCGCAAACCCGGCTATGACCCGGTTGAATTGTTTTTAGATCCAGCGATTGCGTTTCCCAAGCTGACCATCATCGGCAAGTTGCTGAAAAAAATCTTGGGTTTTCGCATGTTGATGGATGTCATTCCACTGGACGCCACACTGGTCAAAGGCTCGCACGGCAGGCCCACTGACGACCCGCAAGACGGCCCCTTGGTCATGACCGACACGCCCGAGTTGTTGCCCGCCCAAGTGGCCGCCACTGACATCAAAGACATTGCACTGCGACACATTTTTGGCGACTCGCACCGTGCCACACCTGTTTCCTGATTTTTTGAGTTGAGTACCTATGAACAACATCTACCACTACCCCAACAAGCAACGCAAGCTGGACGAACCCACGCCCAACGACAACAACGACACGCGTGCCATTGTGGACAGTGTCCAAGTGCAACGGTTTGCTGTGGAGTACGACTACCCCGTGGTGTTCACACGGCATGCGTTCGACCCCGTCAATTTGCATTTGCTGGATGTGCTGCGCCGGCGCGAACCCGGTAAACGCCACCGGGTTGCGGTGTTCATTGATGGCGGTGTGGCGCAAGCGCTGCCACACTTGGCCGGACAAATCCAAGCGTATTTCTCTGCTCACCATGAATTCCTCGACCTCGTCGGCGACATCGTGGTGCTCAAAGGTGGCGAGGAGTGCAAAAACGATCCCGACTTCATCACCAACTTGTTGCAAATCTTGTCGGACAAAGCCATCGACCGCCACTCTTACGCGATCGCCATTGGCGGCGGCGCCATCATGGACGCGGTCGGTTATGCCGCGGCCATCTTCCATCGCGGCGTGCGCCACGTCCGTTTCCCCACCACGGTGCTCGGTCAAGACGACAGCGGTGTGGGGGTGAAAAACGCGGTCAATTGGTTGGGCTTGAAAAACCTGGTTGGCACGTTTGCACCGCCTTGGGCAGTCATCAACGATGGCGTGTTCATCGACTCTCTTCCCGCCCGTGAAAAACGCTGCGGCATGTCAGAAGCGGTCAAAGTCGCGCTGATTCGCGACCGCGAGTTTTTTCTTTGGCTCGAGAGCAACGCATTGGCTTTGGCCCGATTTGAAACCGTGCCCATGTCCTACTTGATCAAGCGTTCGGCACAAATCCACATGAACCAAATCGCCAATGGCGGCGATCCATTTGAATCCGGTTCTGCACGTCCGCTCGACTACGGCCATTGGGTGGCGCACAAACTCGAACGCATGACCAACCAACACATCCTCAGCCATGGTGAAGCGGTGGCCATTGGCATTGCTTTGGACGCGCACTACTCGGTGCTGGCAGGTTTATTGCCCGCAGGCGAAGACGCACGGGTGCACCAACTGCTGGTCACTTTGGGTTTCAAACTGTGGAACGATCAACTGGAAACACGCCACGAAAGTGGGCGACTGGCGGTGTTGCAAGGTTTGCGCGAATTCAGAGAGCACTTGGGTGGCGAATTGACCATCACCTTGCTCAGCGCCATTGGCAAAGGCATCGAAGTGCATGAAATCAATGACCAATGGGTGACTGAATCCATCGCATGGTTGAAACACCTCAAATAACGCAATGCACCTGTCCAGGCTCAAAGCCCAACCCCATCTGACCTACTGCACCAATATCCATGCGGGTGAAAGTTGGGAAGATGTCAAAGCGAGTCTGAATGCCTTTGTCCCGCCCATCCGTGACGCACTGACACAAGGCGCGCCCATGGGCATTGGCTTGCGTCTGTCAGGCCAAGCGGCTGACAGCTTGCACGACAAACCTGCATTACAAGCGTTTCAACAGCAATTGCGTGAACTCAACGCCTACGTGTTCACCTTGAACGCATTTCCTTATGGCACGTTCCACGGCACACAAGTCAAGCAAGATGTGTATTTGCCCAATTGGACATCGCCAGAGCGTTTGCGCTACACCTTGGCTTGCATTGACATATTGGCGGCTTTGCTGCCCGCTGGTGTGCAAGGCAGTATCTCTACCGTGCCGGTCGGTTTTCGCGATGCGGTTGACGAGCCCGGTGCGATGGACCAGGTGCTTGACCACTTGCTGCAATGCGTGGCGTTGTTGGTGACGTATTCAACCCAACACCACACTCGAATGGCACTGGCCCTCGAACCCGAACCGGCGTGCTATTTGGAAACCGCGCAAGAAGCGGCTGATTTCATCTTGAAAGAAGTGCGCAGTCCCGCGTCTGTTGAAAAGTTATCGCGCATGTTGTCGTGCACTGAATCACAAGCCCTGTTGGCCTTGCAAACCCACTTGGGTGTGTGTTTCGATGTGTGTCACAGCGCCGTCGAATTTGAAGACCCCGTGCAAGCCATGCGTCAATTGCGTGAGGCCGGTATTTGCATACCCAAAATACAACTCTCTAGCGCCGTGCGCATTCCTGAGATGCGCGCCGATTTGTTACCCGCCCTGCAGATGTTTGACGACGCCGTGTATTTGCACCAAGTGGTGGTGGAACAAAACGGTTTGAAACGTTTTCTCGATTTACCCCAAGCCATGGCCGCGTTCCATGCCGGCCAAGCCAATGGAGAATGGCGAGTGCATTGTCATGTACCCGTGTTTCTCGAACATGCTGGACAGATTTCCACCACACAGGCGCAACTGCTGCAAACCTTGGAAGGCTGCAAGCGCGAAGGCTTTTCTTCTCATTTGGAAGTGGAAACCTACACGTGGGATGTGTTGCCTGCCGCCCTCAAAACCGACACCAAAGCGCAGGCCATTGCCCGCGAATTGCAATTTGTTCATCAGGTACTCACCACATGACCACGCCCACTGCACCCACCCACCGTGTTTCACTGTTACTGAAAATAGGTCGGGTTTCCAACTTACCCACGGTCTGGACCAATGTGGTCGCCGGTGCTTTCTTGGCTGGCCTGCAAACCGATCTGCCACAGTTGCTGTGGGTGATGTTGGCCATCACTTTGTTCTATACCGGTGGCATGTATTTGAACGACGCGTTCGACGCCGACATCGATGCGCGTGAACGCCCGAGTCGCCCCATACCTTCGGGCCAAATTTCTGCCAAAGCCGTGTCTGCCATGGGCTGCGCCATGCTGATGGCGGGCATTTTCATCGTTGCACCCTATGGTGTGTTGGCGGTGCAAGCTGGCGTGGCGCTGAGTCTGACCATTCTTTTGTACAACGCTTGGCACAAAGGCAATGTGTGGTCACCGGTCATCATGGGCAGTTGTCGCGCCTTGGTGTATTTGCTGGCGGCTTGGTCTTTTTCAGAGCGCACGCCAGAGAGTTTGTGGTGGGGCATGCTGGCGGTGTTCACCCACATCGCCGGTTTGACCTACGCCGCCAAACAAGAAAGTTTGGACCGGATTGACCGACTCTGGCCGCTGGCCATTTTGGCTGCACCGCTGCTGGTATTTGCGGTGTTGTTTCAACCGCCCGCACTGGCTTGGGTGGCGTTGGTGCTGTTGGCCGTTGCCGATGTGTATGCGGTGCGTTTGCTGGCGCTGCGTCGACAAGGCGGCGATGTGCCGCGTGCCGTGGCGCAGTTGATTGCCGCATGCGCCTTGCTCGATGCCGTGGCTGTCGCCGTGATGGGGGGCAGTTGGCCCTGGGTGGCGGCTTGTATAGTGGCGTATGTGTTGTGCCGGTTGTTTCAAAGATTCATTCCTGGCACCTGAACGCTTGAGGTTTTGCCATGTATCCCAAACACCAGCATCTTCCCCCTGAGGCCATTGGCTCGGCCATCGCCCTCTTGACCGCATGGCTCAAACAACGACTGACCGCCGAGGCTTTTGCTTGGTTGCAACACCAACCTGAACAAGGCCGCTGGTTCAAAGCGCTGGGGTTGGCGCCGCGCAAATTGGGCAAAGCCGACTTGGTGCCGTCTGCCGATGAACGGCATGCAGCCGATCAATTGCGCCATGGTCTAGACCCCACCGACTGGAGCGTGGACCAAACCGCACGCATTTGCTTCACGCTCGCGTTTTACCAAGCAGACGACGCGAGTTTTGCCCACCAAGTTTCGCTGTTGGTCGATACCTCAGAAATCAACGAATTGCTGGCCATTTTTCGTGGCTTTGCCTTGTTTCCACACCCGCAGGCGCTGGAGCCCAAAGCACGCGAAGCGATTCGCTCGACCATGCGCCCGGTCTACGAAGCCATGGCGCACCGCAACCCCTACCCGCTCGAGTTTTTTGATGAAGCCGCTTGGAACCAGATGATCGTCAAGGCGTTTTTTTTGGATTCCTCTGTGTGGCAAATCCAAGGCATGGACCAACGCTACAACACCGATTTGTCCATCATGTTGATCAGCGCATCCTACGCATGAACGACACCGCCACACCAACAGATGCTTCCGAATGCAAACACCCGCCGGGCATGTTTGCGCCTGTGGTCAATCTGAGCCGCTGCGAAGCCAAAGGCGATTGCGAGCGGGTCTGCCCCGAATCTGTGTTCGAGGTTCGCCGCATTGACGAGACCGACTACGCCCCGTTGGGCTGGTTGAACAAATTAAAAATACGCGTCCACGGCATGAAGGTGGCATACACCCCGAACGTGGACGCTTGCCGGGCTTGCGGTTTGTGTGTCACCGCCTGCCCCGAGAAAGCCATCAAACTCGTTAAGCGCGATTGACGCTTGGCTGAAGGGCGACAAGCACTTATTTTTTGACAATCAACTGCTTGATGCTGTCGATTTGTCGTTGAAAAATATCGCCGGTTAATTCGTAAACTTTTTTGCAATACGCCGATGTGTCAGCGCTTTCTTTTTGCTGGTATTCGACCACGGTTGGCGACTTTTTCATTTCTTGGTAAGTGGACGCAATGTTCTTTCCAGAAGGCAATTGGATCTCATCCAATTTTTGAAAATAATCGAGAAACTGTTTTTCAATGCCTTGCCGCTGGTTGGGCTTGGTCAAGAAGTCTTTGGGAATCGCGTCTAAAAATTGGTTCAGATCGAAATTGGCATACGACTTACCTTGGCAACCAGGGTCCGCGTCCATTTGTTTTTTCAATCCAAACGCAGTGATCACGCCAAACGATGCTTGAAAAATACGCTCTCCGTTGTCCATCTCGGCGGCATGCACAGGCAAGCCCATGGCGCAGAGAAGAGTCAAAGACACCCAAGAAGATTTGAACAAAGACATAGGTACACCCGGTGAAAGTCGCGACAAGGGTTGTTTTTCAAACCCAACGTCAGGTTTTAGCAGTTTTTTTCGATTTAGACCGGATGTAACTCACCAGATCCCATACCTGATCCGGGGGGAATAGGTCTTTCCAAGCAGGCATGGTGTTTTTGCCATTGGCAATCCGATAAGCCATGATGCCGTCAGGAAACACGGGGGGCAAGGCCACCATGGTCAAGTCCTTCGGACGCACGCTCAATTGGGCGGTGGCAGGGCCATCGCCCGCGCCCTCATTGCCGTGGCAAGCTTGGCAATATTGCATCCACAGTGCTTCTCCACGGGCCACCGACGCTGGCGAGCCTTTGTAAGGATTGGTCTGAAATGCCGCCACCAGCAAGTCCTTTTGCATGTAACTCGCTACCACCACGACCCCCAGCAACACCAGTAGACTAGTTTTGATGATGGAGCTTGTTTTCATGGTTTGGGTTGGGGTTAGCGTTCGGGCAATTTTAGACGCCTGACATACCCGGCACCCACCTGTTTCAACCCGTCCTCCTGCTTGCACTTAGACCGACTTGCCACTTTGATTGACCACACACTGCTATGAAATTCCTTGCTGCTTGGCTGACATTTTCTGCCCCTGTTTTGATCAGCGTCTGCCTGTGGCTACCCCCCAGCGCACAAGCGCAAAAGCTTGAATTGAAGCTGCTTGCCAGCGATTTGACCGCGCCCATTCATTTGGAGGAACTGCCAGACAACAGTGGCCGCTTTTTGGTGGTGCAACAAGATGGTCTGGTCAAGTTGATGCATGCCGACGGTCAAATGCAAGCTGAACCGGTCATGGATTTGCGCAGTCGCATGTTGCCTGTGGCCAATGATTTTGAAGAGCGAGGCCTGTTGGGCTTTGCCATGCATCCGCAATTTGCCAAGAACGGCCGTTTCTTTGTCAGCTATTCCTCGCCATTGCGAGACTCGGCCCCGCAAAACTGGAACTACACCCGCCGCATCTCTGAATTCACCGCCACATTGGGCAGCACCGTCAGCGTGGACCTCCACACGGAAAGGGTGCTGATTTCGCTTGACTGGCCAAGCCGCAAACACAACGGCGGTGCGCTGGCGTTTGGTCCGGATGGCATGCTCTACATCGGCATGGGCGACAGCGGCGCTTCTCATGGCATTGGGAAATCCGTCATTTGGGAAGCGTTCAATGTGCCTGCCGAAGGCCTGCTATGGGACGACATGGCGCAAGACCGCCACAGTTTGTACGGCAAGATTTTGCGCATCGACATCGACCACGGTTTTCCAGGCTATGCCATTCCCAAAGGCAATCCGTTGAATGCCTCACAAGGTCGGCCAGAAATCTGGGCATGGGGATTTCGCAATCCCTACCGAATTGCATTCGACAGCAGCGGCAATGGCGATTTGTATGTCACGGCCATCGCCGAAACCCTTTGGGAAGCTGCCTACCGCGTCAAAGGGCCAGGCAATTTTGGTTGGCCACGCATGGAAGCATCGCATTGCGTCGACCGATTGAAACCGCGTCAGCCCCCCAAAGAATGCAAACGAACTGGCAGCGAAGGCGAGCCGCTTGAAATGCCCGTGGTCGAATACGCCAACATGCAAACCAATCACCCCGAATCCACGCTGGGCATCAAAGGCGTGGGCACGGCCATCACGGGTGTTCGGATGTACCGAGGCTCAAACATACCTGCGCTGAAAGGCAAATTGCTGGTCGCTGACTGGAGTGCCTCTTTCAAACAAGCCTCGGGGCAATTGTTTGTTGCCACACCTTCTACTGCTTCACAAACCCCTTGGCCACTGGAAAAAATGCTTCAAATAGAAAGTCGCATCATCAGCTTGGCGCAAGACCGCAGCGGTGAAATTTATGTACTGACCCACGAAGGCATGGGCCCGTTTGGCAACACAGGCAAAGTCTATCGATTGGTCGCCGCCCCATGACCTGACGAACCCGTGCTGGTGTGCAATGGCTGGCTCACGGGGTGCAGACTTTCTTGATCAGCACCTCGAAGAAAGAACCGGGTGCTGGGCTGTACCAGCGGAAATAGCGTTTTTTGGGGCCGCCAGATGCTGTCTGTGTGACTTTGCCATTGCCCATTTGTCCATCAAAGTCGGTGAATTGAATTTGCCGTTGGCGTCCTGCATTGCATTCAATGTGGCGCACTGAAATGCGTGAGCTGCTCAGAAAAGCACAGGTGTCGCCCTGGCAAGCTTCTTTTTTGTCGTTTGGAAAATCTTGCAAGGTGGTGATTTCTATCGCACCCTCAACTTCTTTGAGGGTTTGCAAATCCACATAATAGTTTTCGCCGAACTCAGGGCTTTTCATGACCAAGGTCCATTCGGCATGACCTACTGATGACAAACACAGCAACAACCCAAAAATAACGCGTTTCATACCATTCACTCCTTAGGGGAACAACCCAACTGACCAAGCCTAGCGTCCGGTTTCACAATCGATACGCATGGCATCCCCTGCGCTTTTCACTGTCCAACTGTCACCATAACCACCGTAAACCAACGACAACACCATCATCAGGTTTTTTTTCTCGACAGATTCACCCGGTCGCAATTGCTCCAGACGCGCGACCGCTTCCTTGGGCGTCACGCCGTCCTCACGCCATTGCATGGCTTTGGAAGCAAATTGACCGATCTCAGGGCAGGTCATGCTGCCCAACGGGTAGGTGCCTGCAAAGCTGGTCGTCGCGGCCAACAAGCATCCCGCGATCAGCGCACGGTGAAGATGAGATGCCAAGATTTGAAAATGGGATGTCAGTGTGGTCATGTCGTCGATGATAAACACTTTGCGCATGGTCGTTTTCCCGCATGAAAAAAGGGTTCAACCAAGTCTTTTGTATGCGTATGATCCCCTGAAAAACAGGTTGTCACACCCCAACGCCCGAAAGACCACTACAGAAAGACCTTGGCATGCAAGACCCTGACGTGTTGATACTTGAAAAAATTTATTCGCATGAAAAAACCTATGCCGATGAAGTCTTCATGACCCAACCGGTGGGCCATGGTCAGGTGGTCAATTACACCTGGGCACAAACCATGGACCAAGCCAGGCGCATGGCCGCCCATTTGAAATCACGGGGGTTGCCACGCGCGGCCAAGGTCGCCATCTTGTCAAAAAATTGCGCTCACTTTTTCATGGCCGAATTGGCCATTTGGATGGCGGGTTACACCACGGTCGCCATCTTTCCGACCGAGCAAGCCGACACCGTGAAATTTGTGCTGGAACATTCCGAAGCCAGCTTGCTGTTTGTGGGCAAACTCGATGAATGGCACAAACAATCGCCAGGTGTGCCCACACATCTTCCCTGTATCGCATTTCCGCTGGCACCGGCCAACGCTTTTGAGAAATGGGATGACATCGTGGCCCACACCGATGGCATGACGGGAGAGCCATCCCGAGAGGCGAATGATCTGGCAATGATCATCTACACCTCGGGTTCAACGGGTCAACCCAAAGGCGCCATGCATTGTTTTGGACACATCACTGCGGCTGCCAAAGGCATCATCCAACAAATGGACGACAACCTTGGCAGCAATCGACAACACCGCATGTTGTCTTATTTGCCATTGGCCCATGTGTTCGAACGCGCGTTTGTGGAATCTGCCTCTTTCATACATGGTCGCATGCAAGTGTTTTTCGCCGAATCGCTGGACACGTTCATTCAAGATTTGCAACGCGCCAAACCCACCATCTTTATTTCGGTACCGCGCTTGTGGTTGAAGTTTCAACAAGGGGTGTTTGCCAAAATGCCCGCGCGCAAATTAAACACGTTGCTGAGCATTCCCATCTTGAGCAGCGTGGTCAGGAAAAAAATACTGGCCGGTTTGGGCTTAGACCAGGTGGAATTGGCTGGCAGCGGTTCTGCCCCCTTGCCGCCCGATTTGATCCGCTGGTACAGACGCTTGGGGCTGAATTTGGTGGAAGGCTACGCGATGACCGAAGATTTCGCTTATTCGCACAGCCAAACCAAGGACAAAAACGACCCAGGCACCGTCGGCCCACCCTACCCCGGCGTGTTTGTTCGCATCAGCCCCGAAGGCGAAGTGCTGATCAAGTCGCCTGGGCAAATGGTCGGCTACTACAAACGCCCAGACCTTGACTCGCAAAGCTTCACCAGCGACGGCTTTTTCAAAACCGGTGACTTGGGTTCACGCTTGCCAGATGGTCAATTGAAAATCACGGGTCGCTTGAAAGAACAATTCAAAACCAGCAAGGGCAAATACGTCGCACCCGCGCCGATCGAAAACCGATTGAATGCACACCCCATGATCGAGTTGTCCATGGTGTCTGGCAGTGGGTTTGACAAAGCCTATGCCATGGTGGTGCTGGCAGAACACCTTCGTGCACAAATCCACAAAGACGATGTGCGTCTACAAGTCGAGTCTGAGCTTTCAGCCTTGTTGAACCAAGTCAACCAGCAAATTGCCGACTACGAGCAATTGAAAATGCTGGTGATCGCCAAGGAAGCTTGGTCCATTGAAAACGGTTGCCTGACACCGACCATGAAAATCAAACGAAGTCGCATTGAATTTGTGGTGCAGCACGATGTCGAGAAATGGTACGTTGACAGTCAATCTGTGGTCTGGGCTTGAACACTCAGTCCATGAGAAAACCACGCGCTTGAGACGCTTTTTCAGCCCTTGCTGGGGGCGGCTTGGTTCTCGGCGCAGGCGCTAACATCGGGGCACTGAACAGGAGAGTTTTTGATGACCGTGATCACCCATATCGATGACCTGAAGCAATTGGCTAAAAAACGTGTACCGAAAATGTTTTTCGAGTACGCAGATTCAGGCAGTTACACCCAAAGTACTTACCGGGCCAACGAAGACGATTTCCAAAAAATCAAATTGCGCCAACGGGTGGCCATCAACATGGAAGGTCGCAGCACCGCCAGCACCATGATCGGTCAACAGGTCAACATGCCTGTGGCCATTGCACCGACCGGCATGACGGGCATGCAACACGCCGATGGAGAAATCCTCGCTGCGCGCGCGGCCAAAAAATTTGGCATCCCATTTACCTTGTCAACCATGAGCATTTGCTCGATCGAACAGCGCAATGTTCGGCATTGGTGCTGACATTGGATTTGCAAATTTTGGGTCAACGCCATCGCGATTTGAAAAACGGCTTGTCCGCACCGCCCAAGCCCACGTTGATCAACCTGCTCGACTTGGCCACCAAGCCGCGTTGGTGCTGGAACATGTTGGGCACCCCCCGGCGTCAATTTGGCAATATCTTTGGCCACGTCAAAGGCGTTGATGACATGAGCTCCTTGGGTGAATGGACCAACGGTCAGTTCGACCCCACACTCAATTGGAATGACGTGGAATGGGTCAAAAAACGTTGGGGTGGCAAACTCATTTTGAAGGGCATTCAAGATGCCGAAGACGCGCGACTCGCTGTGCAAAGCGGTGCAGATGCGTTGATTGTGTCTAACCACGGCGGACGCCAGCTCGACGGCGCCGAGTCCAGCATCAACGCATTGCCTGGCGTGGTCCAAGCGGTCGGCAAACAGATTGAAGTGCACATGGACGGCGGCGTTCGCAGCGGGCAAGACGTGTTGAAAGCACGTGCACTTGGCGCACAAGGTACTTACATTGGTCGCGCCATGTTGTATGGCCTGGGCGCGATGGGTGAGGCTGGCGTGACCAAAGCCTTGCAAATCATCCACAAAGAACTCGACATCAGCATGGCTTTGTGTGGACACACCGACATCAACCACATTGACCACAGCGTGTTGTTGCCAGGGACTTATCCCACCGCATGATGCGTTTGCAGCGTGCTGTCAACTGCACTGACGCGCCGCATTGCGCACTTGGACATGGATGCGTTTTACGCGTCCGTCGAATTGTTGCGTTATCCACAGCTCAAAGGATTGCCGGTGGTGATCGGCGGCGGCCGACGACGTGAAGATGATTTGCTGGGGCGCATGCGCCAGCAGCAACCCGAGCGCGATTGGAGCAATGACCACCTGGCAGAGATTCCTGTCGACATGTTTCCGCGCTTAAAGGGCTATAGCGGTCGCGGTGTCATCACCACAGCCACGTATGCCGCGCGCGCCTTTGGCGTCGGTTCGGCCATGGGCGTGATGAAGGCCGCGCAACTGTGTCCAGATGCCATTTTGTTGCCCGTTGATTTCGAGCAATACCGTCACTATTCACGGTTATTCAAAAGCATTGTGAGAGACATTGCACCTGTGGTTGAAGACCGGGGCGTGGACGAGATTTACATCGACTTCACCGATGTGCCCGGCGGTCAACGCGAAGGCGGTCGAGTGCTCGCCCGCTTGATTCAAAAATGCATCACCGACGCCACTGGGCTGACCTGTTCCATCGGTGTGGCACCCAATAAATTGCTGGCGAAGATGGCCAGTGAATTGAACAAACCCAATGGCATTTCCATCTTGTTCATGGAAGATATCGCTGACAAGATATGGCCATTGGCGTGCAGAAAAATCAACGGCATAGGCCCCAAAGCAGACGCCAAATTGCAAGCGCACGGGATCCACCGAATTGGTGAACTGGCCCAACAAGAGCGCGCATGGCTGTTGGAACATTTTGGCAAGTCCTATGGCGCGTGGTTGCACGATGCCGCGCACGGTTTGGATGAACGCCCTGTGGTGACCGAATCCGAACCGGTGTCCATGAGCCGCGAAACCACCTTTGAAAAAGACTTGCATGTGCGACATGACCGCGCGGCCTTGGGTGACATCTTCACCCGCCTGTGCCAGCAGGTCGCTGCGGATTTGCAGCGCAAAGGCTATGTGGGCAAAACCATTGGCATCAAATTACGTTTTGACAATTTCCAAAGCGTGACCCGCGACAGCACGCTCTCTGTTTACACCGCTGATGCTTCCACCATCCGACAAGCAGCAGGACTGTGTTTGAAACGGGTTGATTTCAAAAGACGCATCCGTTTATTGGGAGTGCGTGTGGGCTCGTTGGTCAAAGCCAGTGATGTGTCGTTGATGCCCGTCGCTGCTGAAAAGGGCTTATCCTCTTCTCATGTTTTGCAAGAACCCCCGCCCCTGAAAGATACAACGCATGAACAAGCCGACCTGTTTTGAGCTGACCATTGACCAACACATCGCCCACATGGTGATGAACCGTCCCGATCGCATGAACACCTTGGACATGCAGTTTTGGCGCGAACTCGATGATGCCTTGCACCATCTTCACCAAGGCCAAGAAGCGCGTGCATTGGTGATCAGCAGCACAGGCAAACATTTCAGCGCTGGCATGTCACTGGATGCCTTCGGCGGCTCGGTCAGCATGGATGACCAAACCGCTGAAGGTCGCGCAGCCATTTCTGACATGCTCAGTGGTTTGCAAGCCACCTTCACGCGTTTAGAGACATTGCGCATCCCAGTGTTGGTGGCGATTCAAGGCGGTTGCATTGGTGGTGCGGTGGACATGGTGACGGCGGCATGCATGCGCTACGCCAGTGCCGATGCGTTTTTCTGTATCCAAGAAATCAACATTGGCATGGTGGCCGATGTCGGCACCTTGCAGCGGTTACCCAAACTCATGCCCATGGCGTTGGTCAAAGAACTCGCTTACACCGGTCGTCGCATGGGCGCTGACAAAGCACTGCAATACGGGTTGGTCAACGAAGTGTTGCCTGACGCAGCTTCTGCTTTGGCCGCTGCCATGAAAGCCGCGCAAGAAATAGCGGCCAAGCCGCCCGTGGCGGTGTGGGGCACCAAACAGGCATTGCATTACGCGCGAGACCACAGCGTGGACGATGCGTTGAAACAAATGGGTTGGTTGCAAAGCGGCATTTGGAGCAATGCCCATGTCCAGCAAGCCATCGCTGCGTTTCAAGCCAAAAAAGCCGCGGTGTTTCCCGACTTGTCAGCGCTCAAAAGTTTCAAAGACTAGCGGCTTGGGACTCATTGTCTGGCGGTGCGAATTTGCGGCGGCATGGCCTGTGGATGGCTGCTTCGCCACGGGTTGATGTCCACCCCACCACGGCGCGTGTAACGCGCCTGCACACACAATTTGGTGGGTTGACACCGGCGCATGATGTCCATGTAAATGCGTTCTACGCAATGTTCATGGAATTCATGGTGGTTGCGAAAGCTGACGATGTATTGCAATAAACCCGCTTGATCTATTTGCGGCCCGCTGTAGCTGATGCTGACACTGCCCCAGTCGGGTTGACCGGTCACCAAACAATTGCTTTTGAGCAAATGGCTGATCAAAGTTTCGGTCACCGGTTGTTCAGTTGAAGCCGCACTCAGCAATTCGGGGGCGGGCTGGTAGTGGGTGCAGTCCAGGTCCAACCGGTCCAGGTTCACACCTTGCAAGTCTTGGATTTTTTCAAGGCCAAATTGTTCAGGCAGCAGCAACTGCACCCCAACTGATGACTGCACCACACCACCCTGCCAGACCGCGGCGCTGAGATCGTTTTGCAAGGTTTGTTTCACTTCGTCTGCTGAAGCAAAACGCGTGTTGTTCAAACTGTTGAGGTAGAGCTTGAGCGATTTGCTTTCGACCAAGTGCGTGCTTTCACATGGAACGATGAATCGCCCCATCGCCACTTGAGGTTTGCCTCGCACATTGAGCCAACTCAGTTCGTATGCGGTCCATACATCGGCACCCAAAAACACGGGTTGACCGTGGACGCCAATGTCTGCGCGCTGTGTGGCGCGCGGCAAGGGGTAAAGCAAACTGGCGTCGTATTGATCGGCGTAGCCCACCGTTTTGCCCAGCAAGGATTGGTCAGGTGAATTCATAAAGGGGTGTGGGCTTGCAAAAAAGGCAGCAATCGCGCATTCAACTGAGTGACTGCACCTGGTGGGAAATCATGGCCCATGCCCTCAATGCCAAAGAGCTTGGCACCGGGTATGCGTGCCGCGGTGTCTTGGGCGCAAGCAAAAGGGATCAACGGGTCGGCCGTGCCGTGAATCACCAAGGTGGGCGCCGTGATGCGCGACAGCAAACGCCAGCGATCGCGATCGGCCATGGCGGCCAGCATTTGTCGGTAACTGCCAGCGGGTCGATGGCTGCGTTGTAACGAGTCTTCCACCAATTGCGCTTGTGAACCGACCGGATGAACGAAGCCGGGACCGGCCAAGGCATTCACAAATCGCATGGCTTGTGCGCGGGCTGCAGCACTGCCAGCAGGAGCGGGCGGCGTCATCAACACCCGACGCATGGCAGGGGTGGGACCAGGCAACCCTTTGGCGCCACTGGTGCTCATGATGCTGGTCAAACTCCAAAGCCTGTGTGGCGCAGCAGCGGCCAAGCGTTGCCCAATCATTCCACCCATGCTGACACCCACCACATGTGCTTGTTGCAATTGCAAATGGTCCATCACACCCAATGCATCTCGCATCATGTCTTCGATGGTGTAGGGCGGTTGGGGTTGCCAGCCCAATTTTTGTTGCAACATGAACCACCACAAATTGGGCGTTCCCAACGCATCCAACGATTCAGACAAACCGTTGTCCCGGTTGTCAAACCTCACCACCCGAAAACCTGCGTCATGCAACGCCTTGAGCATGGCGTCAGGCCACACAATGAGTTGCATGGACATGCCAGCAATCAACAACACCGCAGGGCGATCTCGCTCACCGGTGTCTTCGACTTGCAAGCGCAGGTTGTTGACGTAGATTTGCATGTGACTGTTCAATCGGTGGTGTGACGGCGAAACACCAGTGTGTCCGCGTCCGATACGTCAGGCGCAAACGCATACCCTTCTGCATCAAAAGCTTCCAATGCTTTCGGGGTTTTGACCTGATGCTGGATGGCAAATCTGGCCATCAAACCACGCGCGCGTTTCGCAAAAAAACTGATGATCTTGTATTGACCGTTTTTGTGATCTTGAAAAACGCACTCGATGACTCGCGCCTTCAACACCCGCCGGTCAACGGCTTTGGCATATTCTTGTGACGCCAGATTGACGATGACCGGGTCTTTGTGTGGGGCGAGATGTTGGTTGAGGTACTCCGCGATTTGAGCACCCCAAAATTGGTAAAGGTTGTGGTGCTTGCCATGCTTGAGAGCCGTGCCCATTTCAAGGCGGTAGGCTTGCATCAGGTCCAATGGACGCAGCACGCCATACAAACCACTGAGGATGGCGACATGTTGTTGCGCCCATTGCAGTTGCTTTGGCGTGAGGCTTTTGGCATCCAAGCCTTCGTAAACATCGCCATTAAAGGCCAACAGCGCAGGACGCGCATTTTGTTCATTGAACTCAGGTGACCACGCCTTGTAACGCTGCACATTGAGTGTGGCCAATGCATCACTCAAGTCCATCAACTCTGCAATTTGACGCGCAGATTTTTTCTTCAGCGTGCCTATCAGCTCTGACGACTGAGGCACGAACAGCGGTGCGGTCGCCGTGACGGCCGGCAAAGCAGAGGCGTAGTCGAGTGATTTGGCGGGGGACAGAAGAAAAAGCATGGCAGGATTATCGGGGCAGTCAGCCTCGCTTGTATTTGGCTCACGCTGACCTTTTGTCAACCGCAAACTGTCCGATGAGGCTTTGCCTCGGTCAGTGCCTGTCTTGGCTGACAGCGGTTATTTCAAATCACCTGCCAGCGACGCCAGCGCTTCGGCAGAAATGGCGGTGTGCGCCGGGTAATGGGTGTGATCGCAGCCGAGTTTCACAGCAGCGCCGGCTTTGATGGCGGCCTTGGTGGCGGGAGAAAACTCAAACCGCACAAAATGCACCGCAGACGTTTTTTCATCGTTTTCTCGGTCGAGGTCTTCATCTGCGATGGCGTAAACACGCTCATGGCCTTCAACCTCGATGAACATGCGGTCTTCCACGCCAATGAGCCGCGCGAGTTCACGCTTGCGTTCATTCACATCTGGGTATTCGATCAGCATGGTGGCTTTCCAATTGCTGCCATCCGGCACGAGCGGTGCATACGCATCAATCTCTTGCTGAATGCCTTCTTCTTCAAATATTTTTTCAATGCGCAGCATTTCTTGGATTTGGTAGCGGATCGTGGTTTCACTTTCAAATTGCAAAGTGATGTGCTCGCCCAAATGCACCGAACGCAATTTGCGGTGTGCCAACACTTCGGCTTTGTGGTTTTTGCGAAATTTGCTGTAGGCCTCTAAAGTCATGAGACTGTCGGCGGTGATGTTTCCAGTGATTTGCATGTGCGTTTCTCTCTTTACAAAACAGAGCAATCAAGTCAAGCCATAGGCCTTGGCCACCAAACTGATCGGGTGCTGCAATTCAGGCACGGCTTGTCCGCTGGCTTCAAAACCCTGCGCGATGTGGTGCCCCCCCAGCGGGCAATCTGAACTGATGTAATCCGGTTTGCTGCCGTCTTTCATGGTGGCCATGGCTTTGACCACCGGCTTGCCAATTTTCATGGCGTAAGCGTGTGTGGCTTTTTTCACGCCGTAGGTTCCCGCATGACCCGAGCAACGCTCAATGGTATTGATGGTGGTGTCGGGAATCATCTTGAGCATTTCTTCGGTCTTCTTGCCAATGTTTTGCACCCGTCCATGGCAAGGTATTTGGTAACTGACGTTACCCAACGACTCGGGGAATTCGGTTTTCAGCAGACCATCGCGTTTGCGCGCCATCAGGTATTCGAACGGGTCCCACATGTGTTCTTTGACCAACTGTGTTTCAGGGTCTTCTGGGTACATGAGTGGCAGCTCTTGTTTGAACATCAACGTACAAGACGGCACTGCACTCAAAATGGCATAACCCTCTCGCGCATATTTGGCCAACACGGGCATGTTGATTTGCTTGTTGGCATCCACCGATTGCAAGTCGCCCAATTCCAATTTGGGCATGCCGCAGCATTTTTCTTTGGACACCAATTCATAAGGGATGTCGTTGTGGTCAAGGATTTTGAGCAAATCCATGCCAATGCCTGGCTCGTTGTAATTGACATAGCAGGTCGAATAAATCACGACTTTGCCCGGTGTTTTTTCACCATCCACCACTTTGTTCGATTTGGCCTTGGGGGCGGATGAACGGAATTTTTTGGTGGCCAATTCGGGCAACCAAGCCGCCTTGTCAACACCCAAGGTGGACTCCATGACAGAGCGAGCCAAACCGGTTTTGTTGATGGCGTTGACCGCTTGCACCACGATCGGAATGCCTGCGAATTGACCGTGCGTATCAGTGGACGCGAGGAATTTTTCGCCAGCGGTGACTTCGCCCTTTTGAAATTTGATGGCCTTGGCACGCAACATGGTGTGCGGGAAATCCAAATTCCATTCGTGCGGCGGCACATACGGGCATTTGGTCAAGTAGCAAAGGTCGCACAAATAACACTGATCGACCACTTTCCAATAATCTTTCTTGTCTACCCCGTCGAGCTCACCGGTCGCACCCTCGTCCACCAGATCAAACAAGGTAGGAAATGAACCGCACAAACTCACGCACCGACGGCAACCGTGGCAAATGTCAAAGATGCGCTCCATTTCAGTGAAGCAAGCTTCTTCGTTGTAGAAGTCAGGGTTGAGCCAATCCAACGGATGGCGTGTAGGTGCTTCTAGACTGCCTTCTCGCCGCCGGTATGACCTGTCGACGTCCGGCATTCAGAGAAAGGCGCTGCCCGATGAAAGGCAACGCCTTGCGCTTAACGCCTGATCAAAATCAATCGACCAATTCAGCCAACGCCTTGGCATAACGGTTGGCGTGTGAACGCTCAGCCTTGGCCAAAGTTTCGAACCAGTCAGCGATTTCATCGTGGCCTTCTTCACGCGCGGTTTTGGCCATGCCAGGGTACATGTCGGTGTACTCGTGGGTTTCGCCAGCCACCGCGGCTTTCAGGTTGTCACGGGTGGCGCCAATTGGCAAACCCGTGGCGGGGTCGCCGCACTGCTCGAGCCATTCGAGGTGGCCGTGTGCATGGCCGGTTTCGCCTTCAGCGGTGGAGCGGAACAAAGCAGCCACATCGTTTTGGCCTTCCACGTCGGCTTTGTTTGCGAAATACAGGTAACGGCGGTTGGCCTGAGACTCACCTGCGAAGGCGGCTTTCAGGTTTTCTTCCGTCTTAGAGCCTTTGAGAGCTGACATGAGAAATCTCCTATGGTTGTTGAACTTGCTCTGGCAATGATCGCCAAAGACAAGCGAGAGGGTATGCGCCTGAACCAGGCAAGTCCAATGAGTTGTTTCAATGCAAGGTATTGAGTCTGGCTATCGATCATTGATTTTGCTTGTAATTATTTAATCAATCAAAAGTAATTCATTTGGATGCTTATTCATGGACGGGCAACCGTTTGGACTGCCCAGTGTCAACACAGGCGAACACTGGCGACTGGCATCGCGGGTGGATGGCTCCAGTAAACTGGATCGGTCACCTTTTAAATAGCCATGCCAGATACCTCGTCATTGCCTCCACCCGCCAAAGTTTTGCAACTTCACCATTACGCCTACCGCGCGCGTGATGCGGAAGAGACACGGCATTTTTACGAAGACATCTTGGGCTTGCCGCTCTATCACCTGATACAAAACGACCATGTGCCCAGCACCGGCGAATACTGTCCTTACACCCATTTCTTTTTTCGATTGCAAGACGGCTCGTTCATTGCTTTTTTCGATTTAGGAGACGACACCGCCGCCCTGCCCTCACCGAACACACCGGCCTGGGTGAACCACATCGCCTTCAGCGTTGAAAATATTCAAGCGCTGGAAGACAGCAAGCAACGGCTTGAAGCACATGGCATCGAAGTGTTGGGCATCACCGATCACCGAATTTTCAAAAGCATTTACTTTTTCGATCCCAATGGCATTCGCTTGGAATTGAGTGCGCAAGTCGCCACTGCCGAACAAATGCACCGCGAAAGCCAAAACGTGCGCGACCAACTCGACGCTTGGACCGCACTCAAACGCGAACGCCATCAGCACCGTGGCTAAGCGCAAATCCGATGCGGCATACCCGGCTTATCAGTTGCCGACGTATCCGTTTGTCAAACCACCTGAACTCCATGGGAGACCAGCACCCACTTACCCTGTTGTCATCGTCGGTGCGGGGCTCAGTGGTCTGACACTGGCTTGCCGCTTGGCACAACTGGGTGTGGCCGCGGTCCTGCTGGACGAAGACAACACCGTCGGCGTCAAAGGGGCATCGTCCCGCGGCATTTGCTACACGCAACAATCTTTGGAAATTTTTTCGCGCTTGGGCATTTACGACCGAATCGCTGCCAAAGGCGTGGCATGGCAAACAGGCCGCACGTTTGCGGGGGACGACGAAGTGTTTTCGTTTGACTTGCGCGAGCGACAACAGTTTTCACACAGCGTGCAACCACCGTTCATCAATATCCAGCAGTTTTACGTCGAAATGTTTTTGGTCGAGCGCATCCAAGCACTCAACCAACTTCAACCGCTGATTGATTTGCGCTGGAACAACCGCGTGACCGCTTTTTCACAAAACGATGTGGCCGTGATATTGCAGGTGCAGACCCCTGCTGGCAGCTATCGCTTACAGGCTCAACATGTGATTGACGCCAGTGGTTCACACACCCCGTTTCATGCGTGGGTGGGTGCGACCATGGACAGCAAACGAGGCGACGACCGTTGGTGCATTGCCGATGTGCGCTTCAAACACACACCGCCTGCAGAACGCCACACCTGGATTGAAGCACCGTTCAACGACAACCGCGCGGTTTGGCAACACCTGATGGCAGATGATGTTTGGCGCATCGACTACCAAATGGCACCGGATGCAGACCCGGCTTACGTCAGTCGCGAAGATGTCGTGCGCGAACGTCTGCGCAAGCAATTTGGCCCCAACGTCGATTGCGAATTGGTGTGGGTCGGCCCTTACGCGTACAAATCGCAATGCTTGCACCAACTCCGTCATGGCCGCGTGTTTTTCATTGGTGACACCGCCAAAGTGGTCAGCCCGTTTGGCGCGCGCGGGGGCAACACAGGCATTGCCGATGCCGACAACTTGGCATGGAAACTCGCTGCGGTGTCGCGTGGTCATGCACCGCCTGCGTTGCTCGGCAGTTACAACCAAGAGCGATTGCAAGCCGCGCAACGCAACGTTCAAGTGACCAACCGCACCGCCAAGTATTTGCGTGCGCCGCCAGGCGCGCAACGGTTGTTTCGTGACGCCACCATCGGACTGGCCAAGCAGCATGCTTTTGCGCGGCCGTTGATCAACACGGGGCGCATGGCTGAAGCCAACCGCTATGACCTGTCGGATGTGTGCGATGACAGCGGTGGCTTCATGGTGCAAAACACCGCATTGCAATTCACCGACCAGACCCTGGGCAGTTTGGCTGACCTGATGGGTTGGGCAAACGGCCACCTGCTGCTGTTGGTGTTTGGCGAACTCGGTCGCAAAGACATCGCCAAATTGCAATCCTTGAATGCCTTGACCTGCGTGCGAACAGTTCAAGTGGTGCATAAAAAATCGCCCCAAGTGGCCGAGTGTGTGATTGACCCGCACAAGGCCTTGCGACACGCTTGCCATGCCGACAAATCCACTTGGGTGCTGCTGCGACCAGACGCCTATGTGGCAGCCAAAGGCAAATCGCTCAACGCCCAATTGGTCAATGCCTTGGCCATGTCGCTGGCTTTGCATTGACCTTCATTCACCACAAAGGATGCCTTCCATGACCACCCATTTGAAAATTGATTTTGTCTCTGATGTGGCTTGCCCTTGGTGCGCGGTCGGTCTGGGCGCCCTTGAACAAGCGCTTGCCGAAGTGAAAGACGAGATCCAAGCAGACATCCATTTCCAACCGTTTGAACTCAACCCACAGATGTCACCCGAAGGTGAAGATTTGGTCGAGCATTTGGGCAAAAAATATGGGTCCACAGCCGAACAACAATCACAGATGTACCAAAACATCAAAGCGCGTGGTGCCGAGGTGGGATTTGCTTTTCACCCAGTCGGTCGTGGTCGCATCTACAACACCTTCGATGCGCACCGCTTGCTGCATTGGGCTGAAACCAGCGTGGGCCATGAAGCCCAACACCGATTGAAAAAAGCCTTGCTCAACGCCTACCAAGGTCGGGGCGAAAAAATTGATTCTCATGAAGTGCTGCTGGCCATTGTGGAAAGCGAAGGGCTGGATGTGAACCAAGCGCGCAACGTGCTCCAAAGCGACAGGTATGCCCAAGAGGTGCGCGCCAAAGAACATTTCTACACCAGCGCAGGCATACACTCGGTGCCGGCGGTGATCATCAATGACAAGCACCTGATATCGGGCGGACAACCCGCACACGTGTTCGCCAACGCGTTACGGCAAATTGCAGCTGGTCTTTAAAATCAGCCGGGTTTTTTATTCACTTTTTCGGTTTACCGCATGACCAGCACCCTTTCGCAACCCGGCCTCGACAGCCTGTCCAAATCTTTTGAACCCGCCGCCATTGAAGCGCATTGGGGCCCTGAATGGGAAAAACGCGGCTATGGCGTGGCGGGTTATCGCGGCACCGGTCAACCTGCGGCAGACCAAGCCGCGTTTGCCATTCAATTGCCACCGCCGAATGTGACCGGCACCTTGCACATGGGTCATGCGTTCAACCAAACCATCATGGACAGCTTGACGCGTTACCACCGCATGCGTGGTTTCAACACGTTGTGGGTTCCCGGCACAGACCACGCTGGCATTGCCACGCAAATCGTGGTGGAGCGCCAACTGCAAGGACAAGGACTCAGCCGCCATGACATGGGGCCCACCCCCGCTGAGGCACGAAAAAATTTCATCGCCAAAGTATGGGAATGGAAAGAGCAATCGGGTAACACCATCACCCAACAAATGCGCCGCATGGGCGACAGCGTGGATTGGAGCCGCGAATACTTCACCATGGATGACAAGTTGTCACCAGTGGTCACCGACACGTTCGTCACGTTGTACCAACAAGGCTTGATTTACAGAGGCAAGCGCCTGGTCAGTTGGGACCCGGTGCTGATGAGCGCGGTGTCTGATCTGGAAGTGGAAAGCGAGGAAGAAAACGGTCACCTTTGGCATATTTGCTACCCGTTTGTTAATGGTCCTCAGTTGGTGGACGGACAGACTGCCCAAGGTTTGGTCGTGGCGACCACCCGCCCTGAAACCATGTTGGGTGATGTGGCTGTCATGGTCAATCCAGAGGATGAGCGTTATCGGCATTTGATTGGCCAGCAGGTGCAGCTGCCCTTGTGCGACCGCGTCATTCCGGTGATTGCAGACGACCATGTCGACAAGGCTTTTGGCACGGGCGTGGTGAAAGTCACACCTGCACATGATGTCAATGACTATGCGGTGGGACAGCGTCACCACTTACCGATGATCAGCATGTTGAATTTGGATGTGACCGTCAACGACGAAGCGCCACCCAAGTACCGTGGGCTCGATCGCTTTGCCGCACGCAAACACATCGTGGCTGACCTCGAAGCGCTGGGCCTGATGATCGAGATCAAACCCCACAAACTCATGGTGCCGCGCTGCACCCGCACCGGTCAGATCATCGAACCTATGTTGACCGACCAGTGGTTTGTCGCGATGAACAAAGTCAGCGAACAAGACCCCACGGGTAAAAGCATCGCGCAAAAAGCCATCGACGCCGTTCAATCGGGTGAAGTGAAGTTCGTGCCAGAGAACTGGGTCAACACTTACAACCAATGGATGAACAACATCACCGATTGGTGCATTTCGCGCCAACTCTGGTGGGGACACCAAATTCCAGCGTGGTACGACGAAGATGGCAAGGTGTATGTGGCGCGAAATGAAGCCGATGCACAAGCCCAAGCACCCGGCAAAAACCTGACCCGTGACCCGGACGTGCTCGACACTTGGTATTCGTCTGCACTGGTTCCTTTCAGCACATTGGGTTTCACCACTGATGCAGCAGGCGGTCGCGACGGACTCGGCCTGGCTCCCGTGCGCTTCGCGCCCGAAGTCACTGCGGCCAAGTCCATCACACCCACCGCTGCCACCTCATTGAGCGACCGCGATCTGTACCTGCCCAGCAGCGTGCTGGTCACTGGCTACGACATCATCTTCTTCTGGGTGGCGCGCATGATCATGATGACCACGCACTTCACTGGTCGCGTGCCATTCAAGCATGTCTACATTCACGGCCTGGTGCGCGACGCGCAAGGCAAAAAAATGAGCAAGTCCGAGGGCAATGTGCTGGACCCTGTCGATTTGATCGACGGCATCGCCCTGGCGCCCTTGCTGGAAAAACGCAGCCAAGGTTTGCGCAAACCCGAAACCGCGCCGCAAGTACGCAAAAACACCCAAAAAGAATTTCCCGATGGCATTCCTGCGTATGGTGCTGACGCCTTGCGTTTCACATTCGCTGCGTTGGCTTCCTTGGGCCGCAGCATCAACTTCGACAGCAAACGGTGTGAAGGCTATCGAAATTTTTGCAACAAGCTGTGGAATGCATCTCGTTTTGTGTTGATGAATTGTGAAGGCCAAGACTGTGGTTTGAAAGAACACACCAAGGCCGAATGTTCACCACCGCGTTTGGGCGACAACGGTGAACACATTCCTGCAGGCCCGTTCTACCAATACATGAAGTTCAGTCAAGCTGACCGTTGGATCAGCTCGCTGCTGCAGCTGACCGAAGACCAAGTCGCCAAAGGCTTTGCAGACTACCGCTTGGACCATGTCGCCACCGCCATTTATGAATTCGTTTGGAACGAATACTGCGATTGGTATTTGGAGATCGCCAAAGTTCAAATCCAACAAGGCGATGAGTCCCAACAGCGCGCCACACGGCGCACGTTGATCCGCACCTTAGAGGCCATCTTGCGAATGGCACACCCGATCATTCCGTTCATCACCGAAGCACTGTGGCAAAAAGTCGCACCCGTGGCTGGCATCGCCGGTGAATCGGTGAGCATTGCGCCCTATCCTGAGGCCCAATTGAAAAAGGTCGATCACGAAGCGGTGGCCAGCGTCAACCAACTCAAAGCCATGGTGGATGCCTGTCGCACGTTGCGCAGTGAAATGGGCGTGTCGCCAGCCACCAAAATTCCGCTGCTCACCTTGGGAGACTCAGACTTCATTCAACAACATGCTGCCGTGCTCAAAGCATTGGCCAAATTGTCTGAAGTCAAAGTGTTTGATGAAGAAGCCGCTTGGCAAACACAAGCACAGTCAGCGCCTGTTTCTGTGGTGGGCAATGTGCGCCTGTGCTTGTTCATTGAAGTCGATGTGGCTGCTGAAAAAGTGCGGCTTACCAAAGAAATCACCCGACTTGAAACAGAGATGGTCAAAGCCAAAGGCAAACTTGAGAATGAAGCCTTCGTGGCGAAAGCACCGCCTGCTGTCATTACCCAGGAACGTCAGCGATTGGCAGACTTTGAAGACACTTTGCACAAAGTCAAAGATCAGCTGAAAAGGCTTGCTTAAGCTGTACGGGCTGACTGACATGGTGGGTCGGGCCGACTCGAACGTTGTCGCTTGCGGCGGTGAGAGGCGACCGAGCCCACCAGGGCAGTCACGACACCAAAGCCACTAAATCAAGTGTCAACGACGCTTGAGGACGTGAATATAGTCATCACCAATAGTTTCTTGCGACACCAATTCATTGCCTGTTTGTTTGGCAAACGCGGCAAAGTCCCGTAACGAGCCTTTGTCGGTGGACACCACTTTGAGCAACTATCGATGTGCATGCTGGTCATTCTAAATTTTGGGCGGCGCGTTCTTCCCAACTCATGAAGCGCGGCTCGATGCCTTGGGTGCGCAACCAATCCCCCATGGCATAGCCCGTGCCTGCTGGCCAACAAATGATGTCTTCGTAGTTGTACAGCTTGTATTCAGCGAGTTCTGGCGACAAACGCACCTCGCCGTCTGCCACCGCGTGGTAAGCAATGATGACTTGGTTCATGCGCTGAAAGTCGTACGCGCCGACCAACTTCAAAGAAGACACTTGCAATTGTGTTTCCTCTGCGATTTCACGCGTGATGCCTTCTTCAGGTGTTTCGCCAGCTTCCATGAAACCGGTGATCAATGCAAAACGCCGGCCTGGCCATGCGGCATTGCGCGCCAACAAAATTTGGTCGCGGTACTGAACAATGCCAGCCAACACCGGCGTGGGATTGTTCCAGTGCGTCCATTGGCACACCACGCAGCGCATGCGTTGCTTGGGACCGCCATCTTCCTCCTGGCTGATGAGTTGCAACGCTGTGGCACACATCGGGCAATATTGGTAAGCGCTCATGCGGGAAACACCCCCGTTGACAAGTAGCGGTCACCCCGGTCACACACAATGAACACGATGGTGGCGTCACGCACTTGCTGGGCGATTTGCAAAGCCACCCAACATGCGCCTGCCGCAGAAATGCCTGCGAACATGCCTTCTTCTCGCGCGAGACGACGACACATGTCTTCGGCGTCTTGTTGACTGACATAGACCAATTCATCCACATGCGTGGCATCGTAGATTTTGGGCAAGTACTCGGGCGACCATTTGCGAATACCTGGAATGCGCGAGCCTTCACTGGGCTGCGCACCAACGATGCGGATGTTCGGATTGTGTTCTTTCAGGTAGCGCGACACTCCAGTGATCGTACCGGTGGTGCCCATGGCACTCACAAAATGGGTGATGCGCCCGTTCGTTTGTTGCCAAATTTCAGGGCCGGTGGTTTCGTAATGCACACGCGGGTTATCGGCGTTGGCAAATTGGTCCAGCACGCGGCCTCGGCCTTCGGCTTGCATGCGATCGGCCAGATCGCGAGCCCCTTCCATGCCCGTGCTTTTGGAAGTCAAAATCAATTCTGCACCAAACGCTTTCATGGTTTGGGCACGTTCGATAGACAAGTCCTCGGGCATGATCAACACCATGCGATAGCCTTTGATGGCCGCCGCCATGGCGAGTGCAATGCCCGTATTGCCTGAGGTGGCTTCAATCAAGGTATCGCCCGGTTGGATGTCGCCGCGCTCTTCAGCACGCTGAATCATGGAAAGTGCTGGTCGGTCTTTCACAGAGCCTGCTGGGTTGTTGCCTTCCAACTTGCCAAGCAACACATTGCCTCGTGCATGGTTCTCTTGTGCGCCGATGCGCTGCAGTCTGGCGATGGGGGTGTTGCCAATCGCTGCTTCAATGCTGGGATAGTTCATTCCCACACTGTGCCATAATTCGGATCCCCTCTTTAGCCGGAGTGGCGAAATTGGTAGACGCAGCAGATTCAAAATCTGCCGGTGCAAAACACCGTGCCGGTTCGATTCCGGCCTCCGGCACCAGCCTGTAGGCAAAAAACTCGACCCCACAAGGGTCGTTTTTTTTGGCTGCTCGAATCTGGCCACTTGTTCGGGTCTTAAGATGTTGATTTTTTCCAGACAAATGCCATGAGCCTGTTATTCACCCCCCTGCAACTTGACTCGCCGCGCGGTTCCTTGACATTGCCCAATCGCATCGTGGTCGCGCCCATGTGCCAATACGCGTGTCATTTGGATGGCAAGGCCTCCAGCGCCCAACCATGGCACGGTGGCATGCTGATCAGCAAAGCGCAGGGTGGATGGGACACGGTGGCACCTTCACCTGTCCATTTGCTGGAAGGCGAAGACCCGCCACACGAAATTGATGCCGCAGGATTGGTCGCGATAGAAGCCGCCTTTGTGAAAGCCGCGCAACGCGCGCAAGCCATGGGCCTGGAGATGCTGGAATTGCACGGGGCACACGGTTATTTGTTGCATGAATTTTTGTCACCGATTGCCAACCAGCGGCAAGACAACCATGGCGGCAGTTTTGCCAACCGCACCCGCTTTCCTTTGCAAGTGTTCAAAGCGGTGCGTGAGGTGTTCGATGGGGTTTTGGGCATGCGACTGTCTGCCAGCGATTGGATCGAAGGCGGGTGGAATTTGGAAGAAACCACCGAATTCACCCACATGCTCAAACAAGCGGGCGCCAATTTCATCCACGTCTCTTCAGGCGGTATTTCGCCACAACAAAAAATCGCGATTGGCCCGGGCTACCAAGTGCCTTTCGCCAAACACATCAAACATGCAGTTGGCTTGCCCACGATTGCCGTGGGCTTGATCACAGAACCACAACAAGCCGAAGACGTGCTGAAAGCGGACGAAGCAGACATGGTGGCTTTGGGTCGCAGCTTTTTATACAAGCCGCGCTGGGGCTGGGAAGCTGCCGCCGCACTCGGCGGCAAGGTGCAAGCCACATCACAATATTGGCGCAGTTTGCCGCGCGAAGCGGCCGGTATTTTTGGTGACGCAAAAATCGGGATGCGTTAGACAACCGTTGGGTTTTGCAAACCTTCACGCACGGTTGGAAACCACAACTTCAAGCGCAATTCTTGTTTCAATCGCTGGTTGTGCAAGCGGCGCGATTCGCTCATGAAGCTCAATGACATGGCGGGTAATTCGGTTTGCGCTTGGGCACGGCTGATGCGTGGCGGCCTTGGCAACTGCCACAGGTCTGCAGCCCAATCCATGTAATCGCCCATCATCAAGTCGCTGTCATCGCTGACATTCACCACGCGCAAGGGCCGCCCGCGCCACAAAGACAACACCGTCGCGCGCGCCAAATCATCTGCATGAATGTGGTTGGTGTAAACATCATCCGAAGGCTGCAACACAGGGGTGGCGCGTTGCAACCGCTCCTTGGGGGTGCCGCCCTCTCTGTCCAAGGCGTAAATGCCCGGTATGCGCAGCACGCTGACGCGTGGCACGGCGTGTCGACCCCATGCGTGCAGCCAAGCTTCCGCGTCCACCCGGCGTTGCGCGCACGGGCGCACTGCGCAACACCAACGCTTGGATCAGCGCCTGCGTGCGCGGGTCTTTATTGCCTTGCAATGGCGGGGGCGCCATGTGAACCACATGGGTCGCCACGCCTGCAAGGCGACGCAATGAAGACGCTTGGTCCAAATTGCCTAGCAAGGGCGTGATGCCTTGCCGCTGTAGGGCACTCACACGCGAGGGACTGCTGGTCAAAGCAAACACGCGCACAGCCGATCTCAACTGCGCCGCTGTGCGCAAACCCACATCGCCACACCCCACGATCAGCACACGTGGTTTGCGAAAGCGTGCAGGCAAGGCGCCAAGGGGGGATTGGTTTGAGGGCAAAATCCTGTCTTTCTTTGAACAGACCAAAACCAGAGGATAACAAGCATGGCGTTTCAAGTCTTGGTGCAACCCAGTGGCCGTTCATTCTCCGTGGATGCGAACGAAACCTTGTTGAGCGCAGGCATTCGCCAAGGTGTGGCCATGCCTTACGGCTGCAAAGACGGCGCCTGTGGTTCTTGCAAGTGCCAAAAAATCTCTGGCGATGTTCAGATGGCAACCTATCAACACAAAGCCCTGAGCGAAGAAGAGCTGTCACGCGGCATGGTACTGACCTGTCGTGCCACGGCCTTGAGTGATGTCGTGCTTGAATCCAAACAAGTCACCCGCGCAGATGCATTTCCCATTCGAAAAATGCCGGTGCGTGTCGCTTCGATGCAAACCCTGTCGCACGATGTCATGCGCATCAGTTTGCAATTGCCATCCACTGAAGTCATGCAATACCACGCCGGCCAATACGTGGAGTTTTTATTGCGCGATGGTTCGCGCCGGGCCTACTCGATTGCCAACGCACCGCACACACTGGTAGCTGGCGCGCCGGTGATTGATCTACACATACGGCACATGCCTGGTGGTAAGTTCACCGACCATGTGTTTGGCGCCATGAAAGAAAAAGAAATCCAACGCATTGAGGCACCGTTTGGCAGTTTTTACTTGCGTGAAGACAGCGACAAGCCGATGGTGTTGCTGGCATCTGGCACGGGCTTTGCGCCCATCAAAGCGCTGATCGAACACATGCAGCACCGACAAACACAACGCCCTGCATATTTGTATTGGGGTGGACGCCGACCCACCGATGTGTACATGCACGATTGGGTCATCGCGCAATGCCAACACATGCCGCATTTGCACTATGTGCCAGTGGTGTCAGACGCCTTGCCCGAAGATCATTGGCAAGGCAGAACAGGTTTTGTGCATGCAGCGGTGTTGCAGGACATTCCCGATTTATCGAACTACCAGGTGTATGCCTGTGGTGCGCCCGTGGTGATTGACGCCGCGCAGCGCGACTATGCGTTGCATGGTTTGCCAGCGGATGAATTTTTTGCAGATTCGTTCACCAGCGAAGCAGACAAGCTTTAAGGTTTTTGCGCGCGTGCGTTTTTTTCTCGCAGCGCACGCATTTTTTCTGCGATTTTGATTTCCAAGCCACGCTCCACCGGTTCATACAAAACAGGGGGCGTCATGCCATCGGGCCAATAATTTTCACCCGCTGCAAACGCGTCTGGTTCATCGTGGGCGTACCGGTAGCCCTTGCCATGCTCGAGCTCTTTCATGAGGCGTGTAGGCGCATTGCGCAAATGCATCGGCACCGCACGGGTGCCATCCGACTTGATCAAACGGCGCACTTGGTTGTAGGCCTTGTAAACCGCATTCGATTTGGGCGCCACAGCCAAATACACCACACACTCAGCCAACGCCAATTCGCCTTCAGGTGAGCCCAAGCGTTCATAGACTTCGGCCGCGTCCAAAGCCAATCGCAAGGCGCGCGGATCAGCCAAGCCAATGTCCTCGGCTGCCATGCGAATCATGCGGCGCGCCATGTACTTGGGCTCGGCTCCACCATCGAGCATGCGAACCAACCAATACAAAGCCGCATCCGGGTCTGAGCCGCGCACCGATTTATGCAAGGCACTGATGCTGTCGTAAAACTGATCGCCACCTTTGTCGTAGCGGCGCATGCGCTCACCAAGCACTTGCATCAGCCAAGCATCCGAAATGCGGTCCAACGATTCACGTTTCGCGGCCACCGCCAAGGTTTCCAAGGTATTGAGCAAACGACGGGCATCGCCATCGGCGTAAGCCATCAAACGGGCCAAGGCAGCCGCTTCCAAACTGGGAACCGCTTGAATGGCAAGCGCTTTGTCAACGATTTGCGAAAGATCCTCATCACGCAAGGGCTGCAGCACATACACCGCTGCACGCGAGAGCAAGGCCGAGTTCACTTCGAACGACGGGTTTTCGGTGGTCGCGCCAATGAACGTGAACAAGCCAGATTCCACGTGTGGCAAGAATGCGTCTTGCTGGCTTTTGTTGAACCGGTGCACTTCGTCCACAAACACAATGGTGCGTTTTTTTTCCAATGCATCACGTGCCGTTTGCGCCAACTCCACCGCTTCGCGAATGTCTTTGATGCCACCAAGGACCGCGCTGATGGCGATGAATTGGGCATCGAAGGCCTGGGCCATCAAGCGGGCAATGGTGGTCTTGCCCACACCGGGTGGTCCCCACAACACGCAACTGTGCGGTTGTCCGGATTCGAACGCCACGCGCAGGGCCTTGCCCTCGCCCAAAATATGCTGCTGCCCCACCACTTCTGACAGCGTGTGTGGCCGCAAACGTTCGGCCAATGGCATGTGGGGATCGGACGCGTTCAGGGGCGACACGAGATGGCCTCAGGGCTTGATCAAATCCGCGCCCTTGGGTGGCACAAAGTTGAACTGCGCCAGCGTCAACTGCTTCGGGTTGATGTCGGTGCGGTCAAACTTGATCAACGAGCGGGTTCCAAACACATCCCATATGTCGAGTTGCACCAATTGAACCGATTCACCTTTCACGCGCAATCCGATTCGCACCCGCTGCAAACTGCTGTCGCTGGAATGCGGTGTGGCCGCGACCCACTGCAGCCCTTCTGAATCCGGTTGCGCCAACAAAACGAATTCTTTTTGCAAGCTGCTCACATCGTTGGCCGAGGCAATCAACGAAGCCGGGGTGGTGGCCAAGGCTTGCGATTGAGGACGTTGCGTCACTTGGTTCAAGTCTGCGTCGTACAGCCACACATATTCGCCATCTGCCACGATGTTTTGCACAAACGGTTTGGCATAGTCAAACCGAAACACCGAGGGGCGCACAAATGCAAATGTGCCCGATGAAGTTTTGCTTTTAGCAAGGCGGTTTTCCTTTGCAGGCGAAGTGACTGTCTGCACAAAATCGGCACGCATGCTGCGGGTGGTTTTCAAAAACAAGGACAGGCTGTCGACACTGTCTGCCACGGCCACCGAACACCACATCGTGCACACCCACAACGCATACATGGGTAACGTGGTTGGCGATTTGTTGAACTGCTTGGATGAGGCAAAAAACTTCATGAAATGTCCTGCGACGTTGGCTTACCTGTTGAGACCCATGCCGGGTGATGGCTGGGTCGAATCACTCTTGCCGTGTGGGCACCAAAATTTCACGCTGTCCGTTGCTGCTCATGGCGCTGACCATGCCGGCCTTTTCCATGTCTTCTACCAAGCGTGCAGCGCGGTTGTATCCGATCTTCAAATGGCGTTGAACCAACGAAATACTGGCCTTACGGTTTTTCAACACGACTTCAACCGCTTGATCGTACATTGGGTCTTTTTCTGCGGCGGTGTCACCGAACAAATCCGGGCCACTGCGGTCTCCTTCAACCGTACCGCCTTCAAGCAAGCCTTCGATGTAATTGGGCTCACCTTGGGTTTTCAAATAACTCACGACACGGTGCACTTCTTCATCACTGACAAACGCGCCATGAACACGAATGGGAAAACCGGTGCCGCTGGGCAAATACAACATGTCGCCCATGCCCAACAAGGCTTCGGCACCCATTTGGTCCAGAATGGTTCGGCTGTCGATCTTGCTGCTGACTTGGAACGCAATGCGGGTGGGTATATTGGCTTTGATCAAACCAGTGATCACGTCCACGCTGGGGCGTTGCGTGGCCAAAATCAAATGGATGCCAGCGGCACGGGCTTTTTGCGCCAAGCGGGCTATCAACTCTTCAATTTTCTTGCCGACCACCATCATCAAGTCAGCCAACTCGTCGATGACCACCACGATGTGAGGCAAGCGCTCTAAAGGCTCGGGATCATCCGGCGTCAAACTGAACGGGTTGGGCAATGAATGGCCTGCTTCTGCGGCCTCTTCTATCTTGTGGTTGTAACCCGCCAAGTTACGCACACCGAGTTTGCTCATCAGTTTGTAGCGGCGCTCCATTTCGCCAACACACCAATTTAGTCCGTGCGCGGCTTGACGCATGTCGGTGACCACGGGCGCGAGCAAGTGCGGAATGCCTTCATACACCGACATTTCCAACATCTTGGGATCGATCATCAACAGACGAACGTCGCGCGCTTCGGCTTTGTAGAGCAGGCTCAAAATCATGGCGTTGATACCCACCGATTTGCCTGAACCGGTCGTGCCCGCCACCAACACATGGGGCATCTTGGCCAAATCAGCCACCACCGGGTGACCACCGATGTCTTTGCCCAGTCCCATGGTCAACATGGATTTGGCTTCGTTGTAAACCTCTGAGCCGAGTATTTCACTCAAGCGGATCGACTGCCGTTTGGCGTTGGGCAATTCCAGCGCCATGAAGTTTTTGCCCGGAATGGTTTCCACCACGCGAATGGACACCATGCTGAGCGAGCGGGCCAAGTCTTTGGCCAAATTGACGATTTGTGAGCCCTTGACACCGGTGGCAGGTTCAATTTCATAGCGCGTGACCACCGGACCTGGCGCGGCAGCCAGCACCTTGACTTCGACGCCGAAGTCGCGCAATTTTTTTTCAATCAAACGGCTGGTGAACTCAATGGTCTCAGCGTCCACCGGGTCATGTTTGACTTGCGAATCGTCCAGCAAATCGACCTGCGGCAAACGCGAATCCGGCATGTCGTTGAACAGCGGTTTTTGGCGCTCTCTGGCCATGCGCTCACTCTTGGGCGCCACCAAGGGTTCGGGGTCCACCACGATACGCACCGTGTGTGGCGTCAACTCGTCATTGAAGACGGCCTCTGTGTGCAAATCATGCTCGCGCGCTTTGGCAGCCACTTGACCCATGGCCAAGTCTTCGGCAATCTCTCGGCGTTCACGCCAATCGGTCAAAGCCTGATCGATCTTGGCACCGATTTGTTCAGACAGTTGCACCCATGAAAAACCAAAAGTCCATGACAAGCCGACCAACATGAAGACGATGAATATCAACGCAGAACCATTGAAGCCAAACCATTTGGCGGCGGCACCGCCCACCAAAAATCCCAAAATGCCGCCCGCATGGTGACCCGGCAACAAAGCTTCAAAACGGTAAAGCCGTGTGTATTCCAATCCGGTGCTCGACAACATCAGCAACACCAAGCCACTCCAAAAAGCCCAGCGACTCAAACGCCACACATGAGGCTCGACGGCGGGGCTGTCCGCACTGCGTAAACGCGCAGCCAACGCTTTCAACCAAGCGATCAAGGCGGCCAAATAGCACCAGACCATGGAGTAACCAGCGACAAAAAAACCCAAATCGCTGATCGCCGCGCCTATGCGTCCACCCCAATTGTGCGGCGTGGCGCTGGAGCCGGAAGTGGTCCAGGCCGGGTCTTGGGCCGAATGGCTGAGTAAAGCCACCAGCCAAAACAGCAAAAAAACGAAGCCCAAAGACAAGGCGATTTCCTGCAAAAACCGTTGCCATCCGGTGACTGCAGGCGCTTGGTCCTTGGCGTGATTGAGTGTGTTGAGAGAGTAAGTCATTGCCGAGCGTAAGCTTAACAGGCGCGCCAAAGCTTGAGATGACGCACCAGCCTAAAATCTGGGGTTTTGCGGCGCGTTTTTGCGTCTGATTTTTTTCTTAAGTACACCATGACCTCCCCACAACACAGCAAAGTTCTTATTTTGGGCTCCGGCCCTGCCGGTTACAGCGCCGCAGTCTATGCAGCCCGCGCCAATTTACAGCCCACCCTGATCACTGGCATGGCCCAAGGCGGACAACTGATGACCACCACCGATGTGGACAACTGGCCAGCCGATGTCAATGGCGTTCAAGGTCCGGATCTGATGCAACGCTTCCAAGCCCACGCCGAACGGTTCAACACACACATGGTGTTCGATCACATCAACCGCGTGGACTTCAGCCAACGCCCGTTCACCTTGTTTGGCGACAGCGGCACCTTGCGCCACCTGCGATGGATTTTTCTACCGCGACCAAGTGTGTTGCGTGGTCGGTGGCGGCAACACCGCGGTGGAAGAGGCCTTGTATTTGTCCAACATTGCCAGCAAAGTGCATTTGATTCACCGCCGTGACAAATTCAAAGCAGAAGCCATCATGATCGACAAGCTGATGGACAAAGTCAAAGCAGGCAAGATCGTGTTGGAGTTGCACAGTGTGCTGGATGAAGTGCTGGGCGACGCCTCAGGTGTGACGGGCGTGCGGCTGAAAAGCACCCAAGACCACAGCACCCGCGAACTCGCGGTGCATGGTTGCTTCATCGCCATCGGTCACCAGCCAAACACCCAGATTTTCGAAGGCCAATTGGCCATGAAAGATGGCTACATCATCACGCAAAGCGGTTTACAAGGCATGGCCACACAGACCAGTGTGCCCGGCGTGTTCGCCGCTGGCGATGTGCAAGACCACGTGTACCGCCAAGCCATCACCAGTGCCGGCACGGGTTGCATGGCCGCACTGGATGCACAGCGGTTTTTAGAGCAATAACCAGGTTATCGGCCACCCGCCATGCACCATGAAACAAGAAACCTGGTGCTGGTGCTGGGTGACCAACTCGACGAGCAATCGTCCGCGCTGACAGATTTCGATCCACAGTCAGACCGCATTTGGATGGCCGAGGTCGACGCAGAGTCCACCCATGTGCCGTCATCGAAACAAAGAACCACACTGTTCTTGAGTGCGATGCGGCATTTCGCCGAGCGTTTGCGTGACAAGGGTTGGCCGGTGGTGTACCGCTCGCTCGACGATGAACAAAACGCGGGCAGTTTGGCTGAAGAACTGGCGCTTGCCATTCGTCAATACCGCCCCAGCCAATTGGTGATGACCGCGCCTGGCGACTGGCGGGTATGGCAGCAGTTACGTGCCACAGCGGCACAACATGGCGTCCCATTCGACATTCGTGACGATGACCATTTCTACTGCACGGTGCGTGAATTCAAAGCTCATGCCGAAGGCAAAAAGCAAATCCGCTTGGAGTATTTCTACCGAGAACTCAGGCGAAAACACCAAATCCTGATGGACGGCAAACTACCGATAGGCGGCCAATGGAATTTCGATGCGGACAACCGCGGCAGTTTTGGCAAAGCAGGACCCGGGGCCTTGCCTGCGCCAACCCGCTTTGAACCGGATGCCACCACCCTTGCCGTGATGGCATTGGTGAACCAACGCTTTGCCCAACACCCCGGCAGCTTAGAGCACTTTGGTTGGCCCGTCACGCGCGATCAAGCCTTGCAAGTGTTAGCGGACTTTGTTCAATACCGGTTGCCTCACTTTGGCCAATACCAAGACGCCATGTGGGAGGGCGAAGTCTGGCTGTACCACTCGCATGTGTCGTCTTCGCTGAACCTGAAATTACTGCGTCCCCGAGAAGTGATCGCGGCGGCAGAAACGGCTTATCACCAAGGGCTGGCCCCATTACCTGCCGTCGAAGGGTTTGTGCGCCAAGTATTGGGCTGGCGTGAATATGTTCGCGGCATTTATTGGACCGAAATGCCAGGTTACCTTGAGCAAAATGCCATGCAAGCACAAGCAGATTTGCCTGGCTTTTTTTGGACCGCAGACACTGACATGGCGTGTCTTCGAGACGCCATCGGTCAAACCCTCAAACAGGGGTATGCGCACCATATCCAGCGCTTGATGGTCACCGGTTTGTATGCGTTGCTGTTTGGTGTTCACCCCAAGCAAGTGCACGAATGGTATTTGTCGGTGTATGTCGATGCGGTGGAATGGGTTGAATTGCCAAACACCTTGGGCATGAGCCAGTTTGCCGATGGCGGCCTCATGGCCAGCAAACCCTATGTGGCCAGCGGCAAATACATCGACCGCATGAGCAACCACTGCAAAGGTTGTCGCTACAACCCCGCAGTTGCGACTGGCGCGACAGCCTGCCCGTTCACCACCTTGTATTGGGATTACCTCTCCCAGCATGCAGACACCTTGGCAAAAAACCCGCGCATGCTGATGCAACTCAAAAACCTCAACCGCTTGTCGGCGTCACAGCGCGCGGACATCGCCCAACAAGCCCAGGTGCACCGCGCGTCAATGGCGGTTTGATGGGCCGCATCTGGCCTGAACCGCTCAGGCTATAATCGCAGGCTTTGTTGGGTTTGCTGGCTGGTTAAGCAGCACGTCCGGGGATACCGCCCCCTTTCAGGCGAGGTCAAGTTGGACGTCTTTCCAACTGTTAACAAGGAGTGTCTGATGGCACGTGTATGCGAAGTAACGGGCAAAGCCCCCATGGTTGGCAACAATGTTTCCCACGCCAACAACAAAACCAAGCGCCGTTTCATGCCCAATCTGCAATACCGCCGTTTCTGGGTGGAGAGCGAAAACCGTTGGGTGCGCTTGCGCGTTTCCAGCGCTGCATTGCGCCTGATCGACAAAAAAGGCATTGATGTGGTTCTCGCAGACATGCGTGAACGCGGTCAAGCTTAATTTTTCACCGACTTCGAAAGGACTTTCACCATGGCTTCCAAAGGCGGACGCGAAAAAATCAAGCTGGAATCAACGGCCGGCACCGGTCATTTCTACACGACCAGCAAAAACAAAAAAACCATGCCCGAGAAAATGTCGATCATGAAATTCGACCCCAAAGCTCGCAAGCATGTCGAATACAAAGAAATCAAACTCAAATAAGCGTTTCATTTCTTCCATGAAAAAACCGCCTCTCGGCGGTTTTTTTATGCGTGTTGGTCAAAAGAGAAAGTCATTTGACAGTGGTTGTGGCTGTGGCAGCTGGCGTGGTTTCTTTTTTGCTTGCTTTGTGTGAAACCTTGTGCTTTTTGACTTTTTCAGCCACAGGCTTGGCAGCTTCGGTGGCGGAAGGTGTCACCGCTGGCGCAGTCGGCGCTGCAGCGGGGGTGGCAGCAAAGTTGGCAGCAGCAAAACCAGCGGTGATGAGCAGAGCGACGATTTTTTTCATGAAGTACCTTTCAGAGGTTGTTGAACAATTTCTCCAACGCTTTGGAGTCACCATTCAACGAGCCGTCTTGACAGGCCGTTGACCAGAATAAATATTTAAATTGGTCAACCTGAAAGGCCGCTCATCGTTAATGCCCAGCCTGTGGGCATGCGAAATATCAGACCTTGGCTGAACGCAATTGCATAGAAAAATCGCGCAATGCCGTCACACCGCTTTGCTCGGCACGTTGGCACCATTGCTGCAAATCCAACGCCAATTGCGCCCTGCTGGCATGGGTGTTGAGCCACATCTGACGCAACTCTTCACGCATGCGCACCATGGTGTCGGTGTTGGGCAATGCCGCACGGGCCTGCGCCAACAAACCATGAAACTGCACCGGAATTTGAACTTCATCGCGGTGCATCCAACGCTTGGCGGCTGTCAACACCGCGTCGGCTGGCAACTTGGGCAATGACGCAATTTCCTGCTTGAGCGCGGCCTGCAATTGGCGGGCAAACCCCGCCATCACCTCGTAGCGGTTGGTGATCAAGGCTTCCAAAGTTTGCTCATTGGCCACTGGCTGAATGGCCGCGTAATGCAATTTAGGCGGTGTCTTTTTGACCGTGGCCAGACCCAAGGTCTGCAACAGACGGATGTACATCCATCCAATGTCAAATTCGTAAGGCTTGACAGACAACTTGGCAGAGGTGGGGTATGTGTGGTGGTTGTTGTGCAATTCTTCGCCGCCAATGAGGATGCCCCAAGGCGAAATATTGGTGCTCGCGTCAGGCGCCTCGAAATTGCGGTAGCCCCAGTAATGGCCAAATCCATTGATGACGCCCGCCGCGGTCACTGGGATCCACAACATTTGCACGGCCCAAACGGTCAAACCAATGGCACCAAACAAGGCCAAGTCGATGACCAGCATCACGCCCACACCTTGCCACGGGAAATAGGCATACACATGGTTTTCAAGCCAATCGTCTGGGGTGCCATGACCGTATTTGCGCAACGTTTCTTCATTGGCGGCCTCGCGCCTGTACAACTCTGCGCCTTGCCAAAACACGGTCCGAATGCCCATGACTTGGGGGCTGTGTGGGTCTTCTTCAGATTCACATTTGGCGTGGTGCTTGCGGTGTATGGCCGCCCACGCTTTGGTGGTCATGCCCGTGGTCAACCACAACCACAAGCGAAAGAAATGCGCTGGCAACCAATGCAAATCCAATGACCGGTGAGCTTGGTGACGGTGCAAATAAATGGTCACCGATGCAATCGTGATGTGGGTCATCAAGAGCGTGAATGCCATCAATTGCCATGCATTCAAATGCCACGTGCCATGGGCCACCCACTGCAACACCACATCGAGCCAAGGCCAATCAGGTAAAGCCATGTCTGTCCTTAAAGAATTCAACCACCAGATTTTAAATCTGGGTCATGTCAATTGCCATACCGCCGCGAAAAAACCATCGGTCGCGTGACGGTGTGGCCACAAGCGCAAACATTGCCTGTCGGGTGTGCATAAAGTGTCTGCCGCTTCAACCCCGAGGGCAGTGAGGACATCTGCGGCAGGCATGGGTTCAAACCCGCCATGCGCTTGACTGAAAGCTTGCGCAATCATTTCATTTTCTTCGCGCAACAAACTGCAGGTCGCATAGACCAGTCGTCCGCCTGGTTTGAGCAAGCGCGCAGCAGCGGCCAAAATAGCGGTTTGCTTCAACACCAATTCCGCGACAGCCTCTGGGGTTTGTCGCCATTTCAAATCGGGATTGCGGCGCAAGGTGCCCAGTCCGGTACACGGGGCATCGACCAGCACGCGGTCCATCTTGCCACGCAATCGTTTGATGCGGTCGTCTCGCTCGTGGGCAATCGCAACCGGGTGGATGTTGGACAACCCGCTGCGCGCCAAACGTGGTTTGAGCGCATCCAATCGGTGCGCCGAAGTGTCAAAAGCATACAAGCGACCCGTGTTGCGCATGCTTGCGCCCAATGCCAAGGTTTTGCCGCCAGCGCCGGCACAAAAGTCGGCGACCATTTCACCGCGCTTGGCATCGACCAACAGCGCCAGCAATTGCGAGCCTTCATCTTGCACTTCGATGTGTCCTTGCTCAAACAAGGGCAATTTGCTGAGATTGGGTTTGGCTGGCATGCGAATGCCCCACGGTGAATGCGGGGTGGGCACGGCCTGAATGCCACTGGCTTGCAGCTGCGACAACACTTGCTCACGCTTGGCCAGCAAGGTGTTGACCCGCACATCCAAACCAGCGGTTTGCTGCAAGCTCTCGACCAGCGGCCAAAAATCATCGGCCAACTGGGATTGCAAGGCCTCTGCCAGCCACGGTGGCAAATTGTGTCGGTGCGGGGCCAAGAAATCGTCTTCGGTAGCGGCATCGCAATCGCTCAACCACTTGAACTCCATCTCGCTCATGGCCGCTTTCATGAAGCCACGGTCGCCGTGTTTGGCTTGCGGTTGAAGTTGCTTGGCTTGTGCGTCTAAATGGGCAGCCCAACCCAAGATGGCCAATCGCCGCTCTCGCACACCTGAACCCGATTTGGCCAAATGTTCAAAACGCAATTTTTGTCGCAACACGTTGTAAACCGTTTCTGCCAACACGCTGCGTTCACGCGGACCGAGGTCCATCGATTTGCGTTGGTCGCGAAAGTATTTGGACACCACGCTGTCTGCGGGATGTTCAAAACGTAACAAAAGACGGGTGAGTTCGGTACAGGCGTCGAGCAGGGCTTTGGGGTGCATGGTCAGGCAAATACCCCGGCGGTGTCTTGCATGTTGGCAGATATTTTTCCCAGATGGTGCAGGCTGTCACCCCAGGTCATTTCCATTTGGGTCAAGCGCTTGAAACAATGGCTGATGATGTATTCATCCGTCACGCCAATGCCTCCGTGCAATTGAACAGCCTCTTGTCCCACGTGGCGTGTGGATCTGCCGATTTGCCACTTCGCACGGGAGATTGCCAGACTGCGTTCGTCGGCTGCGGCATTCAATTTCAAGGTGGCGTAGTAACTCATTGAGCGCCCCAACTCCAATGACATCTTCATGTCAGCCACGCGGTGCTGTAACGCTTGAAACGACGCAATCGGCACACCAAATTGTTTGCGGGTGTTCATGTACTCCACGGTCACCGACAAAGTTTTTTCCATCAAACCCACGGCCTCGGCACACAAGGCGGCCATTCCCACATCCACACCCAACTGCAATGCGGCCTGTCCTTGCAATGTCAACAATTGCGCTGGTGCATGTTGAAACAACACTTCCCCCATGCGGCTGCCATCTTGTGCGACATAGGTGCGAGCCGTGTCGGTAGCCTTTGAGCGTGGCACCACAAACAAGGCCATTTGCCCTTTCACCATGGCGGGCACGATGAACGCATGCGCCTGGTCACTGGCAGGCACCAAACTTTTGTGACCACTGACATGCCAAGCGTCCTGAGTATGTTCAGCGGTGGTGCGACACGTGTCCCCAACATAACGCAAACCCCGTTCCACGTGAGCCAGCACCACCAGGGCTTCGCCTGACGCGATGCTGGGCAGCCAATGCTGTTTCAAATCTTCTGGCGCAAACGCTTGCATCATGGCGGAGCTGATCCACGCGTGGGTCAAAGGCTCGAGCAACATGCCGCGCCCCAACTCCTCCATCACCACCATGCCTTCCACTGGCCCCATGTCCATGCCACCGTAGGTGTCTTGCACATACAAACCTGTCAGGCCCAGCTCTGCCAACGCTTGGTACACGGCAGCAGAAAAACCGCCTTCGGCAACGATGCGCCTGTGCTCGTCAAAGGCATAGGCCTTGTCCACCCATTTGCGGACCGCGTCACGCAACTGCGTTTGTTCGTCGGAAAAATCAAAGTCCATGGTGTTCCTTGTGTGTCTTGATAGGGTTGCTGGTATTCAACCCAAAACGGTTTTGGCAACGATATTGCGCTGAACTTCGTTGGAACCACCGTAAATCGTGGTCTTGCGCATGTTGAAATAGGTTGACGCCAAGGGCGCGCAATGCGCCGCGCCGACATGGTCGCCTTGCCACCCGGCGTCCATGGCTTCTTGGATGAACGGCAAACTGAAGGGGCCCGCCGCCAACATCATCAATTCGCTGTAGCGTTGCTGAATTTCCGATCCACGGATTTTGAGCAAGCCTGCAATGTCCAGCGATTGCTTACCTGATTTTTCCGCACTCAACACGCGCAACACCATCATCTCCAAGGCAATCACATCGACTTCCAATTTGGCTATCTCGTCTCTGAAGCGCATGTCGTCATACACACCCTCGGCTTTGGCGATGCGTTTGAGTCGTTCCAATTCACGCTTGGCGCGGTTGACATCGGCAATGTTGGTGCGTTCATGCGCCAACAAATATTTGGCGTAATCCCAGCCCTTGTTTTCTTGGCCAATCAGGTTGTCGGCAGGCACCACGACGTTGTCAAACCAGACTTCGTTGACTTCGCATTCGCCATCCAGCAACTTGATCGGACGCACACTGACCCCGGGTGACTTCATGTCGATCAACAAAAAAGAAATGCCGGTTTGCGGTTTGCCTTCGGTGCTTGTGCGCACCAAACAAAATATCCATTCGCCAAATTGGCCCAGCGTGGTCCAGGTTTTTTGGCCATTCACCACATAGGTGTTGCCAACGCGTTCAGCCCGGGTTTTGAGCGACGCCAAGTCAGAACCGGAACCAGGTTCGCTGTAGCCTTGGCTCCACCAAACCTCACCGCTGGCAATGCCAGGCAAAAACCGCTGCTGTTGTTCGGCATTGCCAAATGCCATGATGACTGGTGCGACCATCACCGGACCAAACGGTACCACCCGAGGAGCACCCGCCAGCGCGCATTCTTCTTCGAACAAATGTTTTTGCACCGCGTTCCAACCGGGGCCGCCAAATGCCTTGGGCCAGCCATAACCCAACCATCCTTTGCGGCCTAAAGTCTTGGCCCAAGACTGCATGTCTTCGCGGGTCAAACGCAAGGCGTTGTGAACTTTGTGGGCCAATTCGTCAGGCAAATGGGTCTTGACCCAATGGCGAACTTCTTCGCGAAACGCTTGCTCTTCAGGCGTGAATGCCAGATCCATGTGTTTTCTCCAAGGGGCGCCAAAGGCCACTGACTGTCAAATAAGTTGTGTTTTAGCACGACCGTGCACATGGCCGGCATACACAGGTGACAGGATTTTGTTTCGCCATAATCGGCCGCATGAACAACCTGGTGATTCTGATTTCCGGTGGCGGCTCCAACATGCTGGCCATTGCGCGTGCGGCCATCCGCGAGCGGTGGGATCAGACCCTGAATGCACGCATTGCCGCCGTCATCAGCAACCGCCCCCATGCAGCCGGTTTGCAAGCAGCCGCTGAGTTGGGGTTGAGCACCGAGGTGGTAGACCACACCGCGTTTGCGGGGCATGCCGATCCGCGCACCGCATTTGACGATGTGTTGCGACAAACGATTGATGCCCACGAGCCAAGCTTGGTGGTATTGGCGGGTTTCATGCGCATCTTGACACCTGGTTTTGTGGTGCATTTTGAAGGACGCATGTTGAACATTCATCCTTCGCTTCTGCCCGCGTTTCCCGGCTTGCACACGCACCAACGCGCCATAGATGCAGGCTGCCGTTTTACAGGCGCCACCGTGCATTTAGTCACCACCGAACTCGACCATGGCCCGATCCTTGAACAGGCCGTGGTTCCTGTGTTGCCAAACGACACGGCAGACAGCTTGGCCGCTCGGGTGCTCACGCAAGAGCATGTGATTTATCCCAAAGCCATCAAGGCTTTTTTAAAATCTCAAGCTTGAGATTCATCCAAGCCCAAGTTAATTAAGACGATCCGGCTCTGCGAGGTCCATCAGGCATGGTTCTGAGCATGAACTCGTCAAACATGGGGACTGTGAATGCAGTGTCCCCATGCGCTGGACTGTAAATCATTCCCTTTTTAATCAAGCTCGAACGCAGTGGTGCAATGGTCTGCACTTTGACACCGAGTCGTTCAGCAACCCCTCCTGAACGTTGATTACCTGCCCCCATTTCTGCTAAAGCACTGAGGTAGTCTTTTTCGCGCGGGGTCAGACGATCAAATCGAACGCGAAAAAAACTTTGATCTAACCTGGCAGTGGACGCGACGGTGGTTTGTTTAATCAATTCCAGGTCTATCGGCGACTGTTGCGCCATGTTCCACGATTGGTAACCCCATTCCTGTAAAAAATAGGGATAACCTTGGGTAACCCTGAAAATTTCCGCCAATGCCTCGGTTGTGAAATTCACACCCTGAGTTGATACCGGTCCTTGCAATGCCAGTGAGGCATCTTGCAGTGACAATGCTCCCACCTCTGGATAGACAAACAATCTCTCAGCATACGATTTGGATTTGCCTGCCAAGCCGACCAACTGCGGCAAACCCGCCCCAATCAGCACCAATGGCAAGTTGCGTTGCGACACCCTGTGTATGGCCATGATGAGGGCGCTCATTTCAATTTCTGTCATGTACTGAAGCTCGTCAACAATGATGGCAACCGCCGTACCACGGTCAGCAGCTGCTTCGCCAACTGCCACAAACAACTCCGCCAAGTCAGCCTCCAAATCGCCACTGTCTGCCGAGCCGGTTTCCGGACCTATGTCCAAGCCGAACTCTGCGTCACCCATTTTGACTTTGACCGCCCCAATGAAACTTCGAAGAACGCGCAACCCGCGCTTAACTTTTTGGCTGATGTTTTGCATGCGATCAAGCGCAAATAAAGCTTGCCGCAATGGAGGTAACAAAAGCAATGGCAATGACTTGCTCTCGTGTGCCTCAATCAGCAGTGCTTGGTAGCCCTGCTCCTCGGCCATTTCACGCACGCGGTTAAGCAACACTGTTTTGCCGACGCCACGCAAGCCAACCATGAATATGCTTTGTTCACTGCGCCCAGCCTTGATTCGGGCCAACAATAACTGCACCTTAAACAAAAGCTCACTGCGTCCGGCCAACTCTGGTGGTTGATTGCCTGCGCCAGGAGAAAAGGGATTGGTCAGTGGGTTCATATAGCAAAGTTACCAAGGTTTACTCATTTTAAAGATAACAATGGTAACTTAATATAAACTTCACATACACAAGGCTCAAAACCTTGGCAATGTTGCAAGCACTGTCCAGAAATACTCAGTTGGTGGATGGTGTAAGTCGGTTGCGATTTGAAAAGATTTGAAATTTGCCGAACTCAGCCAACGAAACGTTTGAAGTTTGTCACTAAGCCGCCAACCTCGAATTGCGCGGTAAATGCGCCATCAAAAATTCCATTTGATCAGCCAATATGCGGCGATTGCGCAAAATAAAGTCTTCCCACAACGACGGCGTGTAAGGCGCATACAGCAAGGGCATGCGGGCTTGCTCGGGCGTGCGATTGGCTTTTCGGTGGTTACAGGTTTTGCAGGCAGTCACCACGTTCATCCAACTGTCTTGGCCATGTTGACCAAAAGGAATGATGTGTTCGCGGGTCAGGTCAGATTCGTGAAAATCGTCGCCGCAGTAAGCGCAGAGATTGCGGTCGCGGGCAAACAATTTGCTGTTGGTCAAGCCGGGTTTGAGGTCAAACGGATTGATACGCGGCACACCCTTGGTACCGATGATGCTGTTGATAACGATTTTGGACTGCAAACCCGTGATGGCGTTATAGCCACCTCGGTACACCGCGATTTCAACCCCGGCCTCCCAACGCACCTCGTCCGCCGCGTAATGCGTGACGGCTTGTTCGAGTGAAATCCAGGATTGCGGCAACCCTTGGGCAGACAACTTCAAGACCTTCAACATTCACCTCCAATGAGATAAGCGAGCACTGACGTCAATTCCTAGACAATATACCTTGTTTCTCCGACACGGCTTTGACAACCCCAAGCAACTCATGCGTATTTACCGAGGTATTGAGCACCCTGAACTGGCTCCAGCATGTGCGCTGACCATCGGCAATTTCGATGGCGTTCACCGTGGTCACCAAGCCATGCTGGCGCTGCTGCAAAACGAAGCGCGCCAGCGTGGTGTCGCCGCTTGTGTGTTGACCTTTGAGCCGCACCCGCGCGATTTTTTTGCCAAGTCCCGCCAACAGCCCGACATCGCTCCTGCTCGCATCGCCACTTTGCGCGACAAATTGGCGCAATTGCAAGCCTGTGGCATCACGCAATGCGTGGTGATGCCCTTCAACGCGACGCTGGCGGCTTTGACACCTTCTGCGTTTGTGCATCACGTGCTGGTCGATGGCTTGGGTGCGCGTTATGTATTGGTGGGTGACGATTTCCGCTATGGTGCACAGCGCGCGGGCGACTACACCACTTTGTCTCACAGTGGTCAGCAATTGGGCTTTGAAGTCGCCCGCATGAACAGCTATGAAATTGCCGAGGCACACTCGCCCGGCACTTTGCGTGTCTCCAGCTCTGCGGTTCGCCAAGCGCTGGCGCAAGGCGACATGCGCCAAGCGGCCTTGCTGTTGGGTCGGCCTTACGCGTTGTCAGGCCATGTGGTGCATGGGCGAAAGTTAGGCCGTGAACTGCAATGCCCAACCTTGAATTTGCGCTTCGGCCACACCAAACCTGCTGCCAGCGGTATTTTTGTGGCGATGGTGCACGGGCTGGACGACAAACCGTTGCCCGGTGTGGCCAATTTCGGGGTGCGTCCTTCGTTGGACGCCAACGACGTGAACCAAGGCCAAGTGCTGCTGGAAACCCATTGCCTGACTTGGCCGTCGCGACTCGGCGCGCAAGGGGGCTACGGTAAACTCATCAGGGTGGAACTGCTGCATAAATTACACGACGAATTGAAGTACGACAGCTTGCAAGCCTTGAACCAAGGCATACAGCGCGACTGCGACGATGCACGCGCTTGGCTGGCTTCCCGAATTTGACAGGGCCTGCATGACGCACCTTGCCCCGCGTCGCCTCCCCAGCGTGCAAACCGCACCCGCAACCGCAGCGCCTGCACTTTCTTTGAATACCTCCCAACCAGATTGCCATGACCGATAAGCACACCACCGATTACCGCGCCACGTTGAATTTGCCGGACACGCCGTTTCCCATGCGCGGCGATTTGCCTAAACGCGAACCCGCTTGGGCGAAAAGCTGGACCGAGCAAGGTTTGTACAAACAATTGCGCGTGGCACGCCACGGCCAGCCGCTGTTTGTGCTGCACGATGGCCCGCCCTATGCGAATGGCAAATTGCACATCGGGCATGCGTTGAACAAAGTGCTCAAAGACATGATTGTCAAAAGCCGCCAACTCGCCGGTTATGACGCGCAATACATTCCCGGTTGGGACTGCCATGGTTTGCCGATTGAAAACGCCATCGAAAAACTCCATGGCCGCAAACTCTCACGCGACGACATGCAGGCCAAAAGCCGCGCGTTTGCGACCGAGCAAATCGAACAACAACGCGAAGACTTCAAACGCTTGGGTGTGCTGGGCGACTGGGAGCGGCCTTACCGCACCATGGACCATGTCAACGAGGCCGGAGAAATTCGCGCATTCAAACGCGTGGTCGAACGCGGGTTTGTGTACCGTGGCTTGAAGCCGGTTCATTGGTGTTTCGATTGCGGCTCTTCATTGGCGGAATTTGAAATCGAATACGCCGACAAAAAGAGCGACACCTTGGATGTGGCGTTTTCATGCGCGCAACCTGAGAAATTGGCCAAGGCATTTGGTCTGCCCAAGTTGGACAAAGAAGCGTTCGCCGTCATCTGGACCACCACCGCGTGGACCATCCCCGCCAACCAAGCACTGAATCTCAATCCCGAGTTGAACTATGCATTGGTTGACACAGAACGCGGCTATTTTTTGTGTGCCGAATCACTGGTGGAGAAATGCTTAGAACGCTGGCAACTCAGTGGCAAAACGGTCGCCGTTTGCAAAGGCCAGTCGCTGGATTTGATCGAGTTCCATCACCCACTGTCTCATGTGGATGCCGCTTACCAACGCACCGCGCCGGTGTACCTGGCCGATTACGCCACCGATGCCGATGGCACGGGTATTGTTCACAGCGCGCCGGCTTATGGTGTCGATGACTTCAATTCGTGTGTGGCGCATGGTTTGGCATACGACGACATCCTCAACCCAGTGCAAGGCAACGGCGCGTATGCCGCCGACTTTGCGTTGTTTGGTGGTCAGCACATTTGGAAAGCCGTGCCGAACATTTTGGAGACCTTGAAAAACGCCAATCGGTTGATGGCGACCCACGGCATCACCCACAGTTACCCACATTGCTGGCGTCACAAAACGCCGGTCATTTACCGTGCTGCCGCGCAGTGGTTTGTGCGCATGGACGAAGGTGAGGGCGTCTTCACCACCGACAAGGCCAGCAAAACCTTGCGTCAGTTGGCGTTAGAAGCGATTGAACAAACCCGCTTTTACCCGGAAAACGGCAAAACACGCTTGCGCGACATGATTGCCAACCGGCCAGACTGGTGTATCTCGCGCCAACGGAGTTGGGGCGTGCCGGTGCCGTTCTTGTTGCACAAAGACAGCGGTGAATTGCATCCCGACACCTTGTCAATATTGGACATCGCCGCAGACATGGTGGCGCAAGGCGGCGTGGAGGCTTGGAGCCGAGCCAGTGTGCAAGACATCCATGCGCAATTGCTTCGCATTGGCAAAGGACAAGCCGCATCGCCGCAGGACTACAGCAAGAGCACCGATATTTTGGAAGTGTGGTTTGACTCGGGATCCACGTTCGAGCACGTGCTGCGCGGCAGCCATAAAGAGGCCTACGACCGCGCACCTTTTCATGCGCACGGCCCTGAAGCCGATTTGTACTTAGAAGGCCATGACCAACACCGGGGCTGGTTTCACAGTTCGCTGCTGCTCGGTTGTGCCTTGTATGACCGTGCGCCCTACCGCGGCTTATTGACCCACGGTTTTGCCACCGACGGCCAAGGCCGCAAGATGAGCAAATCGCTGGGCAACACTGTCGTGCCGCAAGAAGTGACCGATAAATTGGGCGCAGAAATTGTGCGACTGTGGGTGGCTTCAACCGATTATTCGGGCGACCTCAACATCGACGACAAAATTTTGGCGCGCGTGGTCGACACTTACCGGCGTGTGCGCAATACCTTGAAATTTTTGCTGGCCAACACCAGCGACTTTGACATTCACACCCACGCCGTGCCATTGGCAGACATGCTGGAAGTTGACCGTTATGCACTGAGCCGGGCCGCGCAATTGCAACAAGACATCGTCGGCCAATACAACCCGCAGACCCATCTGTTTGAAGGCGGTCATTTCGGCAAATACGAATTCCATCCGGTGGTCTCTAAATTGCAGGTGTACTGTTCTGAAGACCTTGGCGCGTTTTATTTGGATGTACTCAAAGACCGGCTCTACACCACTGCCGCCAACTCACACGCCAGACGCAGCGCCCAAACGGCGTTGTGGCAAATCACCCAAGCCATGTTGCGTTGGATGGCGCCGTTTCTGAGTTTCACCGCCGAAGAAGCTTGGGGCGTGCTGGGGCTGGGCAACACGATTTTCAAAGACACCTATGTGCAACTGCCTGCACCCGATGCAGCCTTGCTGGACAAATGGTCGCGCATTCGCGAGATACGCGAACAGGTGAACAAAGAGATTGAAGTGGTGCGAAGCCAAGGCTTGGTGGGTTCGCCGTTGCAAGCGCGCGTGGTGCTGCATGTCGATGCGAATGACATGGCCTTGCTGCAATCCTTGGCCAACGATGTGAAATTTGTGTTCATCGTGTCTGACTTGCAATTGCAAGCGGGCACTGCACTGGCAGTCCATGTGTCGCCATCTGCCGATGTGAAATGCGAGAGATGCTGGCATTACAGCGCGGACGTGGGCAGCATCGCCGCCCACCCCGGCTTGTGCGCACGTTGTGACAGCAATTTGCACGGCAGCGGCGAGCAGCGTACCCATGCCTGACATCCAACATGCCCCATGCGCACCACACTCTTTGACATTTCTCTCACTTGACCCTTGACCATGGCCAGATTCACATCGCGTTCGCTTGTTCTGTGGCTGGGCATCGCCGCAGCGGTGTTGTTGTTTGATCAGTTCACCAAACTGCTGATCATCGGCAGTTTCCAGTTGGGCGACAGCCAGCCGGTGACCTCGTTTTTCAATCTGGTGCGGGTACACAACAGTGGCGCCGCGTTTTCTTTTTTGTCATCCGCCTCTGGGTGGCAACGCTGGATGTTCACCGGCATTGGTGTGGTGGCCGCCGGTTTCATCGTCTGGTTGCTGCGCAGCCATCCGCAACAAACCTTGTTTTGCTTCGCACTTTCATTGGTGTTGGGCGGCGCATTGGGCAATGTCATAGACCGTGTGCTGTGGGGCCATGTGATCGACTTTTTAGACTTCCGTTGGGACTGGCTGTCACCGCTGTTTTACCAAGGGCATTTCCCAGCGTTCAACGTGGCCGACAGTGCCATCAGTGTCGGCACGGTGTGTTTGATTTTGGATGAATTGATCCGCGTGAGAAAAAGCAAAGCTTGAATCTGCTTTAACGCGGTGTCACCCTGAACACACTGAATCGCTCCAATGGCGCGCGTCCTGCGGCCAGCGCAATTTGTCTGGGCAAGGTGCCTGTTTTGTGGTCGACCCATTGGGCTTCGATCAAAGGCTTGGCCAGCACATCCAAGTCTTGAAAATCATTCACATCACTGGTTTTGGCGATCAAGTAATAGTCGCCCGTGGCAGGCAATTCATTGACAGCGTTGACACGCACCACAGGTGCAGTCTGACGGTACAAACCCAATTCATAAGTCACCGGGGGGTCGAGCCGGTACACCATCACGGGCAAGCTCGGTTCTGCCGCCAACCAAGGTTTGACGTTGTAAGGAATGCTGAATCGCGTGTGCGCCACCACGGTCATGGCTTCCAACACGGCATACAGCGCCAACACACCCGCCACCGGATGCACCAACACCATCAACCCATGTTGCTGATGCCTTTGCCACACCGCATAGGCCAGCCAGCACAGGGCCGCCGTCGCCAAGACCATGGTGATTTGCGTGTGGCCAATTTGCCAAGCCACCCACACCGCCAATGCGCCAGTCAATACACCCATCAATGCTTGCGTCCACCGCGCTGCGCGTTGCGTTTCATGTTGACTGACAGACACCAACCAAGGTGCACACAACAACGCCGCGAATGGATAGACGATGACGGTGTAATAGTCCAACTGAAAACTGGTGAGGCTGAACATCACAAAACTGACTGCAAAACTGCTGCCCAAAAACACCACTCGCTCACGCTCGGGTTGACGCAGTTCATTCCAGCGCCGCCCACTTTGCCAGCCAGCCAACACAAACGCGGCCACCCAAGGCAAAAAAGCCCACAAGAAAACAGCAACAAAAAACAGTTTGTTGCCGGCTTGGTTGGTGATCGGGCCGGTGTTGAAAAACCGGCCAAACTGGCTGTCCCAGAGAAAAAACCGAATGCCCGACACACCGGTTTGGTTGAAGATGGTTTTCTCGGGGTGGGCGTCAAACTGTTGGTACAAAGCCCACAACTCAGGCCATACGCACATCGCGGTCAACACCAAAGCCGCCAGCCATTTCAAACGGAACCATTCGCGCCAGCGTGCTTGATAGGCCCACATGCACACGAGCCCACTGGTGATGGTGATCAAAGTGAACACGCCTTTGGTCATCACTGCCATGCCGCTGAACACCGCGCCCAGCAACAGGTGTTTCAATCGGCTGTGTGCGTCATAACGCAACCAGTGATAAACAGCCGCCGTGATGCTGCCCGTCAAAAAAGCCTCTGCCTTCAAAGCGGTGGTGGTGTACATCAAGTGGTATGCAGACACATAAACCAACAACGCAACCCACGCGGTGTCTCTGCCATGAAACAAACGCGCTATGCGGTAGGTGTAATAGCCGCCGAGCAGATGAAACAAAAAGCCCGGCAGCATGTAGGCAAACACGCTCACCCCCAGTAACTTGAAGGACAACGCGCCGACCCAAAACGGGAAATGCGGTTTGTCCAACCAGTCGCGTCCATCGAGCATCAGGTCGGACCAATGACCTGTCAACACCATGTGCTGTGACAACGCGGCGTACAACACCGAGTCGCCTTCGTTCAACACCGGGGTGAACAAGGGCAAGGCATTGACCAGCAAGGCCAAACCAATCCATGCCATGACATGGGGCCGCAAGCGGCCCAGTTCACCCATGCTCAAACCGTCAACAACGTGCTACCGGTGGTTTTGCGCGCTTCAAGGTCGCGGTGCGCTTGCGCGGCTTCAGCCAAGGGGTAACGCTGCTCGATGTGGATTTTCACTTTGCCGCTGCCCACCACGTCGAACAAATCTTCGGCCATTTGTTGGTTGGTCTCACGCGACGCAATGTGCGTGAACAAGGTTTGGCGAGTCACGTAAATAGAACCTTTGGCACCGAGTATGCCGGGGGCAAATGGGTCAACCGGACCAGACGCGTTGCCAAAACTGGCCATCAAACCAAATGGCGACAAACAATTGAGTGATTTGTCCCACGTGTCTTTGCCCACCGAGTCATACACCACCTTCACGCCTTTGCCGTTGGTGATGTCCTTGACACGGGCTTCGAAATCTTCGGTGTTGTAGTTGATGACGTGGGCCGCGCCATTGGCTTTGGCCAACGCGCATTTTTCGTCGCTTCCTGCCGTGCCAATGAGTTGCAAACCCAAAGCTTTGGCCCATTGACATGCGATCAAACCGACACCGCCAGCTGCAGCGTGGAACAAGATCAAATCACCCGCATGCAAACCTGCTTGCGGCAACGTGCGCTTGAGCAAATACTGCACCGTCATGCCTTTGAGCATCATGCCCGCGGCAGTGTCAAACGGGATGTTGTCGGGCAGTTTGCACACGTTCTTGGCGGGCATCACACGCGCCTCGCCATAACTTCCAGGGGGCGCGCTGGCATAAGCGGCACGGTCACCGGCTTTCAAATGGGTCACACCTTCGCCCACGGCTTCAATCACGCCCGCGCCTTCCATGCCCAGCCCATGCGGCATCGGCAACGGGTACAAACCGGTGCGGTGGTAGACGTCGATGTAATTCAAGCCCACCGCTTTGTGCGCGATGCGGACTTCTCCGGGGCCGGGTTCGCCAACGCTGACATCGACCAGTTGCAATACCTCTGGTCCACCGGGTTGTTTGAAATGAATGGCTTTGCTCATGCCTGACTCCTATGGTGTGTGGGTAAATCAATCGGTCTGTCGCCAGACCTCAACCTGCCATTCTCTACGCATCTGGGTTAGAGTCGCTCTCATGGCAGAAAATGCGCCCTCCTCACCCAAACCCGCTCTTGATCTGCCAACGGCGGGGCTGTTGCTGCTACCACCCTTGGTCTGGGCTGGCAACAGTGTGCTGGGACGTGTGGTGGCAGACATGGTGCCGCCCATCACGCTGAATTTTTTCAGGTGGTTATTGGCGTTTGCCTTGTTGTTGCCTTGGTCGTACCCCGTGCTCAAACCCTCGAGCCCCATGTGGGCGCATTGGCGACGCTATGGCCTGATGAGCCTATTAGGCGTGGGCTGTTACAACAGTTTTCAATACTTGGCATTGCACACCTCAACGCCGATCAACGTCACTTTGGTGGGCGCCAGTGTGCCCGTGTTCATGCTGGTGTTGGGCGCGGTGTTTTACCAACAACGCGTGTCTGTCAGACAAATTCTCGGGGCAACCTTGTCGATCGCCGGTGTGCTGTGCGTGCTCGGTCGTGGCGACTGGAACACCTTGCAACGCGTGCAGTTGGTCATGGGTGATGTCTACATTTTGATCGCGGTGTTGTGCTGGGCTTGGTACAGCTGGCTGGTGGCGCAGCCGGTCGACCCGCCAGAGATTCGCAGCAACTGGACCTATTTTTTGACCGCGCAAATGACGTTTGGGCTGCTGTGGAGTGGCGCGTTCACCGCTGCCGAATGGCAACTGAGCGACCACCCGCACATCGATTGGGGTTGGCCTTTGGCGGCCAGTGTCTTGTATGTGGCCTTGGGCCCAGCCTTGTTGGCCTACCGCAGTTGGGGCGTGGGCATTCAGCGGGTGGGGCCGAACATCGCCGGCTTTTTTGCCAACCTCACGCCTTTGTTTGCCGCGTTGATTTCCACCGTCACGCTGGGCGAGTCCCCACAAGGTTTTCATGCGGTGGCGTTTGTGTTGATCGTGGGAGGGATTGGGGTTTCATCACGCAAACCATGAGTGGGTTGTTGTATTTCATTGATATCTATTAGTATGTGTATTTGTCAGTTAAATAACTCTTTATTACTCTTTCAATTGCTTATCAGCATTATTTGCATTCTTAAGGGATAGGGTATTTCAGCGCACGGTCATAAGATCGTTTCAATCCTTTTTTTAAATGCTTTTCGTTTAAAGGTTGAAGCATGAATACATACCAAAAAGCTCTTATCTCGGTATTTTTATCGCTCCCCTGTTTGATATTGACTTTTTCGGTACACGCCGACACACGTTCAAAACCCACACCCGTCTTGCAGGTTTACCAATCCAGCGACCAACCCACGCGCTCCACCCGTTTGGCGAGTGAATGGGACATGTCTGGCTTGAAAGCCTTGCCACAACGCAGTTTCACCACCCACACGCCTTGGTATCAGCAACCCGTCACCTTCACCGGCCCCTTGGTGCGCGACGTATTGAACGCATCCAAAGTCAGTGGCGTGACCATCACGGCCATGGCGTTGGACGAATACAAGTCGCGCATTCCCTTGAGTGATGTGAACAAGTTCGATGTGATCCTGGCGCATTCAATCAACGGCGAACCGCTGAACCCGAAAAACAAAGGTCCGCTGTTCATCGTCTACCCGTTTGACAGCAAGAAACAGTTGCAAAGCGTGCTGTACTACCAGCGCTCGGTCTGGCAACTCAAATCCCTCACCGTGGAGTGACATCATGGCCGTGATCCAGCGCTTCAAAGCCACCCCGTCTTGTGTCCGTATGTTTGTCTTGACCAGTGTCGTGGCCACAGCCATGCTGGTGTTACTGGGGTTTGAACTCACCCAACGACAAGCCTTGGTTGAACAAAGCAACTTGCGGGTCGACTCGTTGACCGCGCCGGCATTTTTGCTGGACCGTGAATTTCTTCGGTTCCAACATGCGCTCAATTTGTACTTGGATGGTCGCGAGCCATTGCCAAAGGACACCCTGCAACTGCGACTCGACATCTTGACCAGCAAAGTCGACACGGTGCGTGAGTCTCCGAGTTCTTCGTTCATGTTCAAAAACCCACAAAACATCGCCACTGTGCAAGCCATGCACGGGTTTGTGCAACAAGCACATGCCGCCATGGCTGCGAACGACCCGCAGCACACGGGGTTGCGTGAATTGCAGCAGCAGATGGCTGACTTCACCGATCAAACACAAGCGATTGGCACATCGGCTGACTTGTTGGCGTCGTTGTTGATGGAACAGCAAACCAACGACATGCTGGACCAAAACCAACAAATCATTGTGTTGACCAGTGCGTTGTTGGTTTTCTTGATGGTGTCTGCCGGGGCATTGCTCAAACGCAACCGCGCCTATCTCTTTGAAAAGGCCGCGTTAGAGGCCTTGAACAAACAACTGCGGCAAGCCCAACAAGATGCTGAAGCCGCTAACCGGGGAAAGAGTTTGTTCTTGGCAAACATGAGCCACGAATTGCGCACCCCGTTCAATGGCATCGTCGGCATACTGGGACTGCTGGCCAACACGCCCTTGTCTGCGCAACAAACAGACTTGATCAAAACCGTCAATGATTCAGCCGGCCATTTCCTGAAATTGCTCAACGACATTTTGGACATGTCAGCCATGGAGTCGGGCAAATTGCAAATGCAAGCCGAAGCAGTTGACTTGCGCAGCGTGATGTTTGAAGTACACGCCATCATGCGACCGCTGGCCATGCAAAAACAATTGGCTTTCGAGTTGCACCCCTTGCCAACGCACCCCTTGTGGGTAAAAACCGATGCAACGCGTTTGCGTCAAATTTTGCTCAACCTGCTGAACAATGCCATCAAGTTCACCGAACGCGGACAAGTGGTCATGGGCTTGCAAACATTCAAAGACGACCAGCCAACACCGTGCTTTGAATTTGCCATCAAAGACACTGGCATCGGCATGACGTCCTCGGTGCTGAGCAAGTTGTTTCAACGGTTCTACCAAGCAGATGCCAGCTTGTCGCGCCAATTCAGCGGCGCAGGGTTGGGCTTGGAAATCTCACAGTCCTTGGCGAACTTGCTGGGCGGCGACATCCAAGTGCAAAGTCAGCCCGGGTTGGGTTCGACCTTTGTGTTGAGGTTGCCATGGGTCGAGCACACACCCCAGTCCATGGCGAGCAAACCCATTGCAACCATCGATGGTCCTGGCTCTGTGGCGCATGCCAGCTTGCGAATTTTGGTGGCGGAAGACCACCCGGTGAACCAAAAATTTCTCTCGTTGTTGTTGCAACGCTTGGGCCACCAAACCAAATTTTGCGAGAACGGTCAACTCGCGTTGCAAGCGCTTTCAGAGGAGGAATTTGATGTGGTGTTGATGGACATTCACATGCCCGTGATGGATGGATTGGAGGCGACCCGCCGCATCAGAGCGTTGCCTTGCCGCAAGTCGCGCATTCCTGTGATTGCATTGAGCGCGGATGTGCTCAAAGAAACGGGCGACAGCGCTGCCGCGGTGGGGGTCAATGCTTTCATTCCCAAACCCGTGCAAATAGCTGAGTTGCAAGAAGCTTTGCAAACCCATGTCAACCCGGTCAACACATCCCCTGCAGATTCACAACTGGCGCATGCGTGATGGGGTCAGCGTCAGGCGTCGATGTACATCACATTGATGCGGGCCACGTATTTGGACACCGGCCCGTGAACCACGCAGCCCACATGCCTGACCGAATCCAAGCCAAACCCATGGCGGAAAAACAGTGCCGAGCCTTTGACCGGTGACACATCCACCGAGGTGCCATCGCGTTTGTAAAGCCGTGTGTTGCCACCGACCACACCGTCAGCGGCACCATTCAAATAAAGCAACATGGTCAGTCCAGAGCGAATGCGGTCATCCCACTCTTGCATGTGCGCGCGGTCCTCGCTCAAGCTGTAACCCGGCCAACTGCCATCGGTATGCAAATTGAACACATCGCTGTCGTCATAGCGGTACATGTTGATGCGGTGACTCAGCGCTGGTAACAAATTTGCACCTGCCAACACCGGTGGCAACAAATGCGCCATGCGCTGAAACAGCGGCGTCATCATGGCGTCGTCAGCCATCCAGTGCACCGACTTGTTCATTCGCATGCCCGGTGGTGTCGCGATGCCAGGCGCCTCGTCCCGGTAGCCCATGCGTTCACTGGCAGCAACGATGGCATCGGCCTCGGCATCGGTGACCAAGTCTTCAATCACAAAGGCCACCAAGCCACCCAAGTCGATGTCATGGCGTGTCGGTTGCAATGAGGTGGTTGTCGGCCAACGCAGTCCATCGGGTGTTTGCACAAACGCATGCACTGGCGTCATCGGCACCACACCGCCCATGGGCAACGAGCCCGGCAAATGCGCCACCGCTTGGTGCGCTGGCCAAGCCAATTGCTGGTTATCCACAACCTGCCCCATCAGAAAGCCCCCGGGTAAGCCCCGCCGTCGATCAAGATGTTTTGACCGTTGATGAAACCAGCGTGCTGACTGCACAAAAACGCACAGGTTTGACCGAATTCTTCCGGGTGACCGAACCGGTTGGCCGGGGCACTGGCACGACGCGCCTGCGCCAGCTCTTCCACGCTCTTGCCTGTTTTTTCCGCCGTGCTTTGCAAAATGCTTTTCAAGCGATCGGTATCGAACGCGCCGGGCAACAAGTTGTTGATCGTGACATTGTGTTTGGCGATGCTGGGGTTGCGCGACAAACCGGCGACAAACCCACTCAAGCCGCTGCGCGCGCCATTCGACAAACCCAACACATCGATCGGCGCCTTGACCGCACTCGACGTGATGTTGACGATGCGACCAAAGCCACGTGCAGCCATGCCATCGATGGTCGCTTTCATGAGTTCGATCGGGGTCAGCATGTTGCCATCAACGGCCTTGATCCATGCTTCGCGGTCCCATTCACGAAAGTCGCCGCTGGGGGGGCCGCCTGCGTTCGTCACCACGATGTCAAAGTTTTTGCCCGGCCCGCCAGCCACTGACCAAATGGCTTCACGACCCGCCGGGGTGGTGATGTCTTGTGCCACGGTCAGCACGGTGACGCCGTGTTGGCGCAAGCCGTCAGCCGAGGCTTCAAGTGCGGCGGCACCGCGCGACACCATCACCAAATTCACACCCGCTTGGGCCAACGCGCTGGCGCAACCCCAACCCAAACCTTTGCTGGCGCCGCCCACCAGCGCCCATTTGCCTTTGATGCCTAAGTCCATGTTTTCTCTCCTGTTTGCGAAGCCACATACACACCACCGAGCACCAGCAACGTGCCCAACCCAATCCACATGTTCAGCGGTTCACCCAGCACCCACACTCCCAAGGTGAGGGTGGCCATGGGGCCGACCATGCCCACTTGCGACGTGAGCCCCGCACCGATGCGTTCGATGGCCAACATCACCAACAACACCGGTGCCACCGTGCACGCGGTGGCGTTGAGCAATGCCAACCACAGCACCTGCGGCGACACCAGCGCAGCCGACATCGGCTTGAGTATGGCAAATTGCAACAGGCAACACAGGCAAGCGACACTGGACGCCAAACCCACCAAACGCCATGCGCCGATGCGCTTGACCATTTGCCCGCTGAACATCAAATACAAAGCGTAACTGAGCGCGCTGGCCAGCACATATGCCGAGCCGACAGCCACCCCCGGCCCGCTCAAATTCAGTTCATGCGCAAACACCACCAACACACCGCAGTAACTGATCGCCATGGCCAGCGCGCGCCGCAGGTGAATCGGGTGTTTATAAATCAGACTGCTCAACAACAACACCAACGTGGGATTCAAATACAAAATCAACCGTTCCAAGCTGGCAGTGATGGTTTGCAAGCCCATGAAATCGAGAAAGCTGGCCAAGTAATACCCCAGAAAACCCAAACCAGCGATGGCAAAGGCATCGCGCGGGCTCAATGGATTGGCTTGGGCATGCGGTTGTTTGGACGCCCACCAAGATATCGCCAGAAAAAAGGGCAAGGCCATCAGCATGCGGTACATGATGACGGTGACCGCGTCGACCCCATAGCGGTAAGACAGCTTGACGATGATGGCTTTGCCGCTGAAGGCAATCGCACCGGCCAACGCCAACACCACACCACCCGTGTGCACCGACCAGCGAGTGGGCGTGGCGGTCAAAGTTGCCAAGGCTCAGAATCCGGCGGCTAAACCATCGCGCCGTGAATCGCTGGCGGCCACATAACCTTCGACTTTGGGGTCACCCATGCGCCAAATGAATTGGCCAGAACCAAAATCTTGGTAGCTGTCGTTGATGACTTCCATTTGGTGACCGCGTTGTTGCAAGCCTTGCACGGTGTGTGGGTCCATGCCGGACTCGACATTGATGACCAAGCCTTCGTTGTAGCGCCAGCGTGGTGCATCGCAAGCGGCTTGGGGGTTTTGTCCATAGTCCAACATGCGCACCAAGGTTTGCACATGGCCCTGCGGTTGCATGTTGGCACCCATCACGCCATAGCTCATCACGGGTTGGCCGTCTTTGGTCAAAAACGCAGGGATGATCGTGTGAAACGGGCGCTTGCCAGGTGCCACCAGATTGGCAGGGTTCAAACCACCGGGGCGCACCGCAAACGCATGGCCACGGTTTTGCAAACTGATGCCATAGTCAGGCTCGACACAACCTGAACCAAAGCCCATGTAATTGCTTTGAATGAAGCTGACCATCATGCCGTTGTCATCGGCAGCGGTCAGGTAAATGGTGCCACCTTTGGCGGGGTTGCCGGCTTTGAAGTCTTGCGCACGTTTCATCTCAATCCATCGTGCGCGGTCTTTCAAGTAAGACTTGTCCAGCAATTGGGCCGCTGTGACCTCCATGCTTTGCGGATCAGCGACATAGCGGTAGACATCGGCAAACGCCAGTTTCATCGCTTCGATTTGCACATGTTGTGAATCGACGCCGTCACGGGTCAGCGCGGCAAGGTCAAAATGATCCAATATGCCCAAGGCGATCAAGGCGGCGATGCCTTGTCCGTTCGGTGGAATTTCATGCAAGGTGTGACCACGGTAGTCCATTGAGATCGGTGTCACCCATTCGGCTTGGTAAGCCGCGAAATCAGCCACTTGCAACGAACCGCCATGCGTGTTTGAAAAACGCGCCAAGGCCTCGGCGATTTCGCCCCCGTAAAACGCCTCCCCTTTGGTTTTGCCAATGGCGCGCAAGCCCTTGGCAGCTGCAGGAAACTGGAACAACTCTCCCACCGCAGGCGCTCTGCCTCGCGGCAAAAACGCTTGTTCAAAACCGGGCTGCACACGCAATTCGTCGACAGGCGCGGCCCATTTTTCTTGTACCACCACGCTCAGCAAAAAACCACGCTCGGCAATTTCAATCGCGGGTTGCATCAAGTCTTCGAAAGGCAATTTGCCAAAACGCTCGCTCAGCATCACCCAGCTCGACACCGCCCCAGGGACAGTCACCGAATCAATGCCGCGTTTCGGTGGTTGGGTGGCGTTGTCGCCGTATTTGCGTTGAAAGTAGTCAGGGGTCCAAGCCTGAGGTGCGCGCCCAGATGCATTCAAACCATGCAACTGTTGTCCATCCCACAAAATACAAAACGCATCCGACCCCAAGCCACAACTGACCGGCTCCACCACGGTCAGCACCGCTGCTGCTGCAATGGCGGCATCGACGGCATTGCCACCGTGGTCCAAGATACGCAGGCCGGCTTGCGCCGCCAAAGGATGCGATGTGGCAACGACATTGCGGGCAAACACAGGCAAGCGTGTGCTGAGGTAAGGATTGCTGAAATTGAAAGACATGTTGTTTGAACTAGTAAAACCAATGCACCGCACCGCGGCAAGAAAAGAAAACGCTTTATGCGTCAGGGCGAAAAACTTTGTAATGCAACCGACGGGTGATCCACCACACGACCAATGCGATCACCGGCACCGCCCATGCAGTGGCCATGGTGGGGTCACTGATCCACCCCTTGGCCGCGATACCCTCGGCGACATAGTGCATCAAGCCAGCGATGTAATACGTGATGGCCGCCACCGACAAACCTTCCACCGTGGTTTGCAATTTGAGTTGCATGCCTTGGCGTTTGTTCATCGCTGCGAGCAACGCTTGGCTGCTTTGCTCTTGCTGAAAATCCACCCGCGTGCGCAACAAATTGCTCATGCGCGAGACTCGCTCTGACAACGCGGTCTGGCGTCTGGCCACCCAATCGCAGGTGCTGCGCGCGGGCGACAAACGGCGGTCCATGAATTCACCGATCGATTGAAAACCGGGCAACCGCGTCTCGCGGATGTCTTGGATACGGCGGTCCACCAATTCGAAATACGCTTTGCTGGCAGAAAAACGTGAATGCTGCGATGCATACAAGCCTTCGACTTGTCCGGCCAAACGGGTCAACCGTTCAAGCAACACCGCTTCTTCGTCATGGCTGGCACTGCGAATCGCTTGGGCCAAGTCGGCCAGTTCTTGCTCGGCTTGCGCCAAAGAAGGCGCGGCACTGCGTGCCACTGGCAAGCCCAACAAGGCCATCATGCGGTAAGTCTCTATTTCAAGCAGCCGTTGCACCATGCGACCCAGACGACGCTGCGACAACTGACCCACCCGCAACAACATGCGCGAGCAACCATCTGGGCCAATTTGAAAATCGGTATGCAAGGTGGCTGAACCTTCGGCCAATTGGCAGACCACCAACGAATCTTCGCGGAACTGTTGGTGCAGCTCATCGCGGTCGCTCAGGTCTTGTGTCAATTTGGCCCACAGGTTGATGCGCGCCAAGCATTCGCCAGGCAATTGGCTGAACCATTGCTGGGGCAACAAACGCAAAGCCATGCCGTAATCTTCGACCGCAGGCAACCCCTCAGGCGCGTCCACCATGAAGGTCCAGGTGACAAACTCGGTATGCAGTTCCCAGCGCAAGCGCCAGCTGCCCAAGTCCACCCGCAAGTGATTGGCATGGGCATCCGGCACAGGCAAATGGTGGTCGCGCAACAAGGCTTGCAAATGTTCACGGCTGGCTTGACGAACAGTTGCATCCGCCAACATGACCACATGGCTGATCGCGATCGGGGCTTGCATGGGCTCGGGCGGGCGCGCATGTACCTCGTTGTGCAGCGTTCGTCTTAAGGGATGTTCATTCATGGTCAATGACTCAATCTTCTACAAAGGCTTCTTCGCGTTTGGACTTGATGGCGGGCAACAACACCAACAACAACAACGCCACGCCCAAAGCCAACAACGCCGCAGACAATGGCCGCGTGATGAACACCGACCAGTCACCACGCGCCAATTTCAATGCACGCTTGAGGTATTCCTCCATCATGGGCCCCAAGATGAACCCCAGCAACAAAGGCGCAGGTTCACAGCCGAGTTTGGTGAACAGGTAACCGGCCAAACCGAACAGGGCCACCAACCAGATATCGAACGTGGAATTGTTGGTGGTGTAGACCCCGATCGCGCAGAACAACACAATGGCCGGGAACAAATAGTGATACGGCACGGTGAGTAATTTGATCCAGATACCGATCATCGGCAAATTCAACACGATCAACATCAGGTTACCGATCCACATGGACACGATCAACCCCCAAAACAATTCGGGGTTCACCGTCATCACTTGCGGGCCCGGTTGAATGTTGTGGATCGTCATGGCGCCCACCATCAACGCCATCACCGCGTTCGGCGGTATGCCCAACGTCAGCAGCGGTATGAAAGATGTTTGCGCGCCCGCGTTGTTGGCCGATTCAGGCGCGGCCACGCCACGGATGTTGCCCTGCCCCAAAGGCACTTCACCGGCCTTGAGCTTGATTTTTTTCTCCAAGGTGTAAGACGCGAACGAGGCCAGCACGGCACCGCCCCCTGGCAACACGCCCAACAAGGAACCAAGCACCGTGCCGCGCAACACAGCAGGCATCATGTGTTGAATGTCTTCGCGGGTGGGCATCAAGCCTTGCACCTTGGCGGTGAACACTTCGCGGTCAACTTCACTCTTGGCCAGATTGCTGATGATTTCGCCATAACCAAACACGCCCATGGCCACCGCCACAAACCCGATGCCATCGGCCAATTCAGGGATGTCCATGGTGAACCTGGCCATGCCCGAGTTGATGTCGGTGCCCACCAACCCCAACAACAATCCCAAAATGATCATGGCAATCGCTTTGAGCAATGAGCCCGATGCCAACACCACCGCACCGATCAAACCCACCACCATCAACGCGCAGTATTCGGCTGGGCCAAACGCAAATGCCAACTCTGTCAACGGCGCGGCAAACGCGGCCAACAACAACGTGCCCACGCAACCCGCAAAAAATGAGCCCATGCCAGCGGCTGCCAAGGCGGGGCCGGCGCGCCCTTGACGCGCCATTTGGTAACCATCCAAGGTGGTGACCACCGAAGACGATTCACCGGGCAAATTGACCAAGATGGCGGTGGTTGAGCCGCCGTATTGCGCGCCGTAGTAAATGCCCGCGAGCATGATCAACGCAGACACGGGCGGCAAGGCGTAAGTCGCGGGCAACAGCATGGCGATGGTGGCCACCGGACCGATACCGGGCAACACGCCAATCAGCGTACCCAATAAACAACCGATCAAGGCATAAAGCAAATTGATCGGTGTACCGGCGACGGCAAAACCGGTGGCAAGGTTGGCGAGCAAATCCATGTCGGTCCGATCAAGGGTTGATGAAGTAAGGCCAGACCGGCATGGTCAGGCCCAGCAATTTGATGAACACCAGGTAACTGCCTGACGCCAAGATGCTGGCCAGCACCAACCAACGTCGCACGGTGAACCGGTTGGGGTCGGCCAGCAATGCCATGCCGCACAACGCGTAGATGGCTGCCAACAAGCCCATCGAGGGCAATCCGAACAAAGGCAAACCACCCAAGAGCACACCGAACAACACATTGGCGCCCAAAATACAAAACAGCGGTCGCCATGCCATGTCACCGATCGCTCCGCCGTCCGGGGTTTCCACCACCAGCGAGAAAAACATGATGAAACTGCCCAACAACACCAGCACCAAACCCAAGACCATCGGGAAATAACCCGGCCCCATTTGTCCAGCCGAACCGACGGTGTAAACGGTTGCTGCATTCCAAGCGAATGCCGCACCCGTGACGGTGAACATCACACCGGATACAAAATCTTTTTGGCTTTTGATAGACAAAAGAGAACCCCTCTGAAGCGCAGGAACGACATTGTCACCTATGGCGCTATCGGCTTGAAATGGCGCAACCACTGGGGCGCGGGCAAGCGCCATCGTGTCTGAATCTGCATCGCACGCGCCTGCAGCGTGTCTTCTGAAGGGCGCCAAGCTTCGCGCTGTGCCAACACCACGGTATTGCCTTCGCGGGTCGGATGAAATGCCCACAACGTGTCAGCACCAAACGCCTCGCGAATGTGGCCCACAGAACGCTCAAAACTGGAAGAACGGCCAAACAGATTGACCACCATGCAACCGCGTCGTGTCAACAGTTGTTTGCAATGGCCATAAAACACCAGGTCGTCCAGCACCGGCGCAGCCGCCTGATCGTCATACAAATCGACATGCAGCACATCGATCTGGCCATGCCAATGCGCATGCGCCGCCACTTCTGCCGCGTCGCCGAGCACCACGCTCAAGCGAGCATCGTCCGGCGGCAATTCAAACCAAGTGCGGCAAGCGGCCACGACTTGCGGATTGAGTTCAATGGCGGTTGTGCGCATGCACATATTCCAGTTCGATCTCGTTGGGTTTTTTCACCCACATCGAGCCCTGTACCCAAGCCGTCCCCAAATGCAAGTAACGTACCTTGCCGTGCTCGGACATGTTCACCTGCGGAAGAGGAGGGGTGGGGGTAGGCATGGTGTGAGATTGTCTCTGGTGCGACGAATTTGCAAGGATATGGGGGATTTTGCTTTCAACTCACAAGCCCAACACCTGACACACGTTCGCCGTGCTTGCTTGCTGCACCTCCTCAATGCCAATGCCACGCAAATCCGCCAACACTTGCGCGATGCGGGGCACTTGGTCAGGCGTGTTGCGGCCTTGCGCTTGGCCTTGCGAACGCTGTGCCGCCGTGGCATAAAGCCAGTGCGGGGGAATGTCGGGCGCATCGGTTTCCAAAACCAAGGAACTCAGCGGCAAGGCCACTGCCAAACGGCGCAATTGCAATGCCCGCGCATAAGTCAAGGCACCGCCAAAGCCCAGTTTGAATCCCCTGTCGATCAATTGCTCGGCTTGTTGCAAGCTGCCATTGAACGCATGGGCAATGCCACCCTTGACCGGTGTTTGGCGCAAACCTTTGAGCAACAAGTCGGCACTGCGCCGCACATGCAAGATAACGGGCAAGCCATGCTGTTGCGCGAGTTGAAGTTGCGCCGTGTAAAACCATTGCTGCCGAGCCATGTCCAGACCCGGCAGCCAACCGTCTAAGCCGATTTCACCCACCGCCACCAAACGCGGGTCGTGGCGGTGCAAGTGCAATTGTTGGTCCAGTGTTTGCACATCTTCCTCACGCGCTTGGGGCGTGTACAACGGGTGAATGCCCAAGGCATACACGTCAGCATGTTGATGCGCCAACTGACGCACCGTGTCAAAGTTGGCCACTTCCACGGCCGGCAACACACACCGGCCCACACCCACCGCCCGCGCTGATGCACGCACCTGATCACGGTCGGCGTCAAATTCGGCCGCGTCCAAATGGCAATGACTGTCGATCCAATCCATGCCACGATTGTGGCGAATGGCGCAACACCATTGGAATCACCCCGCACCTCACGGGTTGAAGCAGTGATGTTCGGCAATCCGTGCGTGTCTTATCACTTATATTCGAACGCTTATCTCGTGCATTGGTGCTTCCTCTTACAACGCACCCTCAGGTTCCAAGGAGTCTTCCCATGAAATTGTTTTCGACAGCCCTCTCGGTCTGTGTCGCGGCCTCGGCGTTGCTCGCAGCTTGCGCCACCGAAACCTCCAAGTCACTGGCCACACCTCAAGTGATCAGCGCCGACAGCAACTACAACGGACCGCGTTTTGCCTTGGCCATCGGCAAATTTGAAAACCGTTCGAGCTTTTTACGCGGCTTGTTTTCAGACGGCGTCGATCGACTTGGCAACCAATCCAAAACCATTCTGATCAGCCATTTGCAACAAGCCAACCGCTTCTCTGTGATGGACCGCGACAACCTCGGCGAAGCCAAATTTGAAAAAGACTTGGAAGGCAAAACCCCCAACCTCAAAAGCGCAGACTATTTGGTCACCGGTGACATCACCGAATTCGGACGCAAAGAAGTCGGCGACCAGCAATTGTTTGGCCTGCTTGGCCGAGGCAAAACCCAAGTCGCTTATGCCAAAGTCACGCTCAATGTGGTGAATACCGCCAACTCGGAAGTGGTGTTTTCAGTGCAAGGCGCTGGTGAATATGCCCTCTCCAACCGCGAAGTGATCGGCTTTGGCGGCACCGCCAGTTACGACGCCACGCTGACCGGCAAGGTGCTGGACTTGGCCATCCGCGAAGGGGTCAACAAACTCGTCATTGGGGTGGACCAAGGCAAATGGAAGCGCGGTTCATGAGCATGAAAAGACGCTGGTGCATTGCGCTGTTGGTGTTGCTGGGTGCCTGCGCATCCAAAGACAACATGCTCTACCACTGGGGCAGTTACCCAGACCAAATTTACGAAGGTTTTCAAATCGAATCGGGCAATGCATCGCCCGACAAACAGTTGCAAAAACTGCAAGAAGAGCAACAAAAAGCAGTGTCCAAAGGCAAGGCGCTGCCCCCCGGTTTTCGGGCACACATGGGTTACTTGTACTTTCAAACCGGACAAACCGATCAAGCAGCCATGGCTTTCGAAGCCGAGAAAAAACACTTCCCGGAATCTGCAACCTACATGGATTTCGCTTTGAATCAATTGAGAAAACCATGAGCCGCCATACGTTGAAGTCCATGATCAAACCCATGGCGATGTTGCTCGCCGTGCTGTTGGTGGGTTGTGCCGCACCGCCGAAAGTCGACCAATCTGCGTTCAAGCAAAGCAACCCCGGTTCCATTTTGGTGCTGCCACCGATCAACTTGTCGCCAGACATCCGTGGCAGCCTCAGTTTCTTGTCCACCGTGACCTTGCCTTTGTCAGAAGCCGGTTACTACGTGTTTCCTGTGGCCATGGTCGATGCCACGTTCAAGGAAAACGGCTTGTCCATGCCGGACGACATCCATGCCGCACCCCTTCCCAAATTGCAAAGTATTTTTGGTGCCGATGCCGTGCTCTACATCACCTTGGAGAAATATGGCAGCAGCTATGTGGTGATCGACAGCCAAACCTTGGTGGTGGCCAAAGCTCGGTTGGTCGACGCCCGCTCCGGCGTTTTGCTATGGGAAGGCAAAGCCAGTGCGTCAGACGCAGAAGGACGTGACAACAGCAACGGCTTGTTGGGTGTGCTGGTCAGTTCGGTCATCCACCAATTGGCCAGTCAGGTGGGCAATCCCGCTTATGGGATTTCCAAGATCGCCAGTGCCCGGTTGCTCTCACCGCGCGCGGGTGGCATGTTGCACGGACCACGCTCCCCTCAACACGGCAAAGACTGAACTGCCTTCAGGGCTGTAAACGCCCTGCCACCAATCGCATCTGCCGGTCACAACGCGCTGCCAATGTTTCGTCATGCGTGACCACCACAAATGCCGTGCCTTGTTGTTTGGCCAAGTGCAGCATCAATTCAAACACCTTGTCCGCGGTGCTGCGGTCAAGGTTGCCGGTGGGTTCATCGGCCAACACACACGCCGGGTGCGTGACCAAAGCCCGCGCAATCGCCACCCGTTGACGTTCACCACCAGACAACTCGGAAGGCGTGTGTTTGACCCGGTCTGCCAATCCCACGGCTTGCAGCATGGCTTGGGCTTGGATGGCCGCTTCAGCGCGCGGCATGCGTCGAATCCACAAAGGCATGGCCACGTTGTCCAACGCATTGAACTCAGGCAACAAATGGTGAAACTGGTAGATGAACCCCAAGTGCTGATTGCGTAACCGCCCGATCGCGGCGGGGTCCAAACCCCGCAAAGCCTGACCAAGCAATTGGACGCTGCCGGTGGTTGGTGTGTCCAAGCCCCCGAGCAAATGCAACAACGTGCTTTTGCCTGAACCGGATGCACCCACGACCGCCAGCGTCTCGCCGGCATGGATGTGTAAATCGACGCCTTGCAACACCGTGACATCGATGTCGCCCTCATGGAAACGGCGGCCCAAACTTTCGGCTGATAACACTGGCTCATTCATGGCGCAATGCCTCCGCCGGGTCGATGCGACTCGCTCTCCAACTCGGGTAGAGCGTGGCAGCCAGCGCCAACACCAATGCAATGATCACCACCGGCCCGATGTCAGCCCATTGCGGGTCGCTGGGCATGCGGCTGATCAGGTACACGTCACGCGGCAAAAAGCTCGCACCCAATGCCCGTTCAATGGCCGGGACGATGCTGCCAATGTTGAATGCCACCAACAAGCCCAAGAGCAAGCCAGACAAGGTGCCAATCACGCCAACCAACGCCCCTTGCACCACGAAGATGCCCATGATGCTGACCGGGCTGGCGCCCAAGGTTCGCAAAATGGCAATGTCAGCCCGCTTGTCCGTGACGGTCATGACCAAAGTGCTCACCAAATTGAACGCAGCCACGGCCACGATCAGTGTGAGGATGATGAACATCATGCGTTTTTCAATTTGCACGGCGGCAAACCAAGTACGGTTGGCACGGGTCCAATCACGCACCATGACATCTGCACCCAACTGCGGCGCCAACGCTGCAGCCACTTCGCGGGCTTGTTGCGGGTCTTTGAGCTTGACCCGCAATCCCGTGGGGCCCTCAAGCCGAAAAATGCGTTGCGCGTCGCTGATATGGATCAACACCAAGCTGGCGTCGTATTCAAAGTGACCGGTGTCGAGCAAACCCACCACGTTCAATTGTTTCAAACGCGGCACCACACCCACCGGCGTGACTTGCCCACCCGGCGCGATCAAGGTCACTTGTTCACCGGGCTTGACGCCAAGTTGCCGCGCCAGTTCGGTCCCCAACACCACCGAAAACGAATCCGGTTTCAGTTGGGCCAAGATCTCCGGATGCATTTGCGCGACCGCGTCCGTCACACCACCTTCTTGTGCCGGGTCGATACCACGCACCATGGCGCCGCGCATGTCTTCGCCTTGCGCCATCAACACTTGTGACATGACAAACGGTGCGAACGCCACCACCTGCGGATGTTGTTTCAACGGTTGTTCCAACGTCGCCACGTCATTGAGCGAAGGGCTGGTGTAGGCCAGCACTTCGATGTGCGACAACACCCCGATCATGCGATCGCGCACTTCTTTTTGAAAACCGTTCATCACGCTCAACACGATGATGAGCGCCGCCACACCCAGCGCGATGCCCAGCATGGAAACAGAGGAAATGAAAGAGATGAACCGGTTGCGCCGTGCAGCACGGCCAGCGCGGGTGTAGCGCCAGCCAATCAACCATTCAAAAGGCCATTGGATTGGAGTCATTTCCTCAGATTGTGGCACCACGGCACAATCCCTTGCATGACAACCCGTGATTCTGCAACTGTGCATGTGGTGGCCTATGCCTTGTGGCCGAGTTTGAAAGGCAACAAGCAAGCCCAAAGCGTCAACCCTTGGACGCAAGCCTTGACCGCGTTGCCGATGAACCCGTCACTGCAAACGCTCTCACACACCAGCATCCACCCCGCCCCGCCCCTGCCTGCTGACAGCCCCTGTTGTGCCCACGAACTC